>NZ_JADEWV010000098.1 GCF_015207455.1 Microcoleus sp. LEGE 07076
GTTTTAGTGTTTCTCCTGGGGAAATGCTGGGAATCCTTGGCAAAAATGGGGCGGGAAAATCCACACTATTACAACTTGTTGGTGGTATTGGCCGTGCTGAAGAGGGAACTATTAAAGTTAATGGGAAAATAGGCGGTTTGTTGGATTTGGGTGCTGGTTTTCACTCGGATTTAACGGGGCGAGAAAATGTGTTTGTCGGTGCGGTGGTGGCGGGTTTAACTCGTCGGGAAGCCGCACGCAGATTTGATGATATTGTTGAATTTGCCGAGTTGGAACAGTTTATTGACAGCCCGATGCGAACCTATAGTACGGGGATGCAAATGCGGCTGGCTTTTTCGGTGGCGATTCATACCGATCCGGAAGTGCTGTTAGTAGATGAACATTTGTCGGTTGGTGATGTAGCTTTTCAAGCTAAATGTTTGAATAAGATAACTGAGTTTAAGACTAAAGGTTGTGCGATTGTTTTGATTTCTCACAACGCTGGACAAATTCAGAAATTGTGCGATCGGGCTTTGTGGCTGCGGGAAGGTACAATCATGGCTTACGGGGAACCGGAAGTGGTGGCTGGTCAATATTTGTCGGAAATGCGATCGGAAACTGAAAAGCGCACTCCCATGCGTCTTCCTGAAGTCACAAATACCGGTTCGCAACTGCGAGTAAATGAAAATCGATTCGGTTCTTTGGAAGTAGAAATTACGGATGTTAAAGTGTTTCCGGATGAGGAAATAGATAGCGGCGATCAGATTACTATTGAAATTCATTACACGGTTCCCAAACCGATTGCTGCGGGAATTTTTGGGGTAACAATCAGCCGGGAAGACGGTCAAAGTTGTTTCGAGACTAATACTAATCAAATGGGCCGGTTGATTCCGCTGGCGGCAGGTAAAGGCAAGATCCGGCTGCACCTAGACAGGCTGGATTTAGGAAACGGTCAGTATTACATCAATGCTGGGGTTTACGAGAAGAGTTGGGCTTATGCTTACGACTATCACTGGCACGTTTATCCCCTGTACGTGCGATCGACTGTACACCAAAAAACCATTCTCT
Source organism: Microcoleus sp. LEGE 07076 (assembly GCF_015207455.1). GTDB lineage: Bacteria > Cyanobacteriota > Cyanobacteriia > Cyanobacteriales > Microcoleaceae > Microcoleus. The sequence goes on from NZ_JADEWV010000098.1 coordinate 1,048, forward strand.
GTCCGCCCTACCGCTGGGAATTTGACGGCAAAATGCAGGTGCTGAATTTGCCAGAAAAATCTGATAAAGTTCACGCTTTAAATAAAAACAATCCCGGCTACGCCAAGATTTCAACTCAATTGAGAAACAAAAAATCACCTGATTTTTTAATTGTTGGCGGTCAAAAGTGCGGTAGCGAGGCTTTGTGCGGTTATCTGGAAAATCACCTGCAAATTATTAAAGAAGGTGCGAGGAGAATTCAGTTTTTTGATTTGAATTTTGAGCGCGGCCTTGATTGGTACAGCAAGCAGTTGACTCGCAGTGTAGCTGGTGAAAAAGTATTGCTGTGGGAAATGACTGGTTACTATATTTATCATCCGTTGGTGGCCGAGCGGGTTTACAAGTGTTTCCCGGATGTTAAGCTGATTGTAATGCTGCGAAACCCGGTAAAACGAGCTTGGCTGCACTATCATTTAGAAGTGGCAATTGGCTGTGAAAAGCTGGATTTTGAAAAGGCAATCGCATCTGAGGGCGATCGGCTAAAGGGTGAAATTGAAAAAATCAAAACCGATGAAGGTTATTACAGTTTCAACCACCAACATTATTCTTATTTATCCCGCGGAATCTATGTCGAACAAATCAAAAATTGGCTCGATTATTTTCCCAGGGAACAGTTGCTAATTCTCAAAAGCGAAGATTTTGAGGAAAATACAGGCAAAGTTTTTTCCCAAGTGTTAGATTTCTTGGATATTAGTACGATCGCCAGTAAAGAATATGATCTGAATAAGATCGAGGCATACAGCAAAATACCAGCAGCAATCGAACAACAATTGACAGATTATTTTACACCTTACAATCAGGAACTTTCTAACTTGTTAAAACAAGATTTTACTTGGAGTTAAAATAGGTATATTTGGTTCAAAAAACAAAATCCAACTTACTTCAAAATATACAGTTAATTATAGCAAAGTGTTATGAAACGCATATTTCTCGTAGGAGCGCCTCGCAGCGGCACAACAATTCTTCAAAGCTTATTAGCCGCCCATCCAGAAATTATTTCTTTTCCTGAATCTAAATTTTTTCACTATTTACTGTACGATGGGTTTGCCGGAAAATTGCCAAGCAGGATGGAAGCTTTCTTTAAAGATGAGATTAAACGTCCTGAACTTTTACAAGATTTTGATGACAGTCAAACCGTGGAAACTAAAACTCGTTGGTTTGTCGGAGTGTTGGATGGTTTGGCGGCAGAACAAAACAAAAGTATTTGGTTGGAAAAAACGCCGGAACACATATATTTTATTGATGATATAGAGCGTTTGTTGCCGGAAGTGAAATTCATCCATATTTTGCGAAACAGTATGGATACAATAGCTTCTATGTATGATGTAACTAGAATGTATAGCAATTTGTGGGGGCCTGGTTGGGATTTGAATCACTGTATCGAGCGCTGGAAACACGCAATGTTAACTAGCCACAAATATGCTGGAAAATCCGATCATATATTACTTAAATATGAAGAGCTTTTAGATAACAAAACAAAAATATTAGGAGATATTTGTGATTTTTTGGGCATCTCGTATAGCGACGAAATGCTGGTCAATTATAAAGAAGCAGCAGCAAATCTTACTTTGAATTTCCCTTGGCATCAAGGAATTGAGCGAGAAATTCAAACTAATAAGATTCGTAAATATCAGAAAATTTTTACAAGCAATGAAATTAGATATGTTTTAGATAAAATTAAGCCAGTTAAAGATGAAATTGCCTGGAAAGTTGCGGTAGAAGTGAGCGAACCAATTTCGGATATTTACGCTTTGAAAATATGCGATCGCCTGTGCTGTACAATTCAATTAGAAGGCAATGCACTCGGTGTTGTTGAATTGCCAGTCTGCGACGGGATTGTGGCGGGTGCGGTATTGGCAGATGCGATAGCAGCCCAGTTTGCATGGGAAATTCTCGCTCGCTTCTTTCAACACAATCCAGAAAATCCGCAATTTGATTGGACGCTATTTTTACAGCAAATTTGGAATCGTCCCTATTGGCTTGAAGCTTATTTTTACAATCCAGAAACAGCCGATGAAGCACCGAGAATTAGCCTTAAAAAAGACTTTATTGCTGTGGAAATTAGCGAAGAATTGCCTAACATCAAAGTCGAGCTTTCAGAAATAGATGTGCTGGTAAAAGTAGGTGGCGTTGCTGTCGGTATTGTCACTGTTGCAGTGGAAAATAATTTTGTTTCTGCTCAAAAAGTGCGATCGACAATTACTCGAAATAGCGGTTTTGAATTGTGCGTCGCCACCGTGCGAGAAGCATTGGTGGGAAAACCGTTAGATACTGAGAAATCCCTGCGATCGCGCTTAGCCTCTGCTGCCCAACAAAGGTCGAATCAGCCCGAATGGTTGAATGCAGCGGGTGCTGGGGGCATTTACCCGCAAGGTACGGTGATGTTCGGCAGGCGATCGGGTGCGATCGGAACCAGTGTCAGCCGCCGCGCCGCATTCCCAGCGGCCGCGCTGCCGGAAATCGCATCAGCAGCAGCAATCGCCCGGGAAACAACAATGCAAATTCCCTTAGAAAACGAGCTACAAAAACAAGTATTTTATGCACCAGAAATCATCGACAAAAAATCGCCTTATCGAGAAGTTGCTAACCCAGCACAACCTCAAAATTTTAACAATAACAGCGTCACAGAAAAACTGCCTATTCTCGCCTACCACCGCATTTCTCCCGATGGTTTAAATGCAATTACTCCCGACTTTTTTGAACAGCAGCTACAGGATTTACAAGAAAAAGGTTATTACAGTACGAATTGGGAAAATTGGCGAAGCGCAAAACAGACTAAAACACCTCTACCAGGCAAAGCCGTATTGATAACATTTGACGGCGGCTATCTCGACTTTTTCCAATATGCTTGGCCTTTGCTAAAACGCTTTAACTTTACAGCAACTGTTTTTTTAGTAGCCGAGTCGATAGGAAAAACAAATAGTTGGGAACAAGCCGAATTTGAAGAAGTAAACTTAATGGGCTGGCCAGAAATTCGGCAACTGCGAGATGCAGGGATTGAATTCGGTTCGATGTCTGCTACCTATCAACCTCTGACTGCATTGTCACCCACAGAAATTGTGCGTGAGGGAGCAAAATCTCGCGCTATTTTAGAACAGGGATTAGGCAAATCTGTTAAATATTTTGCCTATCCTTACGGAGATGTCGATCCAATTGTATCGCATTTAATCGGGGCGACAGGGTATACTTTTGGTGTATCGTACAAGTCAAATTTTAGCAATTTTGACGATGATTTAATGTCATTGCCCCGCCTTAAAATTACACCACAAAACACATTAAAATTACCTGAGTAAAGTGCGTCAGCCAGCAAAACTTTTCCCTCAACCAACCATATCCCAACCGATACCAAATCCGGTAGCATTGTCGGGCAGATAATCCACTCAACAGTCAAAAATCACGGCTGGTGCCACCGGAATTCATCTAATTCATCTGCGTTAATCCGTGTTGCATCTGCCTGTATCTGCGGTAAAAAAAAAGATAATTTATTCACCGCAGATTGACGCAGATGAATAGAATAGACATCTGAATAATTCCGAGGCTAACAAATTTGAACTCGTGTCTGACTGCAACCGGAAACGATACAACGCACCTTACAACTGAAATTTATTAATCAATCCCTTAAATTTCCTACTCAAATAACCGCCAAATCCTCTATGAATTTTCTCAAACTTATAATAAAATAAAATATCCATAACATCTTCAGTCTTCATGTATTTCAAATAAGAAATTGCTCTATCAGTAAGTTGATCATTAACATCATCGATATACTTTCTCACCGCCAACCTTTCCGAAATATCCCATTTTTTATCAAATTTGTGGTGCATTTGGATCTCATAATCCCGAAAGTCCGAGATTTTCCCATCCAAATATTTTTCAATATATTTCCCAGCTATTTGGGCGCAGTCCATCCCGTGTCTGATACCCTCGCCGCCCAAAAAATTTACAGTGGATACAGTATCGCCGATCGCAATTATATTATCCTTGTAATAAATATCCTGCAAACCCTGACTGTACTTCAGAGTGGAACCGTGTTTGTCAATAATTGTATAATTTTTAGACTTCAGATATTCATCAATCAGCAAATCGATATATTTTTTCAAAGGTTCCAAACTCTTCACAGTTTTCGGATCTAAAAAAATTCTTCCCGCACCAACTTTCAGCCTGTTTTGTTCCATTGGAAATATCCAAGAATAACCTTTTGGCATCCATTTATCGCCCAAAAAGAAGATTAAATCATTGGCATATTTATTATAAATTTCCGGTTCTACTTCAATTAAATATTCGATACCGGTTCCCGACAAAAAATCTGGCTTTTCATTTTCTTTATCATACATAATTGCCCTAGCAAAACCCGTAGCATCAACCAAAACTTTAGTGCTAACTTTGATAGATTGACCGTCAGATAGCTGTTTAAATTGTACGATTGTTTCACCGTTGGCTTGGGAATGTCCGGTGTAGCGACAACCAAGCCAAACTTCACTTCCATTCCCCTGAACTTCGCTGGCGAGAAATTCTCTAAATTTAGCAAAATTTAAGACAACTCCCAAATTTTTAGGAGACTCCCAAGTTTGACTGACTTTGCTAGTTTCAATTGTCAGTTTGTGCCAACAACTGCCGACAACTGATTCGGGTAAATTGAATTGAGAGAGGGTTTCTAGAGGCGTGGCGGCGCTGGAAAAGTCATTTTTATCAAAAGTGTCGTTTTGTTCGGCAAGCAAGACTTTGCGGCCGGATTTTGCTAATATTCTCGCGCAGTGACCGCCTGCTGGGCCTGCTCCTACTATTACTATATCAAAAAATTTTAAATTCATCTTACTTTTAAATCGCTTCCAATGTCAAAACATCCGCAGACATATCAACTACTAACCGCCGATTTTTTAGCCACTGGCGACCCGATTAAAACTTCCGGTACTCCTGCACCTACGTGAACGGGAATGTCAAATTCTTGCTCATCAATTCGGACTTTTCCTGCATAAATATCGAAATTGAATTCTCCCTTAGCTGTTATCATTTTTTGTCGCCTAATATAAATCCAATCAAGACCTTCTAAATCCTGACTGTCCATTGCTAGCCAGCCAGAAAAACCTGTATCAAGCAGAGCATCAACAGGTAATTCTAAGCCGTTATCAGCAATTAATTCAATTTCAAAAAATAGCTCGTCCTCATCACCAAATATTCCTGCAATCATATCGTGCCGCACGCCCCTGTATCGTTGATGCGGAAAAGAAACGGGATAGCATTTGGGTGTTTCTGGCGGCACATTTTGGTAGCCACCATATCATCTTTGTCGATAAAATAGTCCCCGCTGTCGGGTTCAACTGCCATGTACCAGTTGTAGTGGGTTTTAATTAATTCTGGTTTTAGGCGATCGAAAATTGGTTTGCAGCGCTGATAAAATGCTTCTCTTTCAGCATCCCATTGGGCTATTTCTTCTGGAGAACCTGTGCGTTTTGCGTGCAATCTTCCCCGACGTACTGTGCGAGTTGGGTTGAGATAAGTCATTGTTGATTCTCCCTTATCGTGAAATCTTTGTTCAATCATATCATAACTGGTTCCTAGGAAGAGCCTGAGAACCAATGTCACTCTTGCTCTGCTGCGTTTTGGAAACTGGAAAATCAGAGGTAGAGCCTCCCGTTCTGCGTTACCAGGCAGAGCCTGGTAACGAGTGAAATTAGACGCTAACTGGTGACTTTTGGCGGCTGAATGTTGCTAAGATACGATCGCACATTTGCGACGGATTCAAACCCAATGTTGCCATCGACTGATCCGGTGTAGCGTGGTCTACCAATGTATCAGGTACACCCAAGCGCATCACAGGAACAACAACATTATTATCTAGCAAAGCCTCGGCTACTGCTGAACCGAAACCGCCCATCAAACAACCTTCTTCCATTGTGACAACTCGCCCGATTCGCTGTGCCAAAGGTAAGATTAATTCCGTATCCAAAGGCTTGACAAAACGCGCATTAATCACAGTTGCTTCGATGCCGTGTTCGCTCAAAATCTCGGCAGTTTGCATTGCCGGATAAACCATTGAACCGTAACCTAATATTAGCAAGTCGTCGCCGTTGCGGATGATTTCGGCTTTGCCGATCGGCAATTCTTCCCAACCCTCTTCCATCAAAGGCACGCCGTAACCATTGCCGCGCGGGTAACGCATCGCGATCGGGCCGCTGGTGTGGTTGATTCCCGTGACTACCATCCGCTGCAATTCTGCCTCGTCTTTGGGAGCCATAATTGTCATATTTGGCAGACACCGCAAGTAAGAAATATCGTACATTCCTTGGTGGGTGGGGCCGTCGGCACCGACAATTCCGGCGCGATCCAAACAGAAGAAAACAGGCAAGTTTTGGATGCAGACATCGTGAATTATTTGGTCGTAGGCCCGCTGCAAAAAGGTCGAGTAAATTGCGACAACCGGGCGCATTCCTTCGCAGGCTAAACCAGCCGACAAAGTGACAGCGTGCTGTTCGGCGATGCCGACATCAATGTACTGTTTCGGCAGTTTTTCCTGAAGTTTGTCTAACCCCGTGCCGGTTGCCATTGCAGCAGTAATGCCGACAACTTTCGGATTATTTTCTGCTAGCTTGACTAGGGCGTGGGCAAAGACTTTCGCGTAAGCTGGAGGTTTGGGTTTGGTGGAGGGAATGCCTTTGCCGGTGGCGAGGTTAAACGGATTTTGGGCGTGATATCCTACTTGGTCTTTTTCGGCGATCGCATATCCTTTGCCCTTCACCGTTACAACATGAACTAACACCGGGCCTTGAATAGTATGAGCTTGCTTGAAAGTGGTAATTAACTCTGCCAAATTGTGTCCGTCTACCGGGCCCATGTAAGTAAAGCCCAATTCTTCAATTACAGCTCCAACTTTCGAGACAGCCAAGCGTTTCATCCCTTCTTTGATGCGTTCCATTTCTGGAGTAAAAGTTTCGCCGACAAAGGGAATCTGTTTGAATTGTTCCTCTAAGTTATCTTTGAGAAACTGCACCGGCGGCGACAAGCGCATTTTGTTCAAATAGCGGGTAATTGCGCCGACGTTGGGGGAGATTGACATCTCGTTGTCGTTGAGCACAACTAACAAATTGGTTTTCGGCATATGGCCAGCGTGGTTAATCGCTTCGAGTGCCATACCGCCCGTCAGTGCACCGTCGCCAATGACTGCTACAGTTTTGAAGTTTTCGCCCTTGAGGTCGCGCGCCATCGCCATTCCCAGGGCTGCGGAAATGCTCGTAGAAGCGTGACCGGCCCCAAAGTGGTCAAATTTGCTCTCGCAGCGCTTGAGATAGCCTGCAACGCCGTCTTTTTGGCGCAGGGTTTGAAATTGATTGTAGCGGCCGGTGATCAATTTGTGCGGATAAGCTTGGTGGCCGACATCCCAGGTAACTTTGTCGCGATCGAGGTCTAGTGTTTGGTAGAGCGCTAAGGTGAGTTCGACTACACCCAATCCGGGGCCGAGGTGACCGCCGCTAGCGGCTACAGTTTCTAAATGCTTTTCTCGAATTTGTCGGGCAATTTGTTCGAGTTGATGAATCGAGAGACCGTGTAATTGGTTTGGATGAGTCAGTTCGCTGAGATGCATATTTTAAAATCTTGCTCCTGTGAATCAGGACGAATCCTTAACAGCTATAGGTTGAGCCTGCGACGATCTGGACGCGCAAACGTTAGAATAGTTTAGCTGTTATTTGGGAAAAACTGTTAGCCGTAACAATTTTATTATTTCTGACCTGGTAATTATAGTAAATTCATGTTACATAGTAAATATAAAAAATGCTTATATAGTAATTCGATCCTCACCAATGAGAAGGCCAATATTGCCGAAAAACAGGCATTTAATCTCTTTTCCGGTTGCATCGTCAGATGATTTGACCGGACAGAGAACACAGAGAACACAGAGAGAAATGAATACAGGACGATGAAGAGAGGAATTGATAGAAAATAGTGATTGACGGCACAGAGTAAAGTGCGCTTCTTCTCAGCAGTTGCCCAGAGCACTTTTTTCCGGCTCGAAGGAACAATGTGCGACAGCTTATGGTATTAAAAAGCCGAACATTGAGTCGATATATTACAAATTCGCTGCCAGCAACTCACTGTCAACATCTGCCGCACTTGTCACAACATCCAAAAATGCAAATACGGCCGGAATTAACAGCGCATCCCTCAAAACAGCCACGCCAATTACCCTTTCAAAAGCCGTCGGCAAACTGCAAACTTTTACCTCAGCAGGTATTGGTTCGGCGGCCAAACGGGGAAGAATTGCTGCACCCAAACCTTGCATTACCATACTGACAATAGTTGAATCTTCGCTGAGTTCGTAAGCGATATTTAAGGGAAACTCCGAAGTTGTTAAATATTTTCGCAGCGGTACAGAACAAGCTGTTTCCGGGGGCTGCAAAATCAGCGGATAATTTGCTAATTCTGCCCAGTTAATATTAGGACTCGACAATTTTGCAGTTGGCGGGAGCAACACAATATATTTATCCCGCAAAATTGTTTTAGTTTCAAATTCATCTGAGATGGGAAGAGATACAAAGCCAATGTCTGCTTTGCCCGATCGCAAAGCTTCTTCCACAGCCTGGGTATAATACACTTCGGCAATGCTGACGGCAATTTTGGGAAAGCGAGCGCGAAATTGGGCAATAATACTGGGTAGGATATGAGTTGCCACACTCCGAAAAGTCACTATTCGCACTTGGCCTCCCTGCAAACCTTTTTCTAAATTAGCTTCTTTGACCATCATTTCTAACGATCGCACAATTTGACGCCCGTGAAGCAGTACCCTTTCCCCCACCGGAGTCAGTTGAGCACCGTGTCGCCCCCGGTGGAACAATTGCACTCCCAATTCTGTTTCTAAAGAGGCGATGGCGTGGCTGACTGCTGATTGTGACAGTTCCAATTGCAAAGCCGCTTCACTAAAGTTTTCACAATCTGCTACTGCTATGAAAGCCTGAATCTGAGAGAGTTTCATCCGTCGCGTGTTAATTTTGTTCATCGCGTTTGTGCCAGCAGTGTCTGGATTGTCATAGGCAATCCTGCCCGAGAAACCGGGTTTGTGACGCAATTTTGCGAATAAAATCCCGATTTTTCGTTCAGAAACTCGGTTGATGCGTAACTCCTATCTATTTTATTCATACAACCTATGAAAGTAATGATTTGATTGTTGTTTTGCCAAGAGCTAGGCTTAATTTATCAGGTAACAGATTTAGTTTTACAGAAATTGCCACTCATTAATAAATGCTGTGAATGCAAGTAATTTACGGCATTTATTAGACTTAATTTTTGGATTTTTGTGAAGCATTTTTTTTATTTTAGGATGTGAAGGTATTTGTTATGTTTGCTTGCAAAAATAAAACTTTTCCTCAAAAAACCAGGAGTTTTTCGATGGGCGACGGATCTGAATATGCCAAAAGACAGCAAGGGCGATCGATATTTTCAGCTATGAATAAAACTTGGCAAGGTTGGCTGGCAGTGGCCGCTGGCGAGAACGAGGTCAGAATTTGGCAGACGTGCGATCGCTATGGTAACACTTGCTGGCACGGTTGCGATCGGGCGACTGGTCGCTCCACCTGTGCGGCGACGGATGATGAAATTCGCGCTTGGATCGATCGGCGTTATTGCCAATAGTAGATTGTTGGTTGTGTGGGGCTAGTTTTTAGGAATTGTTGGCATTTTCAGAGATTTTTGGTGAAGCCGCCCCGGAGATATTTGGGAAAATTTGGCGATTTTTGATTGTTAATTTCCAAGGAGATGTTATGCTTCAAAGATATTCCGAATGCGCCGCGCCCGTTAGCGGAACCCTCAAAGAGGATCGCATCATCCTCATGCAAAACGAGGTGTACAAGTTGCCTCAAACTCATCGAGAAATTCAAGTTTTGTCAGGAATTGCTTGGATTACGCTTGACAAACAGGACATCATCTTGCACAGCCCAGAAAAAGCCTCGCTTCCACCCAGCAAAAACTTTGCAGTCATCTCCGCTCTCAACAATATGCCGCTGATTGTGGCCCTCTGGCAAGACAAAAGTTAAGCAGCAGGATTTGAGGTATTGGGTTTGGGATTGAAGAATTGGGAATGACTGATTTTGTAAGGGTTTGCAGCTTGCAAGCGAGTTGCGTTGTTTGTTTGAAGCGGTATCGCAGGGGCGCGGGTGAGAAAAAAAATTGACACGAACAGGCCAAAGAGGTCTATCTTAATAGTTATAACTTGGCTCTAGGAGGACTCGATCGGTGTACCGCCGCTCTTACAACTTCAGCTATGTCGCAGCTATAAGTATTGTGATATCTCCTGCACTCAGCTTGCTGGCAATCTCAGACGCTGGGGCATTTACCCCTATGATAAATGCCAGACAGGTTCAAGAAAGCGATCGCGCCCAGCAGGCAACTGAACCCAAAACCCAAGCAGACACTCTCTTTGACTCAGGAGTAAAACAACACCGCGAGGGTTTGTTTGTCGAAGCAATCGAGAGTTTTGAACAAGCATTGGCAATTCGCAAGCAACTAAACGACAAACCGGGAATAGGCAGAATCCTCAACCACCTCGGAGAAGTTTACGGCGAAATGGGTTCAAAGGCGAAAGCTTTAGAAGTTTTGCGACAAGCTTTAGCGATTCACAAAGAAATAGGCGATTCGCGCCGCCTCGCTCAAACCCTCAATTTCATGGGTTTCATCAACCGGATTTCCGACAAATTTCCCGAAGCGCTGAAACTGCACGAAGAAGCGTTGGAACTCGCCAAAACCGTCAACGACGAAGTTGAAATCGGAGAATCGTTACACAACATTGCGGCCGTGTACGCCGAACAGGCAGAATATGCCAAGGCGATCGAATTTTACCAGCAAGCGCGTGTGATTCGCACTTCTGCGACCGATCGGCGCGATTTGGGCCGTACTCTCAACAATATGGGCGGCGTTTACTACAACATCGGTGATTTTGACAGAGCGATGGAATTTTACCACCAAGCTTTAGCAATTCGCCGGGAAATCGGAGACAGGGCTGGCGTCGGCCGCCTCCTCAACAACATGGCACTTACCTGTCGCAAACAGGGCAAAGATACTCAAGCGCTGATCTATTTTCAGCAAGCGATACCGATGTTAGAAGCAATCGGCGATCGGACAAATATCGGACGCTTGCTCAGCAATATGGGCGAGATTTATGAAAGTCTCGGTCAATCTGTAAAAGCTCTCGAATCCTACGAAGAAGCTTTGAAAATTGCCCGCGAGAAAAAAGATAAATTTGGAGAAACTGCGGCGATGGAGGGAATTAAGCGATTGTCTTCCGGTCGGCTAGTGCCACAATAAATAACACAAAAGGTTTGAGGGGCGCTAAAATTGGATTGAGCTGGCGATCGAAAGATAGAAACGGTTTCTCGATCGTTTTGCCGGCTGGCTCGATCGCACCACAATCAATTTAAACTATGGAAATCCGCCCCGAAAAGCCAGAAGATGTCGAAGCTGTTCGCAGCGTCAATGTGGCGGCATTCGGTCGAGAAAATGAAGCAAATTTAGTCGATCGATTGCGGGGAATTGCATCTACATTTTCCTTCGTTGCGGTACAATCCGATCGCATTGTCGGACACAGTTTATTCAGTTTGGTTGCTGTTGAAGGGAAATGTTCTAGCAAATTGTCGGTTCTGGGGTTGGCACCAGTTGCAGTTCTTCCCGACTATCAGCGCCAAGGTATAGGAACGCTGCTGATCCGCGAGGGTTTAAAAGAGTGCGCGCGATCGGGATTTGAGGCAGTGGTTGTGCTGGGCGATCCAGATTTTTATTCGCGTTTTGGGTTCGTTCCGGCTAGCAGCAAGAACTTGGGATGCGAATATGATGTGCCCGATGAAGCTTTTATGGTGTTGGAGTTAGAAAGTGGAGCTTTGCAGGATTGCAGCGGAACGGTGAAATATCGATCGGAATTTAGGATGTGCGAGTGATATTAATTCCGTCCTTCATCGGAATTATTCATCTCTCTGGGATCTCCCTCTGCGTTCTCTGTGTTCTCTGCGGTTAAATCATTCCGATGCAACCGGAACCGATCTGACGAAGTGGCGGTTTTTATTGTGATGTATCGTAAAAAATTATAAAAATAACATTTAGTAGTCACAGTGGAAAATGGTTGTGCTCTACTTGCCTTTGTGAAGCATAAAACTTGCACAACTATTGCCCAGCAAACTTATTTAAACGCCCCCTTGTGCCCTTTCCACGTTTGAACCATGTAAAGCAAAAATCGGAGTCAGAGCAGATTTTCCCTTCAGAGAAACAGCTCCCAAAGCCTCGCAAATGAAGTTTAGCCCGATCGACTCAAACACCCTTTTACCAATCAAAATTTGGTTTTCCCCCGCCTCGCTCATCAACCGAGCAGCCGTATTCACCGTATCGCCGAGGATATTAAACTCCCTGCGCCCTCGCGGTTCCCCAACCTCAGCAGCAAACACCGGCCCGAGGCACAGCCCAATTTGACAGCTAACTTTGATTTCTTGACCGCCGATAATTACTAGGGGCAAATCTGCAATCAAATCTCGGATCGCAATCGCCGCACTAGCTGCGCGGCTAGCGTCATCGGTATGAGCGTCGGGCACCCCAAAATAAATCAGCATATCCGAACCGTCCAAGTGCGCTGTTACTTTTTGCAACACACCGCCTTTAGCCGATACTACAGCATCGATCGACGCAAACACCCGCGAATAACCCACAACCAGATTGACTTGTTCCTCCGGCGAAGCTTTGTCCACAGACTCCGGCAAACTAATTAAATTGACAAACATCACCGTAGGTTCGGGAAAATCCGGCGGAATTTTGCGTCTGTCAGTATTTTCAACCAGCAGTCTCAGGATTGGTTTGGGAATATAACTAGCAAGGGGTTCAAGCCGCTTCACAGCTTCCACGATTTCGCTTACCAAACCCGACACGCTGCGATCGAGCAATACCGAACTCGGCATCCGCCGCCGATTCAAAGTAATATCGTACTCTCCGAGGCGATCGTCCGTGAAATCATCCGCCACCAAAAAATAACCCGATTTCCCCGGTTCAAAACAAAATTCCTCTCCCAAAGACTCTCTAGTAGTTTCAGTCAAACACACCCGTCCCACACTCCCAGAACCCTCAGCCTGTTTGGCTTGCTGAACAGAATGTCCCAGCAGTACGTGAACCATCCGCAGCGGCGTACCGATATCAGCACTAATGTAGCGGCCGCAGTGGATACCCACCCGCATCCTCAAAGACAAAACACCCCGCGCCGTTTCAATATTCGCAAATTTAGCCATCGCCCGCTGCATCCGCAAACCCGCCCGCACTGCTCTGGCTGTATTTTCTTGCTCAACCCCTCCCAAAAACTGAACCAGTATCGCATCTCCGGTAAACTCCAGCAAATCCCCGCCCGATTTGCTAACAATTTCGATGATCGAGGCAAAATAGTCGTTAATCACCCGCAGCAGCGTTTCAGCACCCTTGCGCCCCTGGGCTGCGTTCGCTTCCAACAGCGACGTAAACCCTGCTAAATCCGTGAACAGCAAAGTGCCTGTTTGCCATTGGTAGCGCACCTCTCCTGGGTTGGGCGGAGATTCGGAGACGGGTTTGGGTACGTAGTCGTGGAGGATGTACCGGAGAGTCCGCAGGTGCTCGAAAACCGCCATTAGCGTTGTGGGGGACGGATCTACCCACGCAGCAGCGTATAGTTGGGCAGAAAGGAGTGTTCGCAGTCGCAGTTCGATCGCAGCTAAGGGAGGATTGTAGGTTAATCTCTTAATTTCTTCCACCTAGTCTATTCTTTTTAAAATAAGGTAAGTTCGATCGAGCTAGAGCTAACACCAATAGCTAGAGTTATACCATTATCATAAGTTTCCAGTGACCCGATATCAGCCTAACTCACAACCCAGAATAGAAATTTCCGAAAGTCACGGCTTGCTAGCTGCGGATTTGATCCGAGTAGCTCGATCGGCTTACGGTATGTATCTGAAAGTGCATTCCGAGCAGATTCAGCGTCCGGCTGGTGTAGTTGTTAGTCTAGGAAGCAATCGAGGTCAGCTAATTTTTGCTTCGCAGCCGGTTTTGTTACCCGGTGAACGTTTTGTTACTTTTGACGAAATTGAATCTCAAATGTATTAGTTATTTGTTATTTGTTATTTGTTATTTGTTATTTGTTATTTGTTATTTGTTGTTTGTTATTTGTTATTTGTTATTTGTTATTTGTTATTTGTTATTTGTTATACTAAATCCTAGTTAGCTATTTGCTTTATTTTCTGAGACTTTTTTTCCACTTCTCTTCGCGCTCTTCGCGTCTTAGCGGTTAAATCATCAAGGAGGTAAGCAATAGGGATTTAGGAGCGTTTGGCTATTAGTTATTGGCCATTAGTCATCAGTAATTGGCTGTTATTAGTTAACAATAATGATACAACTAACAACTAACAACTAACAACTAACAACTAACAACTAACAACTAACAACTAACAACTAACAACTAACAACTAACAACTAACAACTAACAACTAACAACTAACAACTAAATGGAAATTATCTTTAATGTTCTTGTCACCGCGATCGTCTTTGTTATCGGCTCGGCGATCGGCAGTTTCCTAAATGTGGTAGTCTATCGGTTGCCTGCGGGTTTGTCGGTGATCCACCCTCCCTCTCGCTGTCCCAAATGTTTAAATCAACTCAGAACTTACGAAAATATACCCGTGTTCGGTTGGCTGTGGCTGCGGGGACGCTGCAATCACTGTCGTAGTCGGATTTCGGCCCGCTATCCACTGGTAGAAGCAGCTACGGGTTTGCTGTTTTTGCTGATTTTTTGGCGGTTTGGAATAACAGTAAAAACTCTGGGGTTTTGGGCTTTTTTTAGCTGGCTATTGGCTTTGTCTTTGATTGACTGCGATACAATGACTTTGCCTAATTCTTTAACTCGATCGGGCTTGGTGCTCGGATTGGTTTTCCAAGTGGCGAAAGGTTGGTGGCCGACATTTAGCCCGATCGACTCAGTACACTATCTGGTACTCGACGGCATCCTGGGAGCAGTTGTCGGGTTGTGGTTGTTTGATGCGATCGGACTTGCAGGTTCGATCGGCTTCGGGCAGACTGCTATGGGGATGGGAGATACCAAACTGGCAGCATTGATGGGAGCTTGGCTGGGCTGGAAATACTTGCTGCTAGCGGGATTTATTGCCTGTGTCGCTGGGGCTGGTGTCGGCGGTGGGGCGATCGCCCTCCGATTGCTCGATCGGCGTCAACCCATGCCCTTCGGGCCGTTTCTGGCTCTCGGTGCAGCAATTACTGCTCTGTGGGGCGAAGCGATCTTATCTACTTACTTGCAGTTATTTTTCCCTAATTTTACTTTTTGATCTGTCGGTACTCCGGCGCGATCGAACATAACATTGTCTCAAAAATTGGTAAAATTGTTCCGTGTCTTGGATTACACTTACAACTACTAGCTTTCGTTGGGAAGCGGAATTAATGCAGCAGCTCCTAGCTGCTCATGAAATTCCCGCCCGGATTGTAGACTTGGGGATAGCATCTTATTTGGGGGCTGGAAGTGCTACAGCCCTGCAAGTTCTTCCAGAACACCAGCGAACAGCATCGCTCCTCATCAGTCCCGTTGAAGATGAGCCAGAATCAGGTGATTAGTCATTAAACAACTAGCAATTGACAACTAATTACCAATTACCAATTCCCAATTCCCAATTACCAATTACCAATTACCAATTACCAAGTTTTAATGTCTCTATTTGATTGGTTTGCAAATCGAAGAAAATCAGTACCGAACTCTCAAGAACGGCCGGAACGAGAAATAGCCGACGGGCTTTGGAATAAATGCGAGGCTTGTGACGCCCTCAGTTATACCAAAGACCTGCGGGCAAATCAAATGGTTTGCTTGGAATGCGGGCATCATATCAGAGTTTACAGCGACCAACGCATAGAACAGTTGATCGACCCCAATACCTGGATGCCGATTAACCAAGGTCTCCAGGCCACCGATCCCCTGAAATTTCGCGATCGCAAAAAATATAGCGATCGGCTGCGAGAATTTCAAGAAAAAACAGGCCACCTAGACGCCGTAGAAACAGGCACCGGCCAACTCGAAAATTTGCCCGTCGCCCTCGGAGTCATGGAATTTCAGTTCATCGGCGGCAGCATGGGCTCGGTTGTTGGAGAAAAACTGACCCGCCTGATCGAACACGCCACGCGGGAACGCTTACCCGCGATCGTTGTCTGCGCTTCGGGCGGCGCGAGAATGCAGGAAGGAATGCTCAGCCTGATGCAAATGGCCAAGATTTCCGGGGCTCTGGAGCGCCACCGGGAAGCGAGACTGCTTTACATCCCAATTTTGACCCACCCGACGACCGGCGGCGTCACAGCCAGTTTTGCCATGCTGGGAGACATTATAATTGCAGAGCCCAAAGCTACTGTAGCCTTTACGGGCGGCCGAGTAATCGAGCAAACTCTGCGGGAAAAGCTGCCGGAAAATTATCAAACTTCCGAATACTCCTTCGCCCACGGTTTTGTAGACTTGATCGTACCCCGGACTCAATTAAAGAAAACTCTCGCTCAACTGATCCGCCTCCACCAGCCCCAGCCTTTCTTGGTAAAGTCGGAATTTCCCGCCCTCGATGCCGGTGACGGCCACCACGCTGTGCCCGCGCCGACTCACGCTTTCAAGCTTTCTCCCTAAGCATCAGCGCCGGATGATTGTCTGTTGGTGAGTCCGCCTGAGACGAAAATCTTAGAGGAATTGCCAAAAAAACCTGGTAACTTGGCAAGACATGAAGTTTGGTAGCGAGAAATGCAGCCAAATACCGGGTTTTTAGCCCCGCGCTCTCAAGTCCTATTGATAATAAACACCCCGCAATGGGATGATATTAGTTGGAAGTTGATGGGCTACGAAGTTTGGGTGAGCAAAAATGCTTAGTGGCAGTTAGTGGTTAGTTAGCTGGCGATCGAACAAAATCTCAGAACAAACTAACAGATGGGAGCTAACAGCGCTTTGTGCAATTGTCCAGCTTTCAGTCAATAGCCGTCAACTCAATTTTGACCAGTCAGCGACCTAAAAATTATGGGTTTTGCAGACCTATCCATCGCAGAAATAGCAGAGGACTTCCACGTCCCTGTTGAAGACGTGCTCCGCTTGTGCGACGAGTTGGAAATTGCCTACAAGCATCCTCAAACCCGTTTGGCTTTGGAAGATGTTAAGGCAATTATGTCCGCTCTCGAAAAAAGACGCGACTCAAAACGGATTGCAGATTAGATCGCAAAATTCCTTGACCTCGATCGGGTATGGCTGCACAAACTTTTGCCAATTGTCCCAGCCCGAAGGAATTTTGAACAGAAATCTGTTTGACAGCTACGCTTTCTTAGCGTTCAATAATTTGTCGGATTTTTTTAAGGAGAACCATGCTTAAAAGATATTTCATTGCTCTGACCGCTGTATTTTTGACATTTCAGTTATTTGTCAGCAGTGCGATGGCTGTCGAACTGAGTCCAGAACTTCGCACTGTGACTTTAAATGACAAAGGCGCTCCGGTGGTGCTGAGCCTCAAACAAGTTCAGCAAGGCAAACGCTTGTTTAACTCAACCTGCGCTCAATGTCACGCTGCGGGAATGACAAAAACTGACCAGAACGTGAATTTGAGTCCCAAAACTCTGGCTTTGGCCAACCCACCCCGCAACAGTATTGAGTCGCTGGTGGACTATATGAAAAATCCCACGACTTATGACGGCTTTGAAGAAATTTCCGAGCTGCATCCGAGCATGAAGAGTGCGGATATTTTTGCTGAGATGAGAAATCTCTCGGATGAGGATTTGTACGCGATTGCCGGTCACATTCTGTTGCAGCCCAAAATACTTGGCGAGCAGTGGGGCGGCGGTAAAGGCGCTCGCTAATCAATTTTTGATTTTAGATTTTGGATTTGGGATTGGAAGGGGGCTGGGCTTTGGCAAGCATTGCTGGCTGGTCGTTTTTCGCTCTCAAATCTGAAATCTAAAATTTACGTGTTACTCATCGATATCGCAAAAGGTTGTAGTCCGTCATGCAGCGTCCTGGTGTTTTTGTCTGCTTTCTGTTGGGAATAATAATTTTGCCGCTGGTGCTGCTGGCACCTCAACCAGCCTTGGCTGCTGCTGATTCTTATGTGACTCGCTATTTGAAAGTCAGCGAACCTGTAGCACTGGAATTGGACTCTGAGGGAAACACTCGTTTGTTTTCGGCTGAGGATTTGTCCTCGGGAAAGCGGTTGTTCGAGCAAAGTTGCCTGAATTGTCACGTCGGAGGAGCTAATTTGCCCGATCCGACGATATCTCTGTCTTTGGCTGACCTCAAAGGGGCAACGCCTCCGCGCACCAACGTCAATAGTTTGGTGGCGTACATGAGAGAACCGATGAGTTATGACGGTAGCGAGGAAAGTTTTTGGTGCCGCCAAGTGCCCGAAAGCTGGATGCCGCAAGCCGAGATTGAAAATTTAGCGGGTTTTGTGCTCCGGGCTGCTCAGAAGGCTCCGGGATGGGGCGTTGAGGATTTTGAGAGTTGAACGGCCCCTGCCAAAAAGTGGTAGATTAATCGGAAAATCCCGATCGCCACTGCGTGTTTGTGCCTGACTAAACAGGTAAAATAACTAAATAACCACCGTCAAAGGTGTCCATTAGAGGAGAACTGTGTTGAAAAGACTCTTATCTATCGCCCTGTTAGCGATCACAATTTTTACCGTCGGCTTCGGCCGCCCTGCTTTGGCAGGTGATGCTGCTAACGGAGCTAAACTCTTTAGCGCCAACTGTTCTGCTTGTCACATCGGTGGCGGCAATGTGGTTATGGCAATGAAAACGTTGAAAAAGGGTGCTCTTGAGAAGTACGGCATGAATTCGATCGAAGCTATTACCACTCAGGTAACTAAGGGCAAAAATGCTATGCCTGCTTTTGGCGGCCGCTTGAAGCCCGAACAAATCGAGGATGTCGCAACCTACGTGCTGGAACAATCCGAGAAAGACTGGAAAGGCTAAACTGCCTCTTTGAAATCGGACAAGCTGGGCTTGATTTAATTTAAAACTTGTCCTCCATCTTGCACCCTCTCTCACCCTTTAGTGAATAAATGTCTGTTTGCAGCGAGCTTAACCTATTTGGGACGGCGCGCCAGAAATCGGATATTTATTTGCCCAAGGGCGAGGGAGGGTAATTTGATTTTAGATTTTTGATTTTAGATTTTGGATTGCTAAATTCTGACTTTGTACAAATTGTCAAGCACTTTACATGAAGATTTATGTATGGAAGCAGGTAATAAATTGGGTTGTGTGCTAGGATATAAACCCTTTACTAGCAAAGCATTGAAATCTAAATTAAAATCGATCGGGGATGTGGAATCTACACTTGTCATGAACGTAAAAACATCAGCAAAAGTTAAAACTCTCGGAGACGCAGCCTCTGGTGCGATCGAGAAATATTTTAGCAAAACAATAGCGCGCGAGGCTGAAGTTATCAAAGACAAAGATGCAGAAGAACTTCACCAAATGCGGGTAGGATTGCGGCGTTTGCGATCGGCTGTAACGGGTTTTGCTCCGGTTTTAGATTTGCCAAAAGAAGCTTCTGAAGCCAAAATTGGTAAAGTGGGGCGGATTCTGGGAACGCTCAGGGATTTGGACGTGATGCTAGAAAGTCTCCAAAAATGCTATTACCCGAATTTGCCGATCGACGAACAGGAAGTTTTGGATGAGGCTTTGTCGAGTTTGCTCAAACAGCGACGGCGCGCTTTGAAAGCGGTGAGGGCTGTTTTGGAACAAAAAAATTACCAGTCGCTGAAAAAGTCGATCGAGAATTGGCTATCAAAACCGCAGTTTCGGGCGATCGAACAATTGCCAATTGCTGAGGTTTTGCCAGATTTACTCTTACCTCAAGTCAGCGAGTTTTTCCTGCATCCGGCTTGGCTGCTGGGCACGGAATATGAGGAAGGCAAAGTTAAAGTTGGTGATGATTTGAATGAGTCGGCTGTGGAAAAGAAGTTAGCAGCGGAGGGAACAATTCTGCACGATTTGCGGAAGCAAGCTAAGCGGGTTCGCTATTTGATGAATCTGTTTGGCGATTTTTACGGCCCGAGTTATGAAGGTTATGTAGAAGATGTGAAAGCTGTTCAGGAATGTTTGGGCGATATTCAAGACAGTGAAGTTTTAGGGGGATTTTTGACAGATTTTGTCGATCGCGATCTGAAAAAAGAGTTGCCGAAACTGGCTGGTTTGTTGGCCCAAAATCGCTACACAGCTTGGGGAAAATGGCAGGTTTTGCAGGCTAAGTATTTGAGTCCGGAAACTCGTCAAGGTTGTCGTGAGGCTTTAATTCACCCTGCGGTTGATGATGCTGCTAAGGTGGAAGCGTCGCAACAATTATAACACGCAGAGCCCCGACTTCTCAAAGAAGTCGGGGCTCTCAAGGGCGATCGCTTTTTTCCAGTCAATATTCCGAAAGCTTTAATTAGGAAAATAACGATTAATAAAATCTGTTGGAGTCAGAATCGGTATTTGTTCAACTTCGCCCAGAGTCAGTAAATCTAAATCTCCAGTTACAATAGCTTCTGCATCAGCGCCTAAAGCTGTTTCTATAATTTTTGCATCTTTAGGATCTCGCAGTTCAGGAACATTAATAGCAGTTGTTGAAGAACAAGTGGAAAATCCTTTGACTACAGACATGAGATATTCAACTGTATAATCTCGCTGTTGCAATTGTGGCTGAAATTTAGAACGTTTGAGTGTGGTTTCGAGTTCCAACAATAAGGGTTCGGAAGTAAATATAGTGATTTGTTGATTTCGGGCTAGCCGTAGCATTTGACCGGGAATTCCGCCCCATAGTAAAGCTGAAATCCAAACGTTGACATCCAATACAACTCTCATCAGTTAGACCATAACTCTTGTCGGACTTCTTTAACAATTTCACTAATTTCTTGCAGAGTAGGTTGATTGGGCTCTGGTTCTAATGCTTCTAAATGTTCGAGGAATTCATCCAAGTCTGTTTGCGACAGGGTAATTTTTTTTAAGACAATCTCAGTTTCGGTTAAAGAAAATTGGTATCGATCGCCCGGACGCAGTTGAGCTAAAATTTCAGGCGGGAATTGCAGTTTGTGTTCTGCTGTCACAGTGGCAATCTGAACAGTGGCAATCTGACTTGCATCCATGCTGGAAACTCCTATATATGACTTACTGGAAGCTCTGACTAATTATAGCACGCTCCATTTAGTGGAAGCCATCAGAAATTAAGGGCGATCGCACTTCAGGAAGGAAAAGGGCGATCGCTCTTTTGCTAATAAGTAAATTTTACTTTTCTCATTAGATTTAGTTGAAAGCAGCCGGAACTAATTTAATGCCTCGTTGATCGGCTAAATAAACTCTGTGTCTGCCATCACACAATTCGTAAGGAGGTGTACCGCGATAGAGAACAATTGGATCGTCTTTATCGTGAAGCAGATTTGATAAAGATTCGGAAGAATTTTCTATAGCGCGTATTTTTGCTGGATTGAGTTCACTCAGATTGGGAACCCTAATATCTGACATCTTTACAGGTACAGTTTCCATGTTTTTATCCAAAATTACCTATTTGTAACTACTATACAAATTTGATTAATATGAACTCAAAGCTTTTGTGATGGTCTGCTCAAATTTATCACACTCTTGAATTAATTTAAGGATCACATCTCTGAAATATGTCACGTCTATCAAACTGATTTCAGCATTGTGCATAATAGAAAAATTTTGTCTCCCATTTATTTCTTCTATGCTCCAGAAACCTATTTTATAGTTAGAGTTTTCTTTGAGCATAAGTGTAGACATCCATCCAGGAACATCATTCTGACTGTTAAACTTGACACCACTTGGCACTGAAAACTCTAGCGTTGTGTCATATCGGATGATAAAGAGCGTCTGGGTAGTGCCAGAATTCATTGTAAAGTTGATGATGGTACGGCGATCGTTGATGTCGTTAATGCTCCATCCTAGTTGACTACAATACCTCTGAATAGTCGAGCGGTAATTATTACCAGAGAATAAATCTAGATCGATTGCCATTAGAAAACTCCTTATTAAGAAAACTGAAAGAAAGCCATAAATAAAAATCCGAGTTCAATTGACAATTAGTCAAAAATTTATAGACTTCCCCATTCATCTCTCAGCGGCTTCCACTCGTATCTTCTATTGGCTGGTGGCTTCTGGAACTTAAAAATTTCTTCTGCTTCTGTAAAACGAGCATTATCATTTTCTTCGTAAGAAAACTATAAATCATGATTGTGTTCTACCAGCATATGAATACTCTTACTCCCATTTCTACTTTTGGGATTTAAGTGAGCCTCCAGTCTTGTTTTAATACATGATTCAGACCTTCCTATATAGGCAGATTCTTCGGAAAACTCGGCCTCATAGATCGCGTATATACCTTTCAGTTCTGTTGGAATTCTTGCTACAGTCTCTGTGTTGAATCTAACTGGGCCCAGATTTATTTTTTAATAATGCAGTATTTTGGAGTTTAGACTAAGCACAAATTTACTCAGCGTTAGCTGAGTAGAAATTATGGTGAATTTAGAGAGAGCTGACCAGGTTAACTAATGGATTTTGACGAGTTTTGGAACCTACCTTTACCCTTTTT
>NZ_JADEWV010000418.1 GCF_015207455.1 Microcoleus sp. LEGE 07076
CTCCCAATCCCCCCAACAGTGCTCCGCTGGAAAATTTAGAGGGATATTACCAGCAACTAGAAACCCTGCTGCTGAAAATTGGATATTTGCAGCCACACACAGCAGCAAGTCGGATGGAAAAATTTCGGCGTTTGTACAATCGCGCCTATCCCACAGTTGATGAAGTCGCCATGCTGCGGGGCGTGCTGCGTCAAACAGATTGGGCAATAAAAAGTTACGCGCGATCGCCAGTTTCTGATACTCTGGATGCGTTGCCAGAAAATCCAACCGATAGCTAAGAGAATTGCCGATAATTTGGGATGTGAGATTGAGGATTTTTGGCGAACAGGATTTACCCACTTGTCACCAAAGAAACCGGGTTTCTTGAATAAAAACCTCAAATTTAAGGTAATTTCCCGGCAAGAAACCCGGTTTCTCGCACGGGTGCGTTTCCGACAAATCTAAAATCCCAAATCACAAATCACAAATCTATTGGCCCGCAAGCTAAAAAACCTTAAACTTAAAATTTACAGTGCAGAAGGAGTAAGACGTGGCAGAGCGGTTTCCCAAACGATCGATATTATCAGTGATGTCCTCGATAGCCTCTGCCAACTCCGGGCAAAAGTCGCCTAAATCCGGGAAAGCAACTCAGTCTGGCAAATCCGGCCGCCGTCGCCCGCAGGGACAGCCAAACAAGCCAGAAATTCCAGCATCCGAACCTGCGACTTTCTCACCGCAACCAAACCGCGTCACTCAAATTAGAGCCAATTCTCCCGCGCCTTCCCCCGAAGAATTCAATACACAAGACTTTTTGTCCGATCCCAGATCCGCAATTAATCCGAAAAAACCCAAAACCACCAAAATTGGGCAGTCGAAAAGTCGCAAACCGCGCCAAAAAAACCTTGCTGCTGTCGATTTGTTCGATTTTCCACAGCCGAATCTAGAAAATGTCAGGGCGATCGCCAGCAATCCCACCGCCCGTGTAAGTCGCCCCATTTCGCCTTCAGCGCCGATTCCAGACGCGGAAAAGCCGCCAAATGTCAAAAAATCCCCCCTGCCGAGACCTCGCCCGCAAGAAAGCCAGAGACCGGGGAAACGCCCTGCACCTCGGAGCGTACCGCCGTTGGTGTACGCTACTCGGTTGCTGATTTTGGGAGTTGGGATAGCGGTGATTTGCGGTACGCTGCTGTCGGTGGTGAATGCTGTGAGCCGATCGACAGCCGCGACACAAGAAACCCCCGCAGAGCAAAACAAACAAGCCGGCAGCGCAGTTGCAGCCCCTGCGGCTTCAGAATCGCTGCAACTGAATCAAGAATTAGCAGCTTTGAAAACGCAAGTTCAGGTGATGGCAACAGAAAATCCTACCTTGACTGCGGGAATATTTTTAGTTGATTTAGATACAGGAAGCTACCTGAATTTTAACGGCGACGCTGCTTTTGCTTCAGCGAGCACGATTAAATTGCCAATTTTAGCAGCCTTTTTTCAAGCAGTAGATGAGGGTAAAGTACGGTTAGATCAAGTGCTGACGCTGAAGCAGGAAAACATTGTGGGCGGTTCTGGGGAGATGCAAGACGACCCTCCGGGCAAGAAATATTCGGCTTTGGAAGTTGCCAGAAAGATGATTGTTGTCAGCGACAATACGGCGACTAATATGATGATTGAATTGTTGGGAGGTGCTGAGATTTTGAATCAGCATTTTGCCGCCTGGGGTTTGAGGGCGACGGTTTTGCGGAATAATTTGCCGGATTTGGAGGGAACGAATACTACCAGCCCGAAGGATTTGATTAATATCATCGCCCAAGTCGATCGCGGAAATTTGGTTTCGGTAAAATCGCGCGATCGGATTTTGCAAATCCTGCGCCAAACTAAAAACGATTCGTTGCTCCCGAGAGGCTTGGGCGAAGGTTCAGTAATTGCTCACAAAACGGGTAACATTAATACAATGCTGGCAGATGCGGGGATGGTGGATTTGCCGAACGGGAAGCGTTATTTGGTGGCGGTGATGGTGAAGCATCCCCAAGAAACAGAGAAGTCAGCTCAAACATTAATTCGGGAGATTTCTCGGATGAGTTACCGCTACTTGAACGGTGGGGAAACGCCTGCGGATTCACAAGTGAAAATTAAAAATTGAAAATTCTACCGGGTTTTTGCCGATCGGTATTGTAAAACTTCATTGAGTTTATAAGCAATTATAAACAATAATGGTATTCTATAGTTGTGAGTGTTGAACAAGGAATACGCATAGCCCAAAAAAC
>NZ_JADEWV010000099.1 GCF_015207455.1 Microcoleus sp. LEGE 07076
CTTTAAATCCCCTGCCGTCGCCAATTTGACCGACGATGGAAGCTTGACCGGTTGTCAAATTGATCTTGTACAGGCCCGAAACTCCGCCAACATCGATCGCAGCCAAAGCAGTCTCGTTACCGCCAACACTCCTGATGTCAAAGCCGAGAACGGTACCGGCATCAATTCCCAAAGATCCGATCGTATTCAACACTCCATTATTCGGCGGATCTTGCCGCACCAAAACATCTAAATTGCTGTCTATTGCAAACAGTGTCGTCGAAGCGGCCCCGGCAAAGTTGTTCGCATACGCAGCCCCAGCAGCAGCGCCGAGATTGCCAAAATTGCGATCGCCTGCAGCATAAGCCAAATTCCCGTCGAGTTGAATTCCCCCCGCCAGCGTGTCTGTATCGACAATTGCGCCATTATTCGGATTGAGGCGGGCGTTTTGACCGGCTTGATTGACAAACCGAATTCGATCGACTGTCGGATTGAAATCAAAACCTGCGGCCCCCGGAGTTAGGGGAACAGCAAACGGCCCGCTACCGACTTGACTTGCAGCGCCCGTCACCGGATCGATCGCGTACAAGCGATTGCTAGAACCAACACCGTAAAGTTGACCGTTAGCGGGGCGAAAATCAATTCCCAGCAAACTTTCTCCCGGCTGCAATCCCGTGATTGCTGCGTCGCTCAGAATTGCCTGCGGTGCCGCCTCGTTAAAACCGACAATTGTTTCAGCGCCATTTCTGACAGTTAAGGCGTAAGCTGTAGGCAAAGGCAAAGCCAAACCGTCAATCTGTCTGCCGTCGGCAATTTGACCGGCGAAGGAAGCTTGACCGGTACTTAAATTGATGTTGTACAAGCCCGAAATGCCGCCGACTTCCAGTGCCGCCACCGCGACATCGCGGCCGTCAATACTCCTGATATCAAAGCCGAGAATGCTAGTTGCATCAACTCCCAAAGATCCGATCGTATTCAACACTCCATTATTCGGTGGATCTTGCCTCACCAAAACATCCAAATTGCTGTCTATTGCAAACAGTGTCGTCGAAGTTGCGCCCGCAAAGTTGTTCGCATAGGCAGCAGCAGCAGCCCCCGGAGTTGACCCAAAATTGCGATCGCCTGCAGCATAAGCCAAATTCCCGTCGAGTTGAATTCCCCCCGCCAGCGTGTCTGTATCGACAATTGCGCCGTTATTCGGATTGAGGCGGGCGTTTTGACCGGCTTGATTGATAAACCGAATTCGATCGACTGTCGGATTGAAATCAAAACCTGCGGCCCCCGGAGTTAGGGGAACAGCAAACGGCCCGCTACCGACTGGACTTGCTTCCCCAGTCATCGGATTGATAGTATACAAGCGATTGCTAGAACCAACACCGTAAAGTTGACCGTTAGCTGGTCGATAATCAATTCCCAGCAAACTTTCTCCTGCTTGCAATCCAGTCACGGGAAAATCTGTGATGACACTTCCGGGATTGGAAAGATTAAAACCGACAATCCGATTAGCAGCAGTTAAAGCATAAGCCGTTGTCCGGGCTGGAGGCGGGAGATTGGGAACAATGCTGCTAATATTAGTAGTGAAGCTTGCTTGGTTAATCGTACTTTGTCTCACGCCTCTGAGAGTAGCGAGAAATTCTCCAGTTACCCGGTCTTGAATAACAGTATCGTTTCCAGCTTCCAGAATATTCAAGTCGCTAAAACTGAGACCTCCCGCCAAACCGATTAAATCTGTACCGGGTGCAAAATCGGCGATCGAGTCTGCATTTGCCAAATTCGTACCGCCACTGGTACGGAAACCGTCAGCTTCAGCGTAGCGCCTCAAAACAAATAAGTCTGCGCCGTCTCCACCGATCAGAATATCAGTATCTCGATCGCCCGACAAAACATCATTGCCGGAGTTTCCAGATAGAGAATCGCTGCCTTTTCCGCCTACTAAATAATCGTTATCTTCTCCGCCGTTAATAATGTCGTTATCTAAATCTCCAAACAGCGAATCTAGACCTGAATTGCCCTGAATAAAATCGCTTTGCTTACCTCCATAAATGCTGTCATTACCAGAGTTTCCGGCAATTGTGTCATTCCCCATCAAACCAAAAATCAGGTCATCTTCGGGAGTTCCTGCTAGCAAGTCTCCTTGTGCGCTGCCTTTAATGTCTGCCACGATCTAATCACCCTCTAAATTTGATACTTCCGTTGCCTAACTGTTACCGGATTCTGAGTTAAAATACCACAAATTCGCACTTTTAGGATAGTTTTTATTATTTTAGGCTGTAGGGGCTGGTTGCCATAAAAGTATTACAGGCCGATCGAATGATACATAAACCAGCACCCCAATTCCTCTCAACACTCCTAAATATCGATCGCTTAGCCGTATTTTATAGTTGGCTGTGCAACCAAGGGCGATCGCAGCTCAACTGCCAACAGGCAAGGTGAATTTTTTAGCGGTGCAAACCCATGATATTTTGTACTGCATTCATTAGTAATATACGCTGAATCTGTAATTTTGGATCTGTGCCGTCATAAATTCTTTTTCAACTTTAATTTTTCCGCCTCCGAGTCCAATCACTGAGTAAGCTGTCGCGCAAATAAACATTGTATATTTAGGGCGGATCCGACAGCCCACCCCACTCATTGTTCGATGGTTTTTTAACATACAGTTTTAATGCCGCAACAGCTTAATATATAAACCATCAAAAAAATACTGCTGAGAAAAAATCTCAATTCTCAACTTGATTTAAATTCCAATCGTAAGGCAAAAAAACGATCGCCCATTCATTGCTGACAGCCGCCTCCGGCCCCAAATAATCGCCCGCATACGCAGCCACCGAACCCGCCGCTTTCACAAAATCCTCGCCGTACCAATCAAAAATTTTACTCAAATAAAGCGTCTTTTTCTCAGCATCGTACCGCACTTTGTCGGGATTGCGAATAAAACGGTTAGCGTCGGCTTCCAGTTGCGCCCGCACCGACTCCGGGAAATAAGCTCCGCGACGCAGCAGCGGACACCCGACAGCAGCACAAACTAAGGCAAAATGGATGCGCGGTTCCGCAAAATCAGGCCGCAAAATTGCGTGTTCGATTTGATTGAGACTGTACTTTTTGTCGCCAATTATTGAGTTGGAACGGGTGAAAAAATCTAAAAAAGCTAGCCAATTCGGAATTCCCAAAACTTTGGGACGGATCGAGGCGATCGGGTATACTTCGAGAACTTGAGAAATTGCGATCGCATTGTACGCATTCAGCCACAGCGCCAGTCGCGCGTCGGGATCAGTAACAGCAGCTAAATCTACCTCCGCCAAAGTTGCCAGCCAAGCCTTCAAAACATCGGCTCCCTCAGCTTTCCAGAGCCGATAATTGACGCGCCCGAAATTGTCAACGTAGCGTTGCAGCAACTCGTCCCAAGTCGAAAAGTTGATCGAATTTATCATTCATTACTATCCACATTCTAAGGCGGATATTGCTTTAGGTTCAGGTTCTATTTGTACGCTGATTTTATTAAAAAAATCTTGTGGAGTAGGTACTCCGACTGCGCCCAAAAGTTAAATTTAAATACAGTACAGCTTATTTAATACTACCGTCAACCCAAGTCGCCCCTGCAAGCTTAGCATTGTCCAATTTTGCCCCAGTCAAATCTGCCCCAATTAAATTAGCGTTAGTTAAATCAGCACCTGCTAAATTAGCTTTTCGCAAAGAAGCCCCCGAGGAAAGCCCCGCTCAAATTTGCCCCGGATAAATTAGCTTCTCTGAGATTTGCACCTCTCAAATCCGCCCCTTGCAAATCGGCATTTGCTAAACTCGCTTGCAGCAGGGGAATGCTTCTCAAATCGCATCCAGGACACTGGTTGGTTTGCAGCAACTGGTTGACTTGCTGAGGATTAGCTGCAATCGCCCCTGCCACTAACCCGAACATCAGTCCAAATGAAACTGCTTTGAAAGTTACAGATTTCATGGTCTTTACCTTCTACAATTAGAAAAGATTCTTAATTTAAACTTCAACGGGGAGCGGTTGATTCCGGCACAACACCAATCCCAGTTTCTGAGGCAAATTTGTAATTTTTCCTTACCTCTCTCACCAACTATGACCCATAAAAGCAACTTTTTCGATAAACTGTTAGCGGCTGTTGAAAGCAATCAAAGTTTGCTGTATTTAGCCCTCGATCCAGACCCGGAAACCTTGCCCGCGCTGGTTTCGATGACAGCGGAAAAAACTCAAAGTTTTGTGACTGATTTGTTGGCAACGCTCAAAAGTGCGATCGACCAAACATCCGATTTAATTTGTGCCTGCAAAGTCACCCTCGGTTTTTATCAATCTCTCGGCATCCCCGGCGGGGAACTGCTGCAACAAATCTTAACAATAATTCCCCCTCAAATTCCAGTAATTTTAGATGCCAAACACAGCGACTTAAATACCAGCGGAGTGTTTGCCAAAACCGTATTTCAAGACTGGCAATTTGACGCTATTACTCTCAGTCCCTATGCCGGATTCGACGAAGTAGCACCATTTTTATTATATCCCGGAAAAACAGTTTTTGTCCTCTGCGCCACTGCCAACCCGTCAGCCGCCACACTGCAAGAATACCCGACAGCAGAAAACCCTTTGTACTTGCAATTAGTCCGAGTTTCTCAGACTTGGGGAACTCCCGAAAAACTCGGTTTAGAAGTAGGAGTAATGCCTGATATGTTGGCCCGCATCCGCCAAGCAGCTCCCGAACGGCTGATTTTAGTTGAAGGAGACATCGCCGAAGAAAATGACATTGCAGAAGAAAACGACCTCGCACAACTGCTGGCGGCCGGTTTAAGCAAGAATGGGGAGGATTTATTGCTGCCAGTCCCCCCGAGTTTGTTGGCGGGAAAAGAGCCGCGCCGAGAAATTGAGAAATTGCGGGATAAAATTAACGAACAGAGGCGAAGGGCGATCGCAGGCAGCCCCACTTGCCAATTATGGCTGCCGGATGTTTGCTTTTTGAAACCAGAGCCCAACCGCGATTTAATCTTGCAACTTTATGACATCGGCTGCGTAGTTTTTGGCGACCACGTACAAGCATCGGGCGCGATATTTCCATATTACATCGACTTGCGAAAAATCATCTCAATTCCCCAAATTTTCCATCAAATTGTCAGCGCCTATGCAGACATTCTCAAGGATTTAAAATTCGATCGCATTGCCGGAATTCCCTACGGTTCCTTACCCACAGCAACGGGTTTAGCATTGCGGATGGAACGTCCGATGATTTTCCCGCGCAAAGAGGTGAAAACTTACGGTGCGGGTAAATTAATTGAGGGGCATTTTCAGGTCGGAGAAACCATTGTAGTAGTCGATGATATTCTGATTAGCGGCAAAAGCGTCATGGTAGGCGCGGGCAAGTTAAAATCTGCTGGGTTGAATGTGGAAGATATTGTGGTTTTGATCGACCACGAACAGGGTGTGAAAGACAAATTGCAGGCCAACGGTTATCGCGCACATTCTGTGTTAGCGCTTTCGGAAATCGCTCAAACTTTGTATCAAGCAAATCGCATTAATACCGAGGAATTTAATATGTTGACAGCCGAAAGTTAAAGTATATAATTTATAATTACCAGGCCGATCCTGGTAATTGATATCTGGAGGCTGAGCATCCAAAATTCTGTCTCGTTTGCTTTGTTTTAATGGAGGCAGAGCCTCCTGAAATGCGTTCCCAGGCAGAGCCTGGGAACGAGTAATTGATATCTGGAGGCTGAGCATCCAAAATTCTGTCTCGTTTGCTTTGTTTTAATGGAGGCAGAGCCTCCTGAAATGCGTTCCCAGGCAGAGCCTGGGAACGAGTAACGAGTAAAGGGTAAGAAGCCCCTAGCAGCGAAATTAACCTTGCAAAACTTCAATTAAAGCATTGCCCATTTCCTTGCAACCGACAAGTTTCATGCCTTCTGACATGATATCGCCAGTGCGATAACCTCGATCCAAAACTTTGACAACTGCTTGCTCGATTTGATCGGCAGCTTCCGGCTGATTTAAGCCGTAGCGCAGCATCATTGCGGCACTTAAAACTTGGGCGATAGGATTTGCTTTATCTTGTCCGGCGATGTCGGGTGCGGAACCATGCACGGGTTCAAAAACTCCGGGGCCGGATGCGCCTAAACTAGCAGAAGGTAGCATTCCGATGCTGCCGGTTAGCATCGCCGCCGCGTCGGATAAAATGTCTCCAAATAAGTTGCCGGTGACAATTGTATCGAACTGTTTCGGCCAGCGGATTAACTGCATGGCGGCGTTGTCAACGTAGAGGTGAGAAAGTTCGATATCGGGGTATTCTTGAGACAGGGAAATTATGCGATCGCGCCACAGTTGCGAAACATCCAAAACATTCGCTTTATCAACGGAACACAGCCTTTTCCCGCGCTTCTTGGCAGTCTCGAAAGCGACTCGCCCGATTCTGTCAATTTCCGAGTCGGTGTAAGCCATTGTATTCACACCGCGTTTTTCCCCTGTTTCTGTCTCAAAAATGCCTTTTGGTTTGCCGAAATAAATGCCGCCAGTTAATTCGCGGATTACCATAATATCCACGCCTTCGACAACTTCTTTTTTCAAGGAAGAAGCATCGACTAATTGGGGTAAAATAGTTGCAGGGCGCAAATTTGCAAACAAACCCAATCCGGCGCGCAGTCCTAAAAGTCCGGTTTCTGGGCGCTGTTCCCTGGGCAAGTTGTCCCACTTGTAACCGCCGATGGCTGCTAATAATATTGCATCGCTGTTGCGGCATTTTTCCAGAGTTTCTTCGGGCAGCGGATTGCCTGTTGCGTCAATAGCAGCGCCGCCCATTAAAGCTGTTTGAAATTCAAAGCCGATGTCCAATTGTTTGCCGACAAGTTTCAAGACATCTACCGCTACAGCGATAATTTCTGGGCCGATGCCGTCTCCTGGTAAAAGAGTGATGCGGTAGTTTTGAGTCATATCAATTTTGGGGTTTTGATTGTAGATTTTTGAGGAATTCTATTATATCCGCTCGCACGATCGTCATAAAATTAGTTGGTAATGAGGACTAAAGTGCTCGGAGCGATGCGGACTAAAGTCCTCACTACAAACCGTTTTTATTGTGGTATTTGAGCGGATATAATATTGCGTACAGAAACTTAGGATTATATCAGCTTCTGTGCGCGATCGCCCAAACTGGATTTTGAGCCGTGAAGACATTTTATACAGATACTGACATCGACGAATACTTTCGCGTGCTCACTGGATTTGCACCCCGACAATTCCAAACAGAAACAATCCAAAAAATCCTCAATCGCGAAGATGTGCTGCTGAGAGCGCCGACGGGTGCGGGCAAAACTGAAACTGCGATCGCCCCTTTTCTGTTCGCCCAAACTCTCAACCTCGACTTCCCCAAAAAACTCATCTATGTTGTTCCGCTCAGAACCCTCGCTAACAGCCTCCGCCAAAGAACCGAAATTTTAGTCAAAAATTGGTCGCAAGTTCATCAATTAGCTCGCCCGCTGGCGGTAACGCTACAAACTGGAGAAAACCCGGAAGACCCTAGATTTGAAGGCGATATTGTTTTTTGTACGATCGACCAAATGTTGAGCAGTTTTCTGAATATACCTTATTCAGTCGGGATCGGTTCTGCTAATGTCAATTCTGGAGCAATCTTGGCGGCTTATTTAGTTTTCGACGAACTGCATTTACTCGATCCAAATCGCTCTTTTACTGCGGTTATGAAAGTGTTGCAGCAAGTTAAAGGAATTTCCCCTTGTTTGCTGATGACCGCTACTTTGACTGACGAACTTGCCAATCGGATTATCGAGGAAATTAACAATGAAATTAGTTAAAGTTGAAGATACTGATTTAGCTGAAATTGAAGGCAACCGCTGCCGGACTTTTCGTGCTGTATCCAACCCCTTGACGGCTAGTGTTATTCTCGGCGACATTCAGCAAAACTCGCGCCTGCGAGTCATTGTAATTTGCAATACTGTTTCTCAATCTCAAGGTATTTTTAAAGATTTACAAGCGGCAGATTTCAACAATGATTTGGAAATTACGCTGCTGCATTCTCGGTTTTTGCCAGCAGACAGGGCGAATAAAGAAACTTATTTGCAAGCAGCATTTTCTGAGAACTGGCTGGCTGAGGGAAAATGCAAAGTTTTAATTGCTACTCAAGTTATCGAAGCGGGACTTAATATTACTTGCGAAGTCATGCACTCGCAGCTTTGTCCGATGAATTCTTTGCTGCAAAGGGCGGGACGCTGCGCGAGATTTGCGGGAGAAACTGGGGAAGTTTTTGTTTACCGTTCTTTTCAATTGTCGCAGATTGACTCGGAGTTGTCAACATCCGATCTGGAGGGTGGCGAAGATGAAAATAATCCAGAAAAGCGGCCTAACTTTTTGCCTTACGATCGCGAAATATGCGAACTTACTTGGCAAGTTTTAGAGGAACATTCGCAGTCAAAAACGGCCGATCGCCCGGTGGGTTTTCGCAGGGAGGTAGAGTGGATAGATCGAGTTCATACCGCTGAAGATGCGCTGCAAGCCAGACGCAGACAGAACGATCGCCCTGAGTTCGATCGCAAGTTTAATGCAGCCGTCTTTCAGGGCGATCGCAGTGTTGCTAACGACTTAATTCGGTTGGTAGACAGTCGCAGCATTTTTGTTTGGGAAACAGCAAGTTTCATCGATTTTGAGGACGAACAAATCGACCTTAAAAAACTTTTACCTTTCTCCCTGCCCGCGACAATCTTGTGCAAAGTATGGCGGCAATTTCAAAAGTTAGAATATGCAAGCGAATGGGTATTCAAGCGAATTGAACACCCCTCGCCCAGCCGCGCCGAAACTTACAGTCAACCGATATGTACTCCCATAAAATCGACCGCAGATTTGCTCGGCAGCGTCCAAATTTTGGTCAATCCGCGCTACATTTCTTACGACGCAGAGGTTGGCTTAATCATCGATATTCACGAACAAGGCAACGGCTTTGCGTCGCCGGACAAAGCCAAAAAACAAATCGCTAGCGAGTACAAATATCGCATGGATAATTATGTCGGTCATTTAGTTTTAATGTGGAAGTGCTGGCGCGAACCTTTGATGACAAAAATACTAAAAAATGGCACTGTTTGCGAAATAAAATACAGCAGCGTTCGGGATGAGTTGCTGTCAGCGGGAGGGCGGTTGATTCGCAGCAAAATATTTCCTGAAGCGACAGCAGCAGATACAGCGGCGCTGTTTGAATATTTGGTGTTGTTGGCAATTTTTACTCACGATTTGGGCAAGTTGCAAGTAAAATGGCAGGAAGTAATGAGGGGATGGCAGGAGATTGCGTGGCGCGAATTTGGCGGCAGAAATCCCAAGTCAGAATTGTTGGCGCATACTGATTTCGATCCGGGCAAAACAAGTCAAAAACAGGCGTTAAAAGCTTGGGAAAAGCAGCACAAACGACCGAATCACGCTGTAGAAGGCGCGTTTTTGTCGAGGGAAATTCTCAAACAAGTTCTCGTGCCGCTGTTGGAAGATGAATTTGAGGCCGATCGCGAGCAAATTCAATATATTTGTCATGCGGTTATTTTAGCAGCAGGGCGGCACCATTCGGCTTGGGCGAAAGGATGGCTGAGTAAAAATGTGGCTGCAATGTCGCCGATTCAATTGCATCCAAATGCTCAAAGGGCGATCGATTCGGGTTGGCGAAATCTAATTCGTTTTTTACCGAAAACTCTGTCTTTACCGGAGAAAAGTCCTAAATTCAGTCGCAATTGTTATGATGTGAAAATTTTTGAACTTGATCGGTTCGATGCGGATGCAATTGAATATTTGCAACTGTATTCGCTGGTGGTGCGCGCTTTGAGATTGTGCGATATGCGATCGGTGCAATTTTAGATTTGACAATTGTCAATCGAAAATCGCCTGACGCACCTGCAAATTGGAATACCCCCTTTCCGTTGCGGTGGTACAATCAAATTAATCAAATAAATTCAGGTAAAAGCAGTGACAGTCGATCGGCTTTTTGTCATCAAAAAATTCGGTACATACGCCGACACATTTTTAATGCTGGGATTGGCTTTAGTCGCTGAAGATGCGCTGGCGAGAAGCAAACAAAAAACACAAATGCAGCTTGTGGATGAAGGAAGGCGCTACTGCATTCAGTTCAAAAAGCCTGTCAATCTCGAAGCTATTTCCAAACTGACTTATGCCGATGCTTTTCCTCCGGTATGCGGCGCAAAAACCGATCGCACTCAAATTCCCGCCGATACAACGCCTTTCGATACTGTTAAAAACACAGAAATTAGAAAGCTGTACCGCGATTATTTGTATCAGCAGCGCGGCAGGCCTGAATTTATAGAAGAATCCCCAAAACCTCCAGATCCGAGGACTCAAAACGGGACAATCTTAGTGTCAATGAGGCACGAGAAAAATCATAACGATTTGTGGCTGCAAGGGCGAAATCTCAGCAACAATTACGGCAAGTTTATTGTTGCTTTATTCCAAGGATTTAGCCTCGAATCGACATCTCAAACTCAGCAAGTTTCTGCACTGTTTAAACAGGCTACAAAAGAGAAATTGTTCGAGACTGCAAATGCAGTAAAAATATACTTAGCGACAGCGGTTCAAGGTGTTAACCGAGTGAAGGCTGATAGCAACAAAACCGATCCTCAAAAAATAGATGGCTTGAGTTTGTGGTTGATTGCTGGCGGTTTGTTTAATTTTGCATTGTGCGATCGCATCAAAATCTCTGAAAGCGCTTACGATTGGCGCGCGGTTGCGCTGGAACCCAGCAATATTTCCTTGGGAGAATACCGCAAAGTCCTTGATACTTTGCGCGTCTACAACCCCCCTGGTGGCGGACACGGCATTGCTAGATTTGATGCTGAATTAGTCCTGAGATTCTGTCAAACGCTGCTGGACAACCATCAGGCACACGCTGAAGGCCAAGTAGAAGATGAGTTGGAAATTTGGCAATCAGTCGATCGCTTTGTCGGCGGTTTTAGCGGCACGCATTTTGGCTCAAAAGGTCAAGTTTACGGAGTTAAAGATATTTTTACCCTCGGACTTCCCGGCTGGATTTACCCGCAAAATTATGATGAAATTGGCGATTATCAAAGTGTTTTAAAAGAACATTTGTCAGTTATAATATCTTTGTCGTCCGAAGAAGGACACAGCGAATTGTTAGCAGCTTACCGAGATTTTATTGCTGGCAACAATCTCCGCAACTTTTTTCCGTTTCAAGTCGGTTATGCAGATTTTGCTGTCAAGCGCCTCGCCGATCCAAAATCTAAATCACCCCGTTTATTTTCTGTAACAGGACTCAATACGATGACCAAAAAAGATGCCGATTTCATCACAATTACTAGAGATGAAAGTTTTCTCCGCATTGCTAAAGCGATCAATCAAGCAACAGTTTATGCGGGGAAAGTTCAGACGAAAGATGGGGCGAAAGAATTAGATTGGCAGCGGCAGTACGGTTTGTCACAACTTTTGAGCAGTCAGTCGGGTTCTAAAAAGGATTTTGTTTGTGCGATCGCCGATTTTTTGGCTAAGTACGAAGCGGAGAATTTGCGGCTGTTGGAAGGTTATCTCAAGCAAGGCAAGCGCTTGCTGCGAGTCCAACCAAAAAAAGAAGATTTAGACAGATTGATGGAACTTATCAACGAATTCGATACCGTTTTAGTGGCGAATTTGCTGATTGCTTACGGTTATGCAAAATGGCCGAAAGCTCAGAGTGATTCGCCCGATGATTCGGTAAAAGAAAATAGCGCAACTGCCGAACCCGAAGATTTTGCAGAACCAGAATAAAACTTGTTCGTAGCTGGAATTTGTAAATCTTTACTCACTTACTTACCATGACAAATTCAACTTTTCCCGTTTATTCGATTTCGCTCAGTGGCTTGCTTTCCTGGCAGCTACACGCCCTGAACAATGAAGGTAATGAAGGCAATCAATCTTTAACTCGCCGCTATTATATTGTGGAAAAAGGCGACCCGGAACCTAAATTTGTGAACGGAGTTTCGGGAGACGCGATCAAACACATTCAGGCGGAACATTTGCACCGAATTTGCCTCGAAAGCGAACTGGCTTTGTCGGAAGGCGGCAGACAATTCAATCCCGATCGCATCGGTTTTGACATCGAATTAGCCGAACAGCAAAAAACGCCTTTGTTTGCCGAACCGGAAACAAATTTAGCTGCCAAAACTGCGAAAGTTCTGCAACTCTGTACCGTTAGCGATTTAGAAGGCTTTATGGTGACAGAGAAAAAGGGACAAACTCTCAAACGCGAGTCGGTTATTGAATTCGGCGCTGTTGTCGGTTTACCCAGTTTTGTCAAAACCCAGAGTTACTTTCACGCTAAATTCGGGACTGACAATCCTACTCCTTACAACGTGCAAATTAGTTCGGGTTTGTACGCAACTGTTTTGAATATCGAAGCGTTTCGGATCGGCTACAATCCTCACACTTTTAATTATGCCATTGCAGCGGGCGATCGCAAAAAACGCCTCGATGCTTTGCTCAAAAGTGTGCTCTACACTTACCTGCAACCCAACGGCGCGAAACGCAACACAAATTTACCCCATTCCGACCATTTTGAAGGCATCATTGCTGTCAGCACGCGCCGCTGTCCCGCACCGATAATTAGCCCTTTAGATACTGACTATCACCGTCAAATCGAAAGCCTCGCGAACACTCTCAACCGCATAAACGGAGAGGGAACAATTCGGCTGTTTAGTTTTGAAACAATGGCAGAATTTGCAGAACAAATTCAACAATTAATCACCTTATCTGCACCCTGGGAGAGCAACAGTGCCGAAGCGATCGAATAATCCTCAAAATTCTCAAACCCCCTCCCGTAGGGGCGGTGCCCCCGTGCCCGCCCTCAACGGAGGTGAATCTAACCAGTGGCTAAGTGTTAGTTACCAACCCGTTAGTTTATTTTCTCTCAAACGTTCCGACGCTACCAGCATGGCCGCCCGTTCTAACTTAGTCCCGACTCCTTACGCGATTAAAATGGCACTTTTAAAAGTGCTGTTGGAAAGCGAAGGTGCGCTGCATTCCAGCGATTTTGACGAGTGGATAGAAGGGGAATTTGCTTGGATTCGAGACTTGCAAATTTGGGTGCGGCCGCCCGAAAGATTGGTTGTCAACCGCAACGGTTACAAACTCCGCTACTACGATCAAACGGCGGATAAAGCCGATAAAACTCGACTCACGCTTCCGATGCAGGGGGGATTTGTATTTCGCGAATGGATTTATTTGGAAGGCAATTTGGAGATTCACTGCGCCGCCAACGATCGATCGCCCGCATTGACTCAATTGTTCGCTCAGATCAACTATTTTGGCAAGCGGGGCTGCTTTTTTCAGTATTTGCCCGATCGAACTCAAATTACTGCCGAACCCCTCTACCAGCCCAATTTAAGCCTTAGTTTCACCGTCGGGCTGATGGACGATTTCGGCAAAAACACTACTTTTGACAAAATCAATCCTTTCTCTACCAAAAAAGCGGCCCTTGACAAAGAACGCACAATTCTCACCGATTTTTTGCCCTTAAAACTAACAGCTACCAGCGCCCGCTATGACTTTTACCAAAGACTCTGAACAGGAATTTGCCGGATTGAGTTTAGTATTAAAACCTGCTGCCGCCTCAACTCGTTCAGTACCGTTAATTGAGTGGCTGCCTGCTTTTGAACGTCCCTTAATTTGGATGGCAACCGCCCCGCGCGGGGGAGTTTTAAAAGTTATGGCAGTTTTGCAGCAGCCGGAGTTTTATCCAGAATTAATGCAGGTTATTTGCCTGCAAATTAGCAGAAATAAGGCTGTTGTCTGGCAGGGGAAAGCTTGCGAAGTTGCCGGAGTTGAAGTCGATTCTTCATCCCTGCACGTTTTGCAAATTCCGCTGCGGGCCGAGGAGGTGCTGCCGCCTACTTTGGGAAGGGCAGTTCATGCTAAGTTTTTTGAGTGGATAGGAAATGCTAATCCCGCACTGACTGAGGAAGTACACCAACAAG
Organism: Microcoleus sp. LEGE 07076; assembly: GCF_015207455.1. GTDB lineage: Bacteria > Cyanobacteriota > Cyanobacteriia > Cyanobacteriales > Microcoleaceae > Microcoleus. Next base: position 13,933 of record NZ_JADEWV010000099.1, read on the forward strand.
CTGATTTTCCCGGTGCTTTAGTTGCCGTACCGGGCAAATCTCCCCAGCATAAATATTTGAGATTGGCTTTGTTGCGATCGGAATTGCTGGCTGCTTTGCTGTGGGGATTGAGTCAGGATATCGGCAAGGATATTGCTTTGACAGGCGTAGTTTGCCGCTTGGAAGATTGCGTAGAAATCGTGCAAGCTAGCAGCTATGAAATGTTAGCAGAATTGCCCGGAAAAAGGTCGATCGCCCTAGAATTTCTCTCGCCAACCAGTTTCAAACAAATTAAGGTAATTCAGCCCTTCCCGCTGCCGGAGTTGGTATTTGGCAGTTTGCTGCGCCGCTGGAATGCTTTTGCTCCGAGTGCGCTGCAATTTCCGGCTGTGGAATGGAGCGCGGTTACTTCTAGTTTCGAGGTGCAAACTCGGGCGCTGAAAATGAAAGCTGGAGCGGAAATTGGGGCGGTTGGATGGGTTAAATACGAATTCCCGGATGCGGAACAAGCTAAAATTGCTGCGGTTCTCGCCCGGTTTGCAGCTTTTTCGGGGGTGGGTAGAAAGGTGGGAATGGGTATGGGACAGGTAAAATTGAAGGAAAAATAAGATGAATGAAGATTTTTTGCCTTTGGCTTATCTGAATGCTTGGGAATATTGCCACCGCCGATTTTATTTGGAATACGAATTGGGGGAAATGGAGGATAACGAACATATTCTCATCGGGCGCTATTTGCACCGAAACATCGATGAGGAAGGAACGGTGGAAGCAGACGGTATTTTGATTCACCGCCAGCAGTGGGTGTGGAGCGATCGGCTGAAAGTTAGCGGCATTATTGATGCTGTGGAAGAGCGCGACGGTTTGTTAATTCCTTTGGAGTACAAAAAGGGAAAAATGGGCAAGTATCTCAACGACCATTTTCAACTTTGCGCTGCTGCTTTGTGTTTGGAAGAACGCACCGGGCGGGTGATTGATTGGGGGGAAATTTTCTATGCGGGTAACAAGCGCCGGGAGAAAGTTGAGTTTTCGGCGCGGTTGCGGCAGATGACGGAAGAGGCTATTTTGGCGGCTAAAAAAGCTGTGGAGGGTGCGATTCCGCCGCCGATAGATAATTCTAAAAAATGTCAGGCTTGCAGTTTGTCAGGAATTTGTTTGCCCTTTGAAGTTAAACAGTTACGTCAGGAGATGATTTAAGTTATGCCTGTACTTTATGTGACTCAGCCGGATGCTGTTTTGAGCAAAACTTACGAGGCGTTTACTTTAGCGCTGCGGCAGGAAGACGGTAGTTGGAAAAAAAATTCTGTTCCGGCTCAAACTGTGGAGGAAGTGGTGCTGATTGGCAATCCTCAAGTTACGGGGGATGCGATGGTTTATGCTTTGGAATTGGGAATTCCGGTGCATTATCTTTCGGTTTTTGGCAAGTATTTGGGAGGGGCGCTGCCGGGGTATTCTCGGAATGGGGCGCTGAGATTGGCTCAGTATCAATTGCACTGCGATGCGGCGAAAAGGCTGGATTTGGTAAAGTCGATTGTGACGGCGAAGATTCAAAATCAACATACGGTTTTGTACCGCCAAAATATTAAGGACAATCCGCTGAAAGCTAATAAGAAGTTGGTGGCCGAAAAGCAGACTTTACAAGAGGTTATGGGGGTTGAAGGTTTGGCGGCTAAGAATTATTTTGGTGCTTGGGCTGGGATGTTGAAAGAACCGTGGTTTTTTCCGGGACGAAATCGCCGTCCTCCTACGGATCCGGTGAATTCTTTGTTGAGTTTTGGTTACGGACTTTTGCGGGTGCAAGTAACGACTGGGGTTCATGTTACGGGACTGGATCCTTATATTGGTTATTTGCACGCTGTGAGTCGGGGCCAACCGGCGATGGTGCTGGATTTGATGGAGGAGTTTCGGCCTTTGGTAACTGATAGTTTGGTGCTGTCGGTGTTGAATCGGCGGGAGTTTGAACCGGCGGATTTTACGGAAAGTTTGGGGGCTTACCGGCTTTCTGATAGCAGTCGGAAGCGGTTTTTGCAGGCTTTTGATAGGAAGATGAATGATGAATTCAATCATCCGGTTTTTGGGTACCGCTGTACTTATCGGCGGGCGATCGAATTGCAGGCTCGGCTGTTGGGTCGGCACTTGCAGGAAGGTGTTGCTTACAAGCCTTTAGTTTTGCGGTGATTGCAAGAGGGGTAGAGGGGTAGGCACGGGGGCACTACCCCTACATTGATTTACAAAGTTTTAGTTTTGCGGTGAAAAAATGAAGGATACTTTGTTTTATTTGGTGATTTACGATTTGCCGGATACGGATGGTGCGAACAAGCGGCGGACTCGGCTGCACAAGTTGCTGTGCGGGTATGGAAAGTGGACGCAGTACAGTGTTTTTGAGTGTTTTTTGACGGCGGTGCAGTTTGTGAAGCTTCAGCAGAAGATTGAAAAGTTGATTAGGCCGGAGGAGGATGCGGTGCGGATTTATGTTTTGGATGCGGGTTCGGTGAAGCGGACAATTACTTACGGTTGCGAGAAGCCTAGGGAGGAAGGGGCGATTGTTTATTAATATGTAGGTAGGGTCGATCGACCTCAAATAGAAAAACCCGATCGCGCTGTCTGGGAATTGGGTTTTTTGCTGGGGTCGATTCTACAATTTTTAATCTCAAATTGATTGACAGATAATGGCGATCGATCTATGATGATTTTCGTGAACCGAAGTGAGGGCAAATCTTGTGGAGGTTGACGAAAAACGCCAGAACCTTGACAAGTTAATAGTTTCAACGTTTGGGTCGTTTGAATTGTTGCGAATGCGTAGCAATAAGCGGGGCTGTAATGAAGGTAAAATTGAGGTTGACGAAAATCGGCTTCAGAATGCTCTCTGTGACTGGGTTCTGGGGGGCGGCCTTTCAATTAACTGAATCCCGGCAACGGGACTGAAACTCCCCAAGCTCAAATCTTCGGACACATCGATCGTGTTGGCTTTCAATTAACTGAATCCCGGCAACGGGACTGAAACGTAGCTCAACCAATTTATTTTACGTTGAACTATGGACTTTCAATTAACTGAATCCCGGCAACGGGACTGAAACAGATCAGTTGCTGTATCCTTTACAGAGACTGAATTAGACTTTCAATTAACTGAATCCCGGCAACGGGACTGAAACAAACCATATTTTGTGTTCTTGTTTGAGTGTTGAAGCTAAACTTTCAATTAACTGAATCCCGGCAACGGGACTGAAACTTCTTTACACAACTGGATTACCTATTATGATAATCTTTCAATTAACTGAATCCCGGCAACGGGACTGAAACATGTAGACGCACTTGTTAATTTAGTGTTGCGAGATTTCAGCTTTCAATTAACTGAATCCCGGCAACGGGACTGAAACGCTTTTTATATTGGCGGACACCGGGCGAGGAGGAGTGACTTTCAATTAACTGAATCCCGGCAACGGGACTGAAACGATAATTTATCTGTACTTGTGCAGAATAATAGGATCCTTTCAATTAACTGAATCCCGGCAACGGGACTGAAACCATTCAAGATAAGATTCAGCAGAAGATTCAACAGAACTTTCAATTAACTGAATCCCGGCAACGGGACTGAAACCCCGCTTGGGTGCGCTCCTTTAATAGGTTTCTCTCGAACTCCTTTCAATTAACTGAATCCCGGCAACGGGACTGAAACTCGCATTCTCGAAGCAATGGACGAACCGATGAGGCTTTCAATTAACTGAATCCCGGCAACGGGACTGAAACTTTGTACGCGAATTCTTTTTGCTCGTGCGCGATTGCCTTTCAATTAACTGAATCCCGGCAACGGGACTGAAACTGTTCTTACTTGATATAAATCAGGTAAAGCATCAACTTTCAATTAACTGAATCCCGGCAACGGGACTGAAACCAGCGGGACTGGGAAGAGGTGAAGCTTGGCGAGGGTTAGCTTTCAATTAACTGAATCCCGGCAACGGGACTGAAACATGTAGGAATCTCTAACCCTGACCACACCCTCGCCAAGCTTTCAATTAACTGAATCCCGGCAACGGGACTGAAACTCTGAGAGCATAAACTGTTAGCAAACCTAATCCATTCTTTCAATTAACTGAATCCCGGCAACGGGACTGAAACCCGATTCGGTCGGCAGCTTACTAGCGCCATTTCAACTTTCAATTAACTGAATCCCGGCAACGGGACTGAAACCTTTCTTCACAGTACGGCACTGTCGGTCACTGGTCTGACTTTCAATTAACTGAATCCCGGCAACGGGACTGAAACACGTCTATCTCCCCTAGAAAACGCCTAGCGGTTACTACTTTCAATTAACTGAATCCCGGCAACGGGACTGAAACTTACACAGTGCTGGACGCGCTTAAACCCGCGCTCTTAGACTTTCAATTAACTGAATCCCGGCAACGGGACTGAAACGTGCTAAGTCTGGGTTTTCGATCAGATTTATTTCACTTTCAATTAACTGAATCCCGGCAACGGGACTGAAACTATTCAGGTTGAGGTTTTCTGGCAACACTAATAGCGACTTTCAATTAACTGAATCCCGGCAACGGGACTGAAACATATCACAGCATACGGCGACTTCAAAGATGTTGATGCCTTTCAATTAACTGAATCCCGGCAACGGGACTGAAACTTGCAAAGTTAACTACCATTAGGAGTCCTTACGATGGCTTTCAATTAACTGAATCCCGGCAACGGGACTGAAACTCAATATTCTCTCGACATAGCCAAGAGAATAGAAGAAGCTACTTTCAATTAACTGAATCCCGGCAACGGGACTGAAACTTCGGTGTCCGCCAACTGTCGGGATCTTTCGGTGCCGCTTTCAATTAACTGAATCCCGGCAACGGGACTGAAACTTAAAATTCATGGCGTTGACCTTCATTAGAGGTTAACTTTCAATTAACTGAATCCCGGCAACGGGACTGAAACAAAGCGATCGAACTTTTGATCAAGCAGAGGGAAGCTGAAGTCTTTCAATTAACTGAATCCCGGCAACGGGACTGAAACATTAGAAGCGATGCAAGGCAATCAATCTTTCGTAGAGCTTTCAATTAACTGAATCCCGGCAACGGGACTGAAACACGGTCTACGTGTGCCCACTTGCCCAGTATTCGATCGCGACTTTCAATTAACTGAATCCCGGCAACGGGACTGAAACATGAGCCGGAAACCAAAGAGAAGAAAATGCCTAAGCTTTCAATTAACTGAATCCCGGCAACGGGACTGAAACGCAACCACGGCATGAAAGAATTTCTCGCAGAATGGCGGCGCTTTCAATTAACTGAATCCCGGCAACGGGACTGAAACGTGCCAATTGAGGCGTAAAGAAGTGGGTTTGACATAAAACTTTCAATTAACTGAATCCCGGCAACGGGACTGAAACCCCCATAAACACTGAGCAGGGTTTCGAGGGCGGAAATGCTTTCAATTAACTGAATCCCGGCAACGGGACTGAAACTTTAAGCCAAAAGGGAAGCGACGGCAAAGGGAAATATGACTTTCAATTAACTGAATCCCGGCAACGGGACTGAAACTCATAATCAAGCATACACAAAGCAAAACAACAATGCTCAAAACTTTCAATTAACTGAATCCCGGCAACGGGACTGAAACTATTCTTCCGTCACTCTCACCAATCTCGAACCATAACCTTTCAATTAACTGAATCCCGGCAACGGGACTGAAACCCCACTTTGCCAGCCCCTGGCGTCGGGAAAGAGTCATCTTTCAATTAACTGAATCCCGGCAACGGGACTGAAACGTTCGATCGCAATTGATTAAATGAAATATTTTAATCTTTCAATTAACTGAATCCCGGCAACGGGACTGAAACATTAATTTTTTCATCAGTTTGCAGGAACGTAGGTAAACGAGCTTTCAATTAACTGAATCCCGGCAACGGGACTGAAACTTTGCCCAAGTTTGATAAGGATTGAGCCCGTCGCTCGCTTTCAATTAACTGAATCCCGGCAACGGGACTGAAACATTAACTACCTAGCCTTGGGTTTAAATTAGCTAGCGGCTTTCAATTAACTGAATCCCGGCAACGGGACTGAAACTTTGCAATTACTTCGTCCGCTCGCCCAATCTCAACTTTCAATTAACTGAATCCCGGCAACGGGACTGAAACAGATATACGACAAACCGCGCATCGAACCTTGCGCGACTTTCAATTAACCCAATCCCGGCAACGGGACTGAAACTTTGGATTTGGATTGGAAGCCTCTAAAGTCTCCAAGGCTTTCAATTAACTCAATCCCGGCAACGGGACTGAAACTCATCCTCTTATTTCTCCTGACTCATCCCAAAACTCGTAAAAACCGGGTTTGGGCTCCCCACGGGCAATTCCAGCTTTGAATATTCCAAAAACCCGCAGCGCGGCTATCCCCAGCAAGAATCGCCCCTAACCCCTGTTCAACTGCTCGAATCGGCATCCCAAAATTGAAATAAGATAACAAAAGTTCGATCGCACGCACGTACAAAAAAAATCGGCAAGGAGTCGCGGAGTGACACAGGGCCAAGACACACCAACACCAGCACAGATTCACAATCGGGACTATTCCTGGCCATTTTGGCCGATCGTCCCAATCTATCCCTACAGCAAGCGGCGCACCATCCGCAAAGAAATAGTCAAAGACACCATCTGGACTTTTGACCAACTCCAAGGCATTTTCTACGTAATTGTGCCGGTGCGGATGACAGTAATTAAACTAGAACCCCAAGGCCTTCTAGTCTACGCCCCCGTCGCACCAACTCCCGAGTGCATCCGCTTGCTAAACGAGTTAGTCGCAGAGCACGGCGAAGTTAAGTATATTTTGCTGACAACAGTTTCGGGCATCGAACACAAAGTTTTTGTCGGCCCGTTTGCTAAATGTTTTCCCGCAGCCCTGGTGTTTGTCGCCCCCGGGCACTGGAGTTTTCCGCTCAATTTGCCCCTGAGTTGGCTGGGTTTGCCCGCGAAACGCACCTCTGTACTGCCCTGCGACAGCAGCAGCACGCCCTTAGCAGGTGAATTTGACTGGGCAATCCTCGGCCCGATCGACCTCGGTTTGGGATCCTTTGCCGAAGTTGCCTTGTTTCACAGGCGATCGCGCACCCTAATCGTAACCGACTCGGTAATTGCCATTCCCGAAAACCCGCCCGCGATCGTTCAATTCGACCCCTACCCGCTGCTGTTTCACGCCAAAGACAGCGCCTCGGACTTGGTGGCAGACACCCACGAAAATCGGCGCAAAGGATGGCAGAGAATCGCCTTATTTACCGCGTACTTTCGCCCCAGCGTCCTGGAAGTGCCGCCGTGGTCGGGAGTGTTGGCTAACGCATTCAAAGCGCCAGAACGCTCTAGAAAAGCTTATTTTGGGTTGTATCCGTTCCAGTGGAAAACTGATTGGGTGCGATCGTTCGAGGCTTTGCGGGGACAAGGGCGGCCGCTGGTAGCCCCGGTGTTGCAGACTTGGATTCTCAACCGCGCGCCGAGGGAAACTCTCGATTGGGCCGATCGAGTTGCGAGTTGGGATTTTGACAAAATTGTACCATGTCACTTCGATAGTGCGATCGACTCCAACCCCCCTCAATTTCGGCAAGCATTCTCGTTTCTAGAAAAACACTCACCTGTTAATTCTTTACCCGAAGATGATTTTAAATTGCTCAGGGATATTGATGCAGGTTTGAATAAAACCCGTTTAGTTCCGCCCGCCAAAGACAAAGTGTAGGATTCAAAATGTACCTTTCAGATCAATTCCGATTGCACTCAAATATGATGTTGACTGTTGACTGTTGACTGTGAATCCAACAACTGAAAATTGCGCCGAGATAGGTGGCGACTTGTAAAAATCATTCATGAATTGCCCTCTAATTTATCACCTGACGATGCAGCCGGAAACGATATCATGCGAAATCCGGGTTTTGGAGATTCTTGATCATCCTCCGGGTGCGTCGCTGCGAAGATTCTGGCTCTTGACAAAGATTAAAGAGCGACGCACCATACCATCATAACGGAGGTGACTAACCCGGATTTAATATTATTTCTATCCCTTAAAAATTTCTGGTAAAACCCGCCCGTCCAAAATTCCGGTGGGCGGTAGGGGCAATCTCCTCGCAGTTTGTCCCGGTTTCAACTTTACTCTTTAACCACCACAACTGGCCCCGCTAACGGTTCTTTAGCTAACTCTTTTTCCCCGATAAACTCTAACAACTTATTCCAATCATTTCTTGATTTTTCAGCCGGCGAAACTAACAGCAAATTGCCCAAACGAGTCAGCGAATCGTACCAAATATCAGGTGCGCCGGCATTAATCAAACGCTCAGTTTCCGCAGTCGCCGCTACCCGACTCAGCCATCCATCTACCGCCAAATCCGATCGAGAGCGCGTACTGTTTTTGCAGTACAATCTCAAGTACCAGCGATAAGACTTCCCCTCTGCCAAAGCATACTCTGGAGATGGGGGCAAACTAATGCTCACAATCCCCGGAGTTTTAGGTAGCTCGAAAGCAGTCTCGTAAATTAAAGTTTTCTCGTCTAAAGTCAGCAACACAAATTCTCCCTTTTTGATATCTTCAGGGGAATATGGAATGTAGAACCAAAAAGTAGGATGCTCAGAAGTAGTCGATCGGAAATTATCGCGGGGACTCAAAGCAGTAAGCGGGCGATCGGTTTTTTTGCAAGACAAGTTCGTTGGGTCGAGTCCTGCTCCTGGCTTGGTATTAGAAGGGGGATTTGTATTAGTTGTTGTTGATACTTTGAGCGGAGAATTGGCAACCGCCGATGCAGAGCCGATCGCCCAAATCAAAGCCCACAATAAATGCCATCGTATTTGATACATAAAAATGGTAAACTCAAACTATTTGCAATTACCTTTTGAGCGCATAACGGTCGTAAATAAACCAAATACAACCCGTACAAATCAAAGCTATAACTGAAGGAATTAACGGCATCCAACCGCCAAAACTCAACATGACGATCGCAGCTTGATACAAGACAAAAACTACAAAACTTCCGCCCGCTACCAACACTAAGAGCGATCGCCCGCGCCAAGCCAACAGCCCGCCAGCCAAAGCCGCCAGCCACACAAAAATAGCATCACCCCACTGAAATCCTTGCCACTGAGGCAAAACCCACAACAGCGGTCTTTTGTCAATAACCGCGCTGAGAATTTGACTCACCATATGAGCTTGAATCCACACTCCCGGCATTTTACCGTAAGCAGTATCCGAATTATCTCTGGCAGCTTCCGATGCGTGACCGATTATCACTATTTTACCTCTGACTAAATCGGCGTTGATTTTCCCCTCCAAAACTTGCTGAAGCGTCACTTTAAAAGCAGGTTTCGGATTGGCTCGGTAGTTGAGCAATATTTGATTTACTCCCGCCTCTATATTTTGATATCCTCCTGTACGAACAGCCAATCTCGGAAATTTAACACCCCCAATTACCAACTCTTCATTAGCATTTTTCTCCATTTTATAGCCTTGATTTTCCAAAAACCGCAAAGCTAACAACAAACTGAAACTGTTCGGACTTTTACAATTGTCGGTAAAACTGGAAAGATTCGGGTGATAAGATAAAGGTTGAATGCGAATGCTCTCGCCTTTATCGTTAGATTTTTCGTCTTTAACTAAATTGCTGAAACCCACTTGGTTATTTAATTGAACCTGAGAAAATTCCGGCGGTGGTTCGTAAATTTTGGCAGCCTTGTAGCTGCATACAGTAATCAGATTGGGATTTTTTTTAAACAGGTCAATTAAATCT
>NZ_JADEWV010000419.1 GCF_015207455.1 Microcoleus sp. LEGE 07076
GCGCTGCATTTCTTCGCCGGGAGAAGGAACTGAATTTGCGATCGAGATTCCAATGCGACAAAGGTAATTAGTTATTGGTTATTTGTTATTGGTTATTTGTTATTTGTTATTGGTTATTTGTTATTGGTTATTTGTTATTGGTTATTTGTTATTTGTTATTTGTTATTTGCTATTTGTTGTTTGCTATTTGCTATTTGTTGTTTGCTATTTGTTATTAATTGATAGCTAACAGTCAACAGTCATCAGTCAACAGTCAACAGCTAACAGTCAACAGTTAACAGTCAACAGTCAACAGTCATCAGTCAACAGCTAACAGTCAACAGTCATTGATAGTTATACAAAAAAAATGATAAGATAATTAAAGATACTAAAAGTTAGGAATATTAACATGGCATACAAAGGCATAAAAAACACTTTTACTGCAGTTGCAAAAGCAATTAAAGATGAAGATGATGATGATGATGATTCCTACGTTGACTATTTTTATGACGATCCGGGGGCGCTGCCGGGAACTCTAGACTTAGAACCCGATGCGCCACCTCCGGAGATTGTATTAATTGACTATTGCGAGACAGCAGCTATTCGCTCGAAATTGGCAAATCCTCGAGACGCTGCTATCTATTTAGATACAGCATCTGTTTCTTGGGTTGATATGTTGGGATTGGGAAACAAGGAAACTTGGCGCCAGATGGCCAAAGTATTTAATTTGCACGAAATGGCTCAGGAAGATGTAGTTAATGTTCCCCAGCGCCCTAAAGTGGTAGACTATGAAGAACATCTTTTAATCATTTCTTGGATGGTGATAATTAAGCCGAATTCAGATAATTTTCATAAAGAACAAGTTAGTTTGATCTTGGGTAAACATTACCTGCTAACTGTTCAGGAAGAACCGGATTATGATTGTTTTGACCCGGTGCGCGATCGCATTCGCAAAGGACAAGGAAGTATTCGCAAACACGGAGCCGATTATCTGGCTTATACTTTGTTAGATTCGATTATAGATGGATTTTTCCCAGTATTAGAAGTGTACGGAGAGCGGATTGAAGAATTAGAGGATGAAGTGGTGCTGAACCCCACTCGCAAAACCTTGGAAAAAATCTATAAAATTCGGCGGGAATTGCTGACACTGCGCCGCGCTATTTGGCCGCAGCGGGATGCAATTAATGTTTTGATTCGAGATAGCAGCGATTTGATTAGTCCGGAGGTGCGAATTTACCTGCGCGACTGTTACGATCACACGGTGCAGGTGATGGATATGGTGGAAACTTACCGAGAGTTGTCTTCGGGTTTGATGGATGTTTATCTGTCTTCGGTTGGTAATAAAATGAATGAAATCATGAAATTGCTGACGGTGATTTCGAGTATCTTTATTCCGTTGACTTTTGTGGCGGGAGTATACGGGATGAATTTCAATACAGAGAAATCGCCCTTGAATATGCCAGAACTGAATTGGTATTTTGGCTATCCGCTTTGTTGGGCGCTGATGGTAGCGATCGCATCGAGTTTAGTTTACTTTTTTTGGCGGCGCGGCTGGTTTGAAAATTTTTCTACTATTAAAGATGACTGAAATTTAAAATCCTAAATTGATTGACGAACGATCGCGTACAATAAATCTGGGGAAAAAGTAGGCGCAGGCGGTTGCGGATTAGCGAAAGCTGGTCTGAGGAAAGTCCGGGCTCCCGAAAAACCAAACTTGCTGGGTAACGCCCAGTGCGAGCGATCGTGAGGATAGTGCCACAGAAAAATACCGCCCCCAATTGGAGATTTGAGATTTGAGATTGCATCAAAAATCGATGATCGAAAATTGCAAAATGTTAGGGGGTAAGGGTGCAAAGGTGCGGTAAGAGCGCACCAGCAGCATCGAGAGGTGTTGGCTAGGTAAACCCCGGTTGGGAGCAAGGTCGGAGGGACTACGGTTGGTTTTTTACCAGTTCCGTTTTTTGGTACCGCTTGAGGCGTTTGGTAACACGCGTCCCAGATAGATAACTGCCCTCAAAAACTGCTTGCAGTTTAGAGAACAGAACCCGGCTTATGTCCGACTTTTTCCCCTCCCAAAAATCCCAGAGTGGGAGAGTGGAAGAATTTTTAGATATTATTATTTTTAGAATAAAGTGAGATATAGCGGTTCGATCGCGTTGTGAGGTATGGGGGATCCTTCCTGTGTCCGCCAGGCCGATGCGCGACAAATCGCCTCATGTTACTGAGACTCGGCTATAGAT
>NZ_JADEWV010000420.1 GCF_015207455.1 Microcoleus sp. LEGE 07076
CTATAGCCCGTCCTGGACGGGCTATAGAGCCCATCCCACAAGAACAATAAAAATGGTAAGTTATTTAATTCTCATTCCTAAGATTGTAGATTAGTCTGCCAGTGGCATCCGGGCGATCTACTTTCACGCGGGAGTGTCCGCTCGCACGAAGCCAGAAGCCAGAAACAGACACAAGCGAGCCGGAAAATCGCACTCCCAAACAACATTTTTACAAAATCGGGATGGTCCCACTCTCGCCCGCTCCCCCAGCTATGCTAAGCTTAAAGCTAAAGCGTCTGTAAACTTTACTCAAACTTCAACCAGAATATATGAGTTATTCCATAGGTCTTTTGGCAACCACGCTGTCCACATTTCTGCAAATCTATGTAGTCCTGATGATTTTTAGGGTACTGTTAAGCTGGTTCCCGAACATCAATTGGTACGATCCCCCGTTTTCGATTTTGAGTCAGCTAACAGATCCTTACCTGAATTTATTCCGATCGATTATTCCCCCCTTAGGAGGGATTGACTTTTCACCGCTGATTGCATTTTTTGTACTGCAGTTCGGCTCGGAATTCTTGATCGGTTTGTTGACCAACTTGCAAACAGCCTTGTAGTTAGAAAAGCTCAATTTTTTAAGCATCGAGCGTAAATTGTTTGGCAGACATAGCAGCAGACAACTAAATTTTAGATTTGACATTTTTAGATGAACTCCCTGGTTAAAAAGCTGGGGAGTTCTTCGTAAATTAGAAATGAGAAATTGCCAGCTTTTCAACAATCTAAAATCTACAAGCGAAAATCGAAAACTGCATCGCAATTTCAGAACCACCCACCCAAAATCTCAAATAGTTTTGTTAGCGGCGAACCACGCCAGTAAAACCTGTAGCTTTAAATTGCTTCAGCTTCAAAGGTGTTCGTTGATTGCTGGCCACCGAAATTCTAATCTCAAAATCGCTAACTCCGGGAGGAACTTCTGCGATAGAACCCAAGCGAGTTCGGTTTTGCATCACCGGATTTTCATCTGCATCATAAATGCGGCCAAAAATATCGGCATTGACAACAGGTTTACCGCTACTATTTTCCGCTTTTCCAGTAATCAAAAAGCAGTTAGCTTCCATAGAACTGCCGCTGGTGACTGTTCCTTCTGCCATTTTGGCCGGACATTCGTGATAAGCAAGATCCGAAAGTTTAATCTGCGTCAGAGCCCAAGCTGGTGGAGTGAATACCAAACTAAAAATTCCGATCGCGCAAGTAGCAAAAAAAAGAGTGATAGCTCGAAATTTCATAAATTGCAGCTTAGCGTATATTTTAACTTCCAGCTTAGCGCGAATTCACGATCTAATTTTCAACATCTTTAGGGAAACGGCACAGCGGCGTTTCCCTACCGCCAGACAAATAGCATCAGTCTAAGGAATGAGAATTAAATAACTTACCATTTTTATTGTTCTTGTGGGATGGACGGGCTAGAGAGCCCATCCCACAATTATGTGTAAATTATTTAATTCGCGATCCTAAGCCTAAATGCTGTCGCAATGCTTGACGCATCACATCGACTGGGACAGATACTGTGTCCAGCCAAATTTTCAAAGCGGCTGCTCCTTGTTGAACGAGCATTTCGAGTCCGTCAATAGTTCGCGCCCCTCTTTGCTGTGCATCTTTGAGAAACTGAGTAGGATTCGGGGTGTAAATTAGATCGTAGACGATCGCACCAGGGGAAATTCGATCGAGCGCAGCCGTCGCCACCGGCGACTTTTCCCCATGAGGATACATCCCCACAGGAGTCGTGTTCACCAGCAAATCCGCCCGCGAACTTAACATTGACAAATTATCCCAAGTATGCACCTGCAAATTCTGTACCGGCATCGGAGAATTGACCCAACTCTGCTGAAATTCCGCTAAATTTTGAGCGCTGCGCCCGACAACGTGAATCTCTGCACATCCCAATTGAGCGCATCCAGCCACAACAGCCCTCGCCGCCCCGCCATTCCCCAAAATTACCGCTACTTTCTGACTCCAATCGGAACCCGGAGATCCCCCTAAATCCCCCTTAAGAAGGGGGACTTTGAGTGAATTCTCCCCCCTTGTTAAGGGGGGCTGGGGGGGATCTGAATCTGATTGGAAAGTTTGAAAACCCCCGGTTTCGAGCGGCGCGAGAAAGCCTTCAACGTCGGTATTTGTGCCGCACCAACCTTTGTCAGTTCGGTACACGGTAGTGATTGCGCCGATCGCCCTGTCT
>NZ_JADEWV010000100.1 GCF_015207455.1 Microcoleus sp. LEGE 07076
GTCAATCAAGAAACAACTCTCAAACGTAGCTTGCGACAAAAAAGAAAACGGGCTGCGATGAATAATGACTATATGATGCAAATTCTCAAGTGCTTTTGTCAAGCATGATTGAGATGCTCTTACCCTGGCTAAACAGACTGCATACTCATGACGACAGCCCGCTCCACGCCGTGGGTCGGGTAATTCCGAAAATGCTTCTACAATTGCTAGCGAACTCATAAATCATAAGTTAGGGTGAATCCGACTTCTCAACTCTAAACCTAAACCCTGCCTACTGTCTAGAACGAAATAGCCCTGGAATTTAACTCCTGATGAATTGGCGGATCTCGAACGCAGAGAAATGTTTATTTATGACCGACAAGGAGCTATAATTAAAGCTGTTGAAGAAGGCCGACAAGAAGGCCGACAAGAAGAAAAGCTGGCGATCGCACGGCAGTTACTCGATCGCCTAGATGACGCAACAATAGCTCAAATAACCGGACTTAGCGTTCAGAATGTGCAGAATTTGCGATCGGAAGTTTAATGCGTCGAAAATCAGACATGACATTGTTCGCGTCCAATCTCTCAGTCCGCCTCCGCGGACTTCGTTTGTATAGGATCGGTTTCAACCGCCGACTAATCTATCCTAATCTATGCCAAAAACAGCTTATAAGCCGGGTTTTGACTCTCATCCCCATACTGATAGCCCAGCGTATCCAAAAAAGCCTGCCATTCCTGCGTCTCATCCGGCGGCACCTGAATTCCTACCACAATTCGCCCGTAATCAGCCCCATTATTTCGATAGTGAAAAACGCTGATGTTCCAGTTAGGACTCATCGAACCCACAAACTTCATCAACGCACCCGGACGTTCGGGAAATTCAAAGCGGTAAAACAGTTCATGTTTTGCCAGCAAAGAACGCCCGCCCACCATGTGACGCAAGTGCAATTTGGTTAACTCATCATCAGTTAAATCCAAAGTTTTGAAACCGCAATCTTCAAAACTTGCAGCTATTTTAACCGCATCAGCGCGGTCTTGAATTTGCACGCCAATAAAAATATGTGCTGCTTTTTCATCCGCAATTCTATAGCTAAATTCAGTCAAATTGCGCTTCCCCAAACATTCGCAAAACCTGCGGAGACTTCCCGGCTTTTCGGGAATTGTCACCGCAAAAATTGCTTCCCGGCGTTCGCCAAATTCTGCCCTCTCTGCTACAAAACGCAGGCGATCGAAATTCATGTTCGCGCCGCAAGCAACAGCAATCAACGTTTTTCGTGCAATTTGTTCGCGTTCAACGTAGGCTTTCGCACCTGCGATCGCCAAAGCACCGGCCGGTTCTAAGATCGATCGCGTATCCTCAAAAACATCCTTAATCGCCGCACAAATATCATCCGTACCCACCAAAATAATCTCATCCACATACTCCTGACACAGCCGAAAAGTTTCCTCGCCAACTTCCCGCACCGCCACGCCGTCAGCAAATAAACCCACCTGCGACAAACGCACCCGTTTACCAGCTTTTAGCGATTGATTCATCGCATCGGAATCGACAGGTTCAACACCAATAATCTTAATTTCCGGCCGCAACCGCTTGATATAAGCCGCAATTCCCGAAATCAATCCACCGCCGCCAATTGCTACAAAAATCGCGTGAATCGGTTTTTGATGTTGCCGCAGAATTTCCATGCCGATCGTACCCTGTCCAGCAATCACATGGGGATCATCAAAAGGGTGAACAAAAGTCATGCCTGTTTCCGCCTCTAATTGGCGCGCAAAGGCGTAAGCATCATCGTAAGTATCCCCATGCAAAACCACCTCTCCACCACGGGCTATCACCGCATTTATCTTCACCTGGGGCGTCGTTACAGGCATCACGATGATGGCGCGAGTTCCCAGGTGGCGGGCGGCGAGGGCGACTCCTTGGGCGTGATTTCCGGCGGAAGCTGCGATCGCCCCTTTTGCTAATAACTCCGGCGAAAGTTGCGCCATTTTGTTGTACGCGCCCCGCAGTTTGAAGGAAAATACAGACTGCATATCCTCTCGCTTCAGCAGCAGTTGATTGTTGAGCCGCGCTGATAGATTGGGGGCTACTTCTAGGGGAGATTCTTGGGCTACATCGTAGACGCGGGCGGTGAGGATTTGTACTAGGTAATCGCAAAGCATGGGCTGAGAGGTGAGTAGATGCGGGATGGTGGAATAATTGTACGGTATTTGTGTTAGTATTTTGCGGGGAATGGCGATCGGGCTTCGCAGTTAACGAAAGATTCAGTCAACTTGGTTTGATTTGGTTGCATAAATAGTCAATCCTATTCTGGCATCGCGATCGAACTTTAATCCCACTTCTGTTTCCGAAGTTATTTCTACGCGATTGTGGACAATATCGTTAAGCTGAATGCTCTCAATTTTAGCAGAATAGCAGTACGACAATTCCTTATTAACTAAAACAAGAAAAACACTTTCTCCCACAGTTAATGTAACTTCCTTAACTTTCGCTACACCTGCTTGTGGCTTTTTCAACCACTCAGTAATGTTTCCGATCTCCCTTACCAGCCCTCGATCGATCTGGCGTAAAATTATATTGTAGGTGACTAAATCAGCAAGTGACTTACATAAAGCCTCAACAAAATCACCTAAGTCCAACAGTTCTTGAGTTCCCAAAATCTGATTTGTAGAGCCGTGTGCTGCTTTATTTCGATAGTCAACCAGTTGTTTGAGTTCTCCTTCAGCCGTGTTTTGACTGCCGCGAACTTCCTCTACAAAATATTTAATTTCTTTGTGGTTAATTACCCATTTCCACGCCTCATCAATCCCAGCATTTTTCAAAACTGTTTCTAGCACTTCCTTCCGTAAATTTTGCTCGTGCAATAAGAAAGCATCAGGAAGTAGTTCGTATTTTCCAGTGTCAGTAATTCCACAGGATAATCCTTGCACTACTTTCTCAACTGAAAGGTGTTGAAACCTATTCTTTTTGATGTCAATCAATAAACGCCCTATACCCTCTCGATGGGTATTTTGGATTTTTTCACCCAAGTCTGAATAACGTGGAACCAAATCGGGCATCCGTCGCAGCCAATCCGAAATTAAATCCTCAACGAAGCGCTCGTAAATAGCATACAATCGGGTTACAACAGCAGAGCGATCGTAAATTCGCCATTCTTCTTTGCTAGAGATTACTTCTATTAATGCGGCAAATTCAGGATTTTCTTTCAACTGTTTGATATCTGAACTATTTTGAAATACGATTTTTCTAAGTCGATCGTTAATCTTTATCATCGAACGGACAGTGGAAATTTTAAGACAGACTGTCTTGAGAAGCTCCTCAAACATCGCAAGTTACTCTCCGATAACTTGCGAAAGCATTTCGTCAAATATCCCGATTCGCTCCTGAATCTCTGCCTTGGTTTTTCCACCTCCTGTGAGAAGACGAGATTCAGGTTTTTTAAAGATGTTCTTTGTCTCTTCAATAATTCGATCTTTTAGAGCAATTAATCTTTTTTCATATTGCAAGTACCTACTTAAACCCACCATCATTGCATCATAATATGCTTTATAAGTCTTGTTTGACCAAGTTTGAGTTTTCTGGTCAAATGGTTTGAATAAATGCTCTCCGTAAATTAGGTGAGCTATTGTGATAGTTTTGAGAAAAATAGATTCCAAATAATTGATATCTTCCTCATCAAAATTTAAACTTCTCATCATGTACAAATCTAAAAAGCCTTCCATTCCCCGTTGGTAATTATCAACATTTCTGAGAGCAAAAAAACGCAGAACTAACTCAGCATCTTCCATTTTTTTATAAAGGGTATTTTTCTCCAATTCGGGGCTGTTATCCTGTGTCGGAATTCCCCAAGCTTCTGCAAACATGGGATGGCGCGATAATTTTAGCAACAGTTCATTGAACTTTCCATAATACAAACAGTTTCGCACTTCCTGTTGACTTAAATCTACGCCTCCAGTGTTAAGGCGCTCGAACGTTTTTTGTTTTAAGAATAGAGCCTCTTCAGGATCGGAGGTTGATTCTGCAATAATTACTGTAGATGATATAGAACGACGGTCGATACCTGCTCTAATTTTTTGAGGAAGTTGATTGTAGGTACGTCCATTTAATTCAGGCCAAAGTTCCAGCCCTGTTAATGAAAGCTTGTTTTCATAAAAATCCTGAATCGCAGTAATTCTTTGTTGACCATCCATAACCTCATATGAATAGTATTCTTTTTCGTATAAAATTATTGATGGAACTGGAATATTGACGAGAAATGATTCGATTAGTTTGGATTGCATTTTGGTAGTCCAACGCGCCCTTCTTTGGTAAAATGGTCGCACTTCCATATAACCAGGCTGCTTTAGAGCCTGGACAAAACTCGGAAGCTTTTCACGGTTGATTTCAGTAAGAATTCTATTCTCTCTTAACTCGTATTTATGGTTAATTTCACTATCGGATATTTTAGTGCGAGTTTTTGTTGGCGAACTCTCCCACATTTTTTCTTCAAATGGTGCGATGATCTGCATTTGCCGTAGTCTCCCTAAGCACAAATTCTTAATAATTATAGCATTTTCAGGATTAGCCGATCGACTCAAATCTAGCAAAAAGTGCGTGAATCGAAGCTATCCCGAGCGTGAATCGCCAATTATTTTAGATACCCGACTTCTTGAAGAAGTCGGGTATCTAGATCCACAAAACCCGCCGTTTCCAACTCTGCACATATCTAATCTGGACGAGCAAACCCGGTTCGAGGGTCGCTAATAAACAACCCTAAAACCAACGAATCCATCACCGTATCCCAGACAGGAGTCAAACGTTCAGCATCATCAACCCAGTAATCAAAAGTAATCAAACACTGAACATTAGAACCCAATCCGATACAAATTCGCGAATAAGCTTCCCGCTGTTCTGGAGGGTCAATAAACTTAAACTCAGTCCAAACAACCCGAGCAGTTTGCCGCTTCAATTGGATAATTTCCCCAGGAGCGATCGGATTTCTGGTATCATCTTCAACCACCTTCTGTAATAGTGGCACCAGCGGAAACTCGGCCCAGTTACCGTCCGGCAGCAAATTAAACGAAACTTCCAAACAACAATCATCATCCGGCGGCTTTTTATCCGTAAACCGGAACGACTTCGTATCCGGTTCAAAATGCCAATCTTGCGGAACATCAAAGCGGACTGCACCTCTTCCTGCTACAAAGATGCGAGTTCCCGGCTTTGACTTCCAATTGTGGTCTTCTTTGAGCTCTAGAGTTTCCTTGAGCCATTCTTGCTTTTTGCGCTTAGACATAAACAGAACACCAAATTACTGCTAATGTGTAGTTTTAGACTTGGCAAACACATTTTAACCCTATTTTGCTCGCCCTTTGCTCAAATATAACAATCCTTACAAAAATTATGAATTCCTCTCTTCTCTACTCCTCTGTGTTCTCTGCGCCTCTGCGGTAAAAAAGAATTTGTTTCACAATTTACTAACTTTTAGTTTTGACTCTTGGGAATCACATATCTAATCCCGCCTTTCTTCCCCGCCGCATCGCCCCTGTAACGCGGAATAACATGAATCGCGGCGTGACTGCGGCTTTGACCCGCATCTTTATTAATATTGATACCCACATTAAAACCGTCAGGCTGAAACTCTTTATTTAAAATTTCTTGCACCTTATTCGCCATAAACCAGCAAGCTGATTGCTCTCGAAAAGGCAGTTCAAAATAATTAGCAATATGGCGCTTCGGGATAATTAAAACATGACCTTTGCTGGCAGGATAACCGTCAAACATCGCATAAGCTGTTGCTGATTCAGTTAGTAAGGTTAGATTTTTGTATGGATTGCAGAATATGCAGTGATTAGTTGAATTTCTTTGATGGTTGTAATGCACGTATTCATATATTTCGCAATACTCATCAGAGTGAGTTGACTTAAACGGAAGTTTGACAATGCACTGATAGGTAGGTTTTTTGTGCACATAATGTTCTCGAAAGCCTTCTTTTTTGAGATCCCTTCTCACTGCGAAATAAGCTTTGCCTCCCGGTTTCAACAGGTGCGAGACTTCCATCAGCACATTAGCTTGTTCTTCGGGAAATAACACATTCAAAACATAAAAGCAAAGGATAGTGTCGAATTTCTGCTTGGGGAAATCCGGGAAATAATAAGAGTCGTAACCCGCAATATCAAAGCCTTTTTGCTGCAACAATTTAACATCGCTGCCGAAGCCGCACCCAAAATCCAAGACTTGACCTTGCAGCAAGTTTTTATCCAATAAAAATCTTGCCGGGAATGACAGGTAAATTCTTTCAATTGCAGTCAGGTGGCTGAATTTATTTTGTTGTTTTTTCATGGTGATATCAATCTTATTTAAATCGTTATCATTCCTGGACAAAACTCGCACAATTAGTAGGGTGCGTCAGTTGAGAAAACCATGACTTTTAGTGCTAAACTCAAGACTGACGCACCCTACAAGCTGGTTAGAATATGATAGTTTGGTAGGTTGTCGCTATCTTTTAGTTTTTGCGTAAAGGTTTTGTTAAAATTCCGAGAATTGTGTCAACTTCCTTAATATAATAATCGCTCAAATCAATAAAAGCTGTTTGATTTACCAATTTGAGAAACTTCCAAGCATTTCCCGTGGTAACGCAGCCGTAAATCGCCTCGATTTCATCATTTTGCTGTTGGTTAAATAGCTGAGCTCCTAACATTTCAGCGATGCACTGTCCGAGTCCACTTTTAATGTTTTCATTTTTGGCTTCTACTAAGGTGACAACTGGTGTTCGGATTTCGTACAAATCGCTGGATGCGGTGAGGATCTAATCGCAGTACCCGTTAAGTCCACTTTCTGGATCGGCATTAAATTCGATACCGGAAAAAAACCCCATTTGGAAGTTTAAAATGCGCCGCACTTCTAATAATACGGGAGCAATAATTAACTCGGATCAAGCTTTTTCAGTATTGATAGCATTGGCTAGAGGGATATATTCTGCTAGGGTTGTTTTGAGATAGTCGCTAGGTGCAATTGATTCTACATCTGCAAACAAAACTGTTTTTTCATTAACGGTGAGGTTGAAAGCCGATCGCACTTTGGAAATCGTAGTAAAATCGCTGTATGCCATTTGTGAAATCCTTCTTTATTCTATCGTATCATTATTGCAGTTTGGCGATCGCCCCTTTATCCACCAAAACCTTACCAGTCACCAAATCCCGCACCGTCGCCAACAAAACCCGCCTCTGGTTCACCTCAAAACTCACCGAAACCCGATCAATTCCCAACACCCCAGGCGGATCCAAATGCGCCACACAAACCTCCTGATGGTGGCTTTCCAGAGAGCGAAAATCGCTATGTTTGTTGAGCAAACTGCTAGTCATCTGCCCTTGTTCATTAAAAATAACCTCCGCTTTCGACACCTCCGCAACTTCCCCAATATCTAACCGAATTTCCCTTTGTCCTTCAATTGCCACTTGCAGCGTCAACTCTTCAGAACTTTGACAAGGGTACTTCATTTCTTTACAAAAAATCGGCAAATAACTATAAACTTTAGCATAAGGTTCCCAGAGACGAATTGCATAGCTGTGACGCAAATAATCGTCAACAGTCACTAACTCTGTCAGCGCTAAAGCACCGTGTGCCACAGCTTCAAAAGGCAGATCAGTTTTAACTTTTTTTCGTCCAAAATAGGAGACAACTAAATTAGATACAGCCGGAATCAAAGAAGTTCCTCCTACCAGCAAAACCTGTTCGATATCGGCTTTACATATACCTTTTGCTTGAGCAATATTCAGTAGTTCATCTAAAGCTTCCCGCAACTGTTCTAACAACTGCCGGGATTCCAGAATTTCTTCAAGCTTATCTTGGTTTAGCACCAAGTCGTAAGACATAAAATTTTCATCGTCAAACCAACTTTCCTTTGCTTCATTAACTTGAGAAAGTTGAATTTTTAACTTTTCCGCTATTTCTAACAAATTTTGCCAGCCCACCCCGCCAACTTCTGCCCGCGACGAACCAATTTGCCGCAAATAATCTTCCACAATCCAGATATCAATATCTTCGCCGCCGACACAAGCATCGGATTTTGCCAATACTTCCGCCCGAATTAAATTTGGACTTTGAGATTGGCTATTTTTGACTGAAGAAGCAGGCGCAGTGCGAACTAAACTTAAGTCTAAAGTCCCGCCGCCACAATCGACTACCAAAACTAGAGAGCCGGGACGTTTAACTGCATATCCGAGAGCGGCGGCTGTGGATTCATCGATTAGCTTAACTTCCGCAACTCCGAGAAATTTTGCTAAGTCCCCAAACCAATCCAGATATCGCTCAAATGCTCCGACTGGCAATGTAAAAATTACTTTGTCTGGTTGTATATTTTGCTGAGATAATTGTTTCCAAATAGTTTTGATAAACTGTTCTGCTACTGATTCTGATGTGTAGGTTTCGCCGTCGATATTGCGTGCTGGTGGCTGAAAGTCGGCGGCTAAGTCGCGTTTAAAAGCTTTAAAAAAGCGATCGGGCTGGGCTTGTCCCAAACGCTGATAGCGCACTTTTTCTCCCAATATTAACTCACCCGGACTTTTGACAAATACCAAACTCGGTACAACAGGTATTTCTCTAATATTTTCGCTCCCATTATTTGTTTTAAAAATGCGGGATATCTCACCAAATCTCAAAGTTTCTGGTGTTTGCGTATCCGGGTTGAGAATACAGACAACCGTGTTGCTGGTGCCGAAGTCAATGGCAACTGTAGTCATGTCGATTTTAGATTTTAGATTTTAGATTTTAGATTTAATTTTTCCTGCCACCCGGGTGGTGCAGCTAACTTTATAGGACTTACGCATCTACTTTATTTGCAGGCTGCAGCAAGCACCTTACTTAATTTGTTATGCTGCCGGGGAGGGTGCGGCTAACTTTAGCAGGAACCAAAATTCGCTCTCCATCCCGATAGCCGACAAACCGAATATAAACTAATTCTCCTTCTGTTATATCCTCAACATCCGGCTGGTGGAACTGCGGATTGTAAGTCACTTGTTCCCAAGCTGAACCGATTGTTTGAAAATCCCAACTAGACAAGAGATTTTCTAAGGGAGTAAACAACGCTGAGAGATTTTTTGCGGGCATATCCGGCTTGGTTTCTGCCATTTTGCGGGCGGCGGGATAGTTCGTTAACAAAGTTTGCAACTGTTCAAAAGTAGTACGCCGAAAATCGGCTGTTAGTTGAGTTTTTTGCTGCTGCAATTCTTCGCGCAGCCGGAAACACTGCTGTCTTAATTCTTCAATTTCGGTGGGATTACTTGTGATTGTAGCCGACATTGGCAGCGCGCTAAGAGTTCGATCGAATTCTTGGAAATTCAAATTCAGCACTGTTGCCAGCCGCCTCAGTTGGTCTAGCGTGAGTTTTCCCATGTCTCCCTGCCGCACTAAGCGCACCCCGAACCGAGTTAAGCCGGCTTTCTCGCCTAAGTCTTGCCAATCGATAATCTCTAACTTATTCATGCGTTCCCGCAGAATTGTATCGTACTTAAACTCGATCGCATCTCCTGCTGCCGATGCAGCATAAAGGTAAACTAAAATTAGAAAAATCCCCCCGACAGCCAGCGCGAAACTGAAGGCAGGCACTGTTGATGTATCAACTGTTACGCCGACAAAATAGAACATTGTTAATTTTTCTAAACTTGTTTTAAAGTCTGCGTTTGTTCGGCGGTCAAATTTTCTTCGCCTTGATAGTATTCTGGCAGCAAGTGTTGAGATTCTACTTTTCCCAGGGCTTTTTCAATTCCGGCGGTGGTTTCAGTACAGCTTGCACCCGTGGCGTTGAGAACGGTTTCGGTAATTTTGCCGTCTTTGCCGATGCGGTATTCTATTTGGCGGTACTCTGCCATAGTTCTCTTGGTTTAATACTTGAGTTTTGACTGTTGAGTTATATTATAGATGCTGTTTACCAATTATTCAAATGAATTTTTGTAGTGACAATGCAACCGGGGTTTCGCCGGAAATTATGGCAGCGATTGGTGCGGCTAATTGCGGGGCTGTAATGTCTTACGGAGATGATGAATATACGCAGCGCTTGCAAGTTAAATTTTCCGATTTGTTCGAGACATCAGTGACAGTTTTTCCCGTAGCAACCGGTTCCGCTGCTAATGCTTTAGCCCTGGCGGTTATGACCCCTCCTTACGGAGCTGTTTACTGTCACGCAGAGTCTCATATTAATCTAGATGAATGCGGCGCACCGGAGTTTTTTACCGGCGGTGCAAAGTTGGTGACAGTAACAGGAGCTCGTAGTAAAATAGAAGCAGATACTTTAGCAAAAATTATCGATCGCGCTGGTGCAGGTGTCGTCCACCACGTACAGCCCGCAGCCGTCAGTATCACTCAAGCAACAGAAGCCGGAACCCTCTACCATCCAGCAGAAATTGCCCGCATTTCCGAGGTTGTTCGCGCTCACAATTTGCACCTGCACATGGATGGAGCTCGCTTTGCCAATGCTGTCGTCAGTTTGGGCTGTTCCCCTGCGGATATTACTTGGCGCGCAGGTGTGGATATCCTCTCATTTGGAGCGACAAAAAACGGGGCGATGGCTGCAGAAGCTGTGGTATTTTTCAATCAAGAATTAGCAAAAAATTTCCCTTTTTACCGCAAGCGCAGCGGGCATCTGTTCTCTAAAATGCGGTTTTTGTCGTCACAGTTAGAAGCGTACATTACCGATGATTTGTGGCTAAAAAATGCGGCAAATGCTAATAATATGGCAGCTCAGATAGCCGCAGGTTTGGCGGGAGTTGAGAAAGTAAAATTTTGCCATGCAGTAGAAGCTAACGAGATTTTTATACAGCTTCCCGAATCAGTAATTACATCTGTTTTAGCGGAGGGTTTTATGTTTTATCGGTGGGATGAATGTACTGTTAGACTGGTAACAGCGTTTAATACTAGAGAACAAGATGTTATTGATTTAGTGGCAGCTATTAAACGCCATAAGTGATTATTTTGCAATTGCGGGTTTTACGAATAATATTTTACGAGTAACAACAATCTCTATCGAGCCGCCCCAAAACCGATCGTCCACATCCAGATTAAATTTGGGTCTAATACGGAAAATCTAGATTTAAATTTTTCGTTTGGTGGGAGTGGGTCTGAGAGACTGTTGGTTATTTAAAATTATTGTTTGTGAAACCGCTTCCTACAATTTAATGGATTCAGGAATCGGTTCTGCAACTGCGGCTAGTTCTGGTTCAACTGCTTCGAGGTGCTCTTCTAAAAGCGCCAGATTTCTCATGTTTGATTTATAAAAAGCATCGAAGATATCTCCGACTAAAGGTACTGAACCGATAACTGCTTCCAGACCGATATTGTAAATCATTTTCCCTAGAGTTTTTTGGGGAAGGTTGAATCTAGTGGCTAAGTAAATTAGGTAGGCGGAAAAGGCGGTATCTACGATATCTCCAGCACCGGGAACTAAACCAATAATTGGGTCTAAACCAATGCGAAATTTAGTTCCGGGGATACCAATGGCGGTATCCATCAGGCGGCTGAGTTTGCGGATGCGGTTGAGGGTGGCGAGACGCTCTATGTTGTTCATATTATTATTGTTGAATTAGTTGCAAAATTTGCAATCAGTCGGAAGACGGAAAAAAAATATTGGCTTAATCAAAACATACCAAATTAGGCGGATTCATCCCAGAGGTAGGGTGTGTCAGCTACCATTATTTTTGCTCTTTACCAACAATATCAAAGCTGACGCACGGCTGCAACAAACGGTGCGTCAGAACTATACTTTTTGTGCTTTTCGGTCGTCTCAAACCTGACGCACCCTACCACAATGCTACCGATCATGTTTAATGCTCGTTAATATGCTGAATTCCCCATTCGTGCATAGTATCAATAATCGGTTTGAGGCTTACGCCCAAAGGCGTAAGCGAATATTCAACTTTCGGCGGAACTTGCAGGTAAATTTCCCGGTGCACAATCCTGTCTGATTCCATTTCCCGCAATTGCTGTGTCAACATTTTTTGTGTAATGCCGTTCACAGCTCGTTGCAGCTCGTTAAAACGCTTCACTCCTTGAAATAGCTCCCGCAGAATCAAGACTTTCCAGCGCCCGCCAATCACTTCTAGAGTTCTCTCTACAGGGCAATTTGCTCTTTCAATACTTCCTGCTTTGACTTGCATGGTATCTTTTTGGTAAGTACCGCACTTTTTAGTGCGTACTTCCCATAATACCTTGACTCGGTTTAAAGTAGAACTATCTCAGAAACACCCGATCGATTCAACTGAGGATGCAAAAAATGATTACAGTCAGAAAAAGTGAAGCTAGAGGACACGCTAATCGCGGTTGGTTGGACAGTTACCACACATTTTCGTTTGCCGATTATTACGATCGCAACCAGATGAATTTTCGGTCTTTGCGGGTAATTAATGAGGATGTCGTTAGCCCCGGCAAAGGTTTCGGCACTCACGGACACAGCGACATGGAAATCATTACTTATGTATTAGAAGGAGCATTAGAACACAAAGATTCTTTGGGTACTGGTGCAACGATTAAACCCGGTGAAGTGCAGCGGATGAGTGCTGGCACGGGCATTCAGCACAGCGAATTTAATCACTCGCAAACAGATTCGGTGCATTTGCTGCAAATTTGGCTGTTACCGGATACAAATGGATTGACTCCGAGTTACGAACAGCGCGAGTTTCTCGTGGAAGAAAGGCGAGGAAAATTGCGGTTAGTGGCGGCGCGCGATGCCAGAGATGGTGCGGTGAAAGTGCATCAAGATGTCGATTTGTATGCGGCTGTTTTGGATAAAAACTCGCTGGTTTCTCATGTTTTGCAGCCAAATCGTCATGCTTGGGTGCAAGTTGCTCGCGGCTCGGTTTTGCTCAACGGTTTGACTCTAGAAAATGGGGACGGTGCGGCGGTTAGCGGTGAGTCTGAGTTGGTGATTGAAGCTACGGCAGATGCTGAATTTTTGCTGTTTGATTTAGCATAAAATTGAATGGGAAATCCCCGACTTCCCTAAGAAGTCTGGGATTTGAGTCGCTGACATCTGACAGCTAAGAATTGATTTCAAGAATTAACGGAAATATTCTTTTTAGGTCGCCCGCCTTTTTTGCCATTTTGCCTTGCTGCTGCTGATTTAGAGGTTGAAGTTGCCTTTCCTCCCTTCCTACCTAATTCAGCCATCCAAGATTTTGTGCCAAAAATACCTGCGATAAGTTCGGGAATGCCAAAATCAACACCTAAACTTTCCCAGTGCACGCTGCTACCGGAAGGCGGTAGCCAAACATCAGCCAACTGTTCTGGTGAAGCATCTTCTAAGCCTTGTGCAAGCCTTGGAGGAAAAGAAAAAATAGCAGCGTTTTTCAGTTTGATAACTATTAAATCTTCCGATTGATTATACTGCACGGATTCGGCACGCGGTTCTGTCGCCTCAGCGGTTTTCCATGCTTGCTTGGCTTGGGCAATTTGCTCTCGGAGATTTTCTTCTGTTAACTCTTTGTCCCAGTTTCTAAATACCATGTATTCCTCTTTTGTCACTTGCGACATTAAATATTCTCAAACTTTTGTCCCGTATGGATTCTGTCTTTCCGGTAACGAAAGACAGAATCCCTCATAAATTTAAGGTGGAAATAATGATTTTACAGTAGCTTCAGCTTGGTAAACTAATTTTATTTTTTCGGCAGTCATTGATGTATTTCTTGCTATTTACTTAACAACATTTCTTGATTATCGGCTACCAATCTAAGAGCGTTCACTAAATCTTTATCCTTTATTCTATCCTGTGCGTAAACTAAGCTAGGAGCTTGTTTTTCAGTGCCAATATTAATTTTGATTTCCATCTGGTTCTGATCATTTTTTCTACCTTTGAAGATGTGGAGGTGAGCTGGAATATGGTCGTTAGTATAAATATACATAAATAGATTGTTCTGGCGGTCTTCAAGAACTTTCGGCATGAGACGCTGTTCTCCAACATCAGGGTTTGCAGGACTTATGCACAGCCTGCCTTTAGTAGGGGCAATCGCCCCCGTTGTTGCCCCTATTTTTTGGATTGTGGCATAAGCCATAATTGCACAATAACCCAAGCGTTGGGTTTTGTCAAGTGACGCATTCTACTAATACTTCTGCGTAGGGTGCGTCAGCGCGAAGCTCACAATGTGGTGAAAAATTATCAATCCTACTAGCGCACTTTTTGCTGTTGCGTGGGATTGTGTTGAGTGGACTGTAAAGGACATGATACTTAGTATGGGTTACTACTTAGGAAATAAGCAAATAGGAGGAAGACAATAAATTTTATTTGTGGTATTTGTGGTGATGGTAAGTGCTTAGGATAAATTTTTATGGAACAACAGCCGATCGCCCGCAAGCATCTTGTTTGGAGCCTGATCACCGGTCTAGCAGTCGGCGCGATCGCAGGCGCACCCCTCGGCTGGATGGCTAATGGGTATTATTCCGAGCAGCGTTTGGCTCAAATTCTAATTTGCCGAGAAAAGAATAGAGATCAGCCAATTGCTATTGTTGAGGCTAGGTGCGGTTCCCGATTCTAAATTTTTCTGCTAGCCAGAGGGCTGTGTCGAATATTGTGAGGCTTGTGCGAATGTCAAAAGTTCGATCGATCGCGCAGGCATTTTGGCGAAGTCAACCGTCAATATGCCACAAACCGGAAAAGTGATCCGTCAGTTGAAATGTGGGTATGTTAAGTTGACACAATTATGAATTACAGCAGAACTATTCCGGCTATTTTGAGTGCTGTGATCGCCCTGAGTTCGATCGCCCTGAGCCCACTGACATCACCTCAAATCGCCCTAGCATTAACCGCCGACAAAGTTAAAACCGTTGCCAAAGAAATTACCGTCCGCATCCAGGGGCCAAAAGGCGGTTCTGGAGTAATTTTAGAGAAACGAGGCAGCACCTATTATATCCTCACAAACTGGCACGTAGTCGATAAAGCAGGCGATTACGAGGTTGTAACTCCCGACGGTCAAGCTCACTCTGTATACTACAGCCTCGTGCGGCGAGTGCCGGGGATGGATTTAGCCGTCGTACCCTTCAGCAGCACTCAAAGCTACCCCCTGGCTCAACTAGCCAATTCCTCAGCCACCAAGGGAAACAAGGCTTATGTGGCCGGCTGGCCGACATCCGGCGGTTCCCTGAGACAGCCGATTTTCATCGCCACCGAAGGTCAACTGACTGGCCGCCAGACTCCTTGGAACGGTTATACTTTGGTATACGATAACTTAGTGAGAGCGGGTATGAGCGGCGGGCCGGTGCTCGACTCTGCGGGACGAGTTGTGGCAATTAACGGCATTGTCAGGTTAGAAGACAATTCCGATAAAATCGTGGCTGCGGGGATAGAAATTAATACTTTCATGAAATGGCGATCGACTGTTTCGCTGCCAGCAGTTCCCGCCTCTCCTACTGCCGGAAACCAGAAAAATCCTGTTAATAATTCGCCCCGAAATCCTGCAAGTACGAGATCCTTTACCGCCACAAATACCCTCAAAGGAAATTCAGAAGTTATCAGTTCCCTTGCTCTAGCTTCAGCTTATTTTGCCACAGGAAATAGCGACGGCACGATCTCTGTTTGGAATTTCCCCAGCGGGGAATTAAAAACTACCCTGCAAGGACACGCGGAAGCCGTAAATGCAGTAGCAATGAGCGCTGACGGAAAAGTGTTAGCTAGCGGCAGCGATGACAAAACAGTCAAAATTTGGAATTTAGAAACTGGCGCTGTTCTACGCACTTTGAGCGGACATTCCGGTGCTGTTTCGAGCGTTGCCTTCAGTCCAGACGGCTTGTTTGTAGCGAGCGGCAGTTGGGACAAAAAAATTAAGATTTGGAACGCGAAAACAGGAGAATTGCTGCGGACTTTGACCGGGCATTCTGCGTTGGTGAATGCTGTTGCGATCGCTCCTGATAGCAAAACCTTAGCTAGCGGCAGCAAAGACGGTTCAATTAGGTTTTGGAATTTAGCAACAGGTCAAGCAATTCGCACTATTAACGGCAAAAACTTGTCTGTTTTGTCCCTAGCTTTTACTCCCGACGGCAAGAGTTTGGCTGCGGGAAATAGCAACGGTACAATCGGTTTGTGGAATGCCGGAAACGGGCAGTTGATTCGGCGTTTAAGCGGGCATACCGACGGAGTTTGGTCTGTGGCAATCAGTCGAGATGGGAGTATGCTGGTTAGCGGGAGTTGGGATAAGAGCGTCAGACTTTGGGATGTGCGATCGGGCGATTTGAGAGGTAGTTTGAGCGGGCATTCTGGCTATGTTAGTGCTGTGGCGATTAGCGGGGATGGCAAGACTATTGTCAGTGCTGGTTGGTTGGGGGAAATTAAGATTTGGAAACGGGGAAGTTGAGAGTGCGATCGAATGTGCTTCTCTTAAATAAGAGCTTCATTGAATAACGAAAATAGGTATCCGCTCAATAAATCGGGGTAACAGCAAAAAAGAAGGTTCACAATCTAGGCACAGCATGGTAGAATATGATTTATGACGCAAGAATCATCTCCTCAAAAATTAGTAGAAACCTTACTGCAAAGCATTGAGCCATCTGACATTGCAGACGAATCATTGCGTCGTACTGTGTCCATATTGCTGAACCTCATAGAACAATTACAAGCAGAAACCAAAGAATTACGGTCAGAAAAATCAAAGATTAAAAGACGAAAATAATCTGCCCAAAGGAGAACAGGGCAAACCAGAGGTTAAAGCTAATGGGCCGAAAAAGTCAAAAGAAAACTACTCATCCGAGAAAGAGCGAAAAACACCAAAAAAACATATTAAAAGTAGTAAAAATGCTCTGGTCAAAGTTGACATAGAAAAAATCCTCGAGTATCCCCAGGCAGAACTACCATTCGATTCAGAATTCAAGGGTTATGAAGAGGTAATAGTTCAAGACATTTTACTGAAAACAGATAACGTGTTATTCCGGAAACAGAAGTATTACTCACCTTCAGAAAAGAAAACATACATTTCACCGTTACCATCCGGCTATGATGGGGAGTTTGGTCCCGGAGTAAAAGCCTTAGTTATGAGCCTGTACTATGGAGGTAACATGACTCAAGGAAAGCTGTTAGATTTTTTAAGCAATATTGGGATTTCAATGTCAGCCGGTTATTTATCAAATCAGAAGAGTAAATAATTCATCAAAGAACGAAGTGTATGTATCCGGATTAGCAAGTAGCCCTTGGCAACACTTAGACCAAACAAGTGCGCGTGTTAAAAAAGTAAATTACACGACAAATATAATTTGCAATCCATTATATACAGTTTATTCTACAACTTTAAGAAAAGACCGATTAAGCGTACTTGGAGTATTACAGAACAACCAAGGACTTCAGTTTATTCTATCTCCACTTACCTACGAGTTATTAGATAAGTTCAATGTACCCCGGAAGTGGAGCCATCAAATTCAAGGATTACTAAGAGAAATTCCGTTGAACGGTGATGAATTTAACTTTTTGCTGAATCAGCATCTGGGTTGCTTAGGCTCTCAACATCGTACCAGAATTTTTGAGGCAGCAGCGATTGCTTTTTATCATCAGCAATCCCAGATTCCGGTAATAAAAACTCTGGTCACTGATGATGCACCCCAGTTTAAATTACTCACCGATGATTTATCTTTATGTTGGGTGCACGAAGCAAGACATTATAAAAAGTTAAGTTTATTTGTTACTTGTCATCAAAAAAGTTTAGATAAATTTCTTGATGATTTTTGGGATTACTACCGAGAATTGCTCGCTTACAGAAACTCTCCATCTGGGCTAGAGAAGCTCAGGCTAAAATCCAAATTTTGGGAACTTTTCGGCAGTCCAAGTGGTTATGAACAATTAGATGAACGAAAAAAATTAACTTCTTGTAAAATATCTGAGTTGCTTTTAGTTTTGGAGCATCCGGAATTACCATTACATAATAACCCGGCCGAATTAGCTGCTAGAACAATCGTGCAGCGACGAAATATTAGTTATGCAACCCAAACTTGTGAAGGAACTAAGGCGATGGATATTTTCATGTCTCTGGTTGCGACTACCCGCAAATTAGGAATTAGCTTTTTTGAATATATGCACGATCGTATTTCTCACCTGGGAAATATTCCATCTTTGGGGATGATTATTCGTCAACAATCTTCGGTTTATTCTTTGGGTGTGTCCTGGGATTATTGAACAAATTCAAAAAAATATAAAGGCTCTGAATTATTGGCCCTTGATTCCTGTAGTAAGTGTCGTATAAACCCACGGTTAATTGTGACTTTAGTGGCTAAAAAAGACTATGACATTCTTGATTTTATGATTAATAATATGTCAGATTCTACCATGCTGTGCCTAGATTGTGAACCTTCTTTTTTTACTGTTACCCCGATTTATTGAGCGGATACGTGTTTGAGTAGAGACAAAAGCGCTACAGGTGGAAAAAGCGTTCTCAATAAACAACAATAAAGCCGAGTCCGCAGTGCTAAAACCCCTCGTTATTGACAAGATGCGTTTACCCTGTAATTCTTGCCATTCTCTATCTTCCTGGTAATGTTGCAACATTACCTCAGCTTGTTTTGCCAGAATATTTCGCCTCTCTTCTAGCGACAATTGCATAAATTCTCGGCGACTGGGATAGTCGGCTATTGTTGGTATTTCTAAAGCTATATCCGTCGGCTGCGTTTGAATCTGACCCTCGGCATTCAATGCTTCTATTCGATAGCATTCTGCTTCTTCCGCTGCAATGTCAGCATCAATTTCCTCTCGGTTAGCATGGTAATAAGTCAAAGCTGCATAGACTTGGGTGAGAGTTAAATGCCCGATGCGATCGCTAATTTCCTCTGCATTCAAACCTTGCTTGTACCAAATAGCAATGCGCCGGACTGTAACACCCGTCCCGGCAATAATTGGACAGCCACCGTGTATGTCAGGATTGCGGCTAATTAAAGTGCCAATATCGGTGATAGTTGACAAGATTTTTTTTTCCGCCAATTTCCGATCGCTCTCTTATCTAGGATAACACTGTCACAGCAAGTGCGATCGCCCTTCCTTAAGCTAAGTGCGATCGCCCTTCCTTATCCCATCCCCATTAACTCTCTTTCGTATGCGATCGCCCTTCTTTGATTTTACTCGAAAACCAGCCGCACTTGATGGTGTCACGCACTCAATACCAATCCGCGATTGTAAGTCCTGAAACTCTGGAAAACTCCTTGACATTGTGAGTAACAAGAGTTGCTTGAAAAGCTAAGGCTGTCCCTGCAATCAAAACATCGATCTGCCCTCATTGAGTGCCTTGTTGCTCCAATTGAGCGCGGATTGTGGCAGCAGCAACAGCAGAATCGCGATCGAAAGGAACAAGATTAACTCGGCTCAAGAGTTGCTGGAGTTGTTGCCTGCGTTTTGCAGGCGAGGTTGATTTAGCAATACCAACTTGCAATTCAAACAGGACGAGCGTGGAAATACCAATTTCTTGAGGAGGTACATTGGCAAGATTCTGGGCAACTTTTCCTTGTTCTTTGAAGTAGTAGATTAATGTATTTGTATCCAAAATGTACATCTAAAAGCTCTCCCGAAAAATGTCTTCCCCCTCCCTGGTACGAATCTCTTCCAGAGTAGGAAAGTCATCTGCCCACGCTCCAGCGAGGTAATAAACTAATTCCTGCCAAGAAGTTAAAGAATCTACTGTATCGGTGGATTGGTTTGCACTCAGGTACTTAGCACGAATAAACTCAGCGAAATTGAGAATTTCGCTAGCTTGGTTTTGGGGAAGGGTTTTGACAATTTCGTAGATTTGTTCAATAACAGTCATAATCAGATTATAGATAAAGTGCAGTCGATCTTTATTATAGTAATTATAGTTGATTTTCCAAATTGATCGCCCTTTCCATGCTCATGCTCTTGATTGGGCGGCAGGAATAACTTCAATTAGTCCCGTATGAAAAGCTGTATCGTAGGTAATAACTGGTAAACTTTCGAGTTCAGCTTGTGCCATAATCATCCGGTCAAACGGATCGCGGTGGGGAATAGGCAGGCTGCCAGCGCGAAGGGCATGGGCTGAAGTTATAGCTAGTTCGATAAATTGCGATCGGTGGAGGATTTGCGAATATTCCCCGACAATCTGTTTGGCTTCGGGAAGTTTACCGATGCGATATTTGGTGGCTATTTCCCAGGCTGAAACAGTGCTGACAATGATATTAAAATCCGGGTTGCGAATGATGTCGCGGCATTGGGCATTGAGTTTGGGGTCGTCAAAGAGCCACCACAACAGGATATGGGTATCAATGAGATAGCTTATTCCCATTGTTCGAGTTCCTCGAATGGTAGGGGTTCAAAAAAAGCATCACCGAGTTTTCCTGTCAGTAAACCAGGCGTGCGAGGCTGTGGCTGTTCTCGTCCTAATCCGAGGCGAAAGTAGTGAATCAAGTCATAGATTTCTGCAAGTTTGTCTTCGGGAATGTCTTGTAGTTCTTGAACGATCTTCTCAATTAGCATAAATCAAACACTCCGATAGTTGATGGTTAATCGATCGAGCTACTGCTGCCAAATAGCAATGCGCCGGACTGTAACACCCGTTCCGGCAATAATTGGACAGCCACCATGTATGTCAGGCTGACGGCTAATTAAAGTTCCTATATCGGTGATAGTTGACAAGATTTTTTCCTCCCTATTCCGATCGCTCTTTCATCTAGCATAGCACTGTCAGAGCAAGGGCGTTAGCGAAGCGATCCGAAGGAAAGCCCGCCCCTACGGGGGCTGCGCCAACGAAGAGGATCGCCTCCTAATTGTCTGGAAAATAACGCTCCAAAAACTCCCTAGCCGTAACAATAGGAATCCCCTCATATTCCTGCAACACTAACAAATCTAGATCGCCCGTCACAATCACATCAGCATCAGCAGCGATCGCAGTTCCTAAAATCATATTGTCATTAGTATCTCTTAACTCAGGCAAGTTGACAGTAGAAATCGGGTAAACTTGCACTAGCTCTCGTGTTCCGCTCATTAAGCCATTAACGGTAAAACCCAAAGATTGTAATTTCGCCTGGAGTTTTTGTTTGTTCAAGGTATTCGCTAATTCTGCTAGTATTGCTTCTGAAGCACAAATTATGAGTTGATGAGTTCTCGCTAACCTGAATAAACGAGCTGGGATACCTCCCCACAACCATCCTGACACAAAGATATTAGTATCCACTACAATTTTCATTTTTGCGACTCTATTTCAGAACGTTTCTCGTGACGCACTTCCCGCACAAGTTCGCAAATTTCTTCCATTGTTAACTCATCAGGATCGGGACTCGCTGCTTCTACTCGCCGTTCCCATTCCTCCCAGTCGAAACCTGCCACCTTCTGAAAGACAATATTATCTGCGGTGACAGTCACTGTATATCTATCCCCAGGTTTCAGTTGAGCTTCAATCTCAGGGGGAATTTCTAACTTACCGTCGGGGTTGACAGTCACAGTAATATTTGATTTCAGAATGTACTCTCGCAGGTGTTCAACAACTCTATCTTGCAGAGTTTCCGGCAGAGATTCCATCATTTTGACTAAAGTTGCGATCGCACTTGATGACATAGCTTTATCCTCTATATTTAATTTACAGCAAATCCCGTATACTGCCGAATATTGGGAGAACGAAATCCCAAAACAATCTGTTCTTTGGGGATTCCCCCCGCTACTAACTCATTCGCAATTCCCTGTTCAGTTCCATCTCTTTGAATCCAAATTTTTCCATCAATAATATCAACATGAACTAAACATCCGTGAACTCTGATATCGTTTTCACGTCCCAATATCATTAGCAAATAACGGTCTGAATCGCTATCAAAAACCGTTTGAATCTGAATATCTCCATAAGCATAAGGTGTTTGAGCATATTCAGTCAAAATACTTTTGATAATGCGACGATAATTTTCTAATGTTCCCATTGTACTATCTCCTCATTTTTTTCGGCAAAAACGATTAAACATACTTGATAATCGGCTCTAATAATTTGACCAAGCGGTTCAGACAATAATTCGCTAAAAACTGACTGTGTAATAGCTAGATAGAGCTTTCGATCTGGTTCAGTTCTAGCGATAACCGAACGGTAAACTAAGTATTGACCCAGCGCATTCTCCAGGTCATTCATGTCTGATGCGCCCACAAAACTTTTGACTTCTACAGCTATCTTCTGTCCAGCCTTCTCAGCACTTAAAATCCGCTCTGCGCCCAAATCGACGTACATATCTTTAATTCCCCATTTTAATCTCAAGGGATCGTGGGTAATTCTCCATCCGTCTTTGATGAGGGCATTTTTGACAACATTGTGATACAGGTCTTTGGCTGGCATATTGGAAGAAGTCAATTTTTAATCAATACGATTATATCCTAAAATTTCCGATGATTATCCAGACTTGATAATTCCGATCGCCTCCTAATTCTCTGGAAAATAACGCTCTAAAAACTCCCTAGCCGTAACAATAGGAATCCCTCATATTCCTGCAACACTAACAAATCCAGATCGCCCGTAACAATTACATCAGCATCAGCAGCGATCGCAGTTCCTAAAATCATATTGTCATTAGCATCTCGTAACTCAGGCACGTCGATCGTGGAAATCGGATAAATCTCCACTAACTCTCGTGTTCTGCTCATTAAATCATTGATATTGACTCTCAAAGCTTGAAGTTTAGAAATAAATTTATCTTGAGTCAATGTACTTTGCAGTTCATCGAGCAACTCTTCAGAAGCACACACAGTAATTAGATGAACTTCTGCTAATTTTAATACTCGATCTGGTCTACCTCCCCACAACCACCCTGAGATAAAAATATTAGTATCTAGTACAACTTTCATTGTTGCGACTCTCTTTCTAAACGTTTCTCGCGACGTACTTCCCGCACAAGTTCACAAATTTCCTCCATTGTCATTGGATTAGGATCTGGTGGTAAAGACTCTCTACGCTGCCGCAGTTCCTCCCAGTCGAAACCTGCTACCTTCTGAAAAACAATATTGTCTGCGGTGACAGTGACTGTATATCTATACCCAGGCTTCAATTGAGCTTCAATATCAGCGGGAATTTCTAACTTACCATCCGAGTTGACAGTCACAGTAATATTTGATTTCAAAATGTATTCTTGCAGGTGTTCAACCACTTTCTCTTGCAGAGTTTCCGGCAGAGATTCCATGATTTTGACCAAAGTGGCGATCTTCTTCGTTGGCGCAGCCCCCGTAGGGGCGGGCTTTCCTTCGGATCGCTTCGCTAACGCTAACGCCCTTGATGACATAGCTTTATCCTCCTAGTAAATCAAGTTTTTATCTGGCATAGTTGATGAGCTTATTCTCAATTTTAGACCGATCGCCCGCCCGGCCCCACCAATAC
>NZ_JADEWV010000421.1 GCF_015207455.1 Microcoleus sp. LEGE 07076
CCTATTTGCTTTCTTCGGGAACCACTTTGGAGCCGATGAAACCAACGATTCTATCTAGCAGCAAGCCAACAATTCCTACATAAAGCACTGCCAGAATCACGGAGCTGAGTCTAGAACTGTTGTAAGCGTCCCAGATGAAGAAACCGATACCGACACCGCCGACTAACATTTCCGCAGCGACGATCGCCAACCAAGACAAACCGATGCCAATTCTCAAGCCTGTGAAGATGTAAGGAACTGAAGAAGGAATCAGGATTTTCCAGAAGTATTTTTGATTGGGGAGGCGCAATACGCGGGCTACGTTTCTGTAGTCTTGGGGTATTTGTTGAACGCCTACTGTAGTGTTAATGATAATCGGCCAAATTGCGGTAGCTAAGATTACAAAAAGAGCTGCAACTTCGTTAGTTTTTACCCCCATGCCTTCAAAGGGATTGAACTGTTGAAATACGGCCAGAGCGATCGGCAGCCAAGCTAGAGGCGGGATAGTTCTGAATACTTGAAACAGCGGGTCTAAAGCATCGTACATTAAGGTGTTTGTGCCGATCAATATTCCCAAACTAATTCCGAGAATTGCTGAGAGAGTAAAGCCGATCGCCACCCGCTGCAAGCTAGCCAAAAGTTGCCAAAATAAACCTTTGTCGATGCCACCGTTGTCGAAGAAGGGATCGATAATCAAATTCCAGGTTTCTTGGACTACTCTAATCGGGCCGGGCAAGGATGAACCCTCACCGTGACAAAGGATTTGCCAAATTGTCAGCAAAACTGCGATCGCCACTAGGGGACGGAGCACTTTTCTGCGGTTTTTCTGAACCAAATCCAGCACGAAATTTACCGGATTTTTACTTTTAGAAACAGAGAGATTTGTTGCCATTTTTCTATTGTGAGGAATTAGCAGTGAATGGATAATTGCTTATAGATGCGTTGACCTAATTTTAAATTTGAAATTTGAGATTTGGTAACAATCTTATAGTTTCCCGGATGGTTATCAATCCCCAAGCCCAAACTGTAAATCTTGAATCGATTGAGTGGCTAATGGTTAATTTATTGCGGTTAACCATTAGCACTGAGCATAGCCTTCGGTTATGCTTTCTTGATTACTAGAGCCTTCAAATATTCTTCTGGCTTATCAGCGTCAAATTTCACGCCATCAAAGAAGGTTTCCACACCGCGAGAAGTTGTAGTCGGAATTTCGGTAGCCGGAACACCCATTGCTGTCGCCGCTGCTTTCCAAATGTCCTCACGGTTAACTTTATCAACTATGGCTTTGATGTCGGTAGTTGCGGGCATATAACCCCAACGAATATTTTCAGCGATGAACCAAGCATCGTGGCTCTTGTAGGGATACGAAGCATTGTCAATCCAGAATTTCATCGCCACTGGACTAGCTGCTTCAACGCGACCGGTGCCGTAGTCAATTTCTCCCTTCATGCGTCCGACAATATCTGCTACAGGTACCTTTAACCATCTATCTTTACCGATGATTTGACACATCTCTTCTTTATTTTCTGCCTTATCGCACCACTGTTGAGCTTCTAAGACAGCCATTGTAATTGCTTTAGCAGCTTTAGGGTTTTTGTCAACCCAATCTCCCCTCATAGCTAAAGCTTTTTCTGGATGGTCTTTCCAAAGTTCTCCGGTGATTAAGGCGCTGTATCCTACCTTTTGAGAAATTAGCTGAGCGTTCCAAGGTTCGCCTACGCAAAAGCCTTCCATGCTGCCGGATTTCATGTTAGCTACCATCTGGGGCGGCGGTACGGGAATCACGGAAACATCTGTATCTGGATTGATGCCACCGGCTGCTAGCCAATACCGCAGCCACAAATCGTGCGTGCCTCCAGGAAAGGTCATAGCCATAGGCACTTTCTCACTGCCGAGAGCTGCTTTCAATGGTTTGCAGTCAGTACCTATTTTTAAATCTAGGTATTTTTTGCTGAGGGAAATTCCTTGACCGTTAACATCTAAACGAGCCAAAATGTACATTGGCACCGGCAGATTGCCTTTGGTGATTGTACCCAATGCCATTTGATAGGGCATGGGGGATAAAATGTGGGCGCCGTCGATGCCGCCTTTGTCGGAACCGAGTTCTAAATTGTCGCGCGTCACCGGCCAAGAAGCTTGTTTGGTGATTTTCACGTCTTTCATGCCGTATTTGGCAAAGTAGCCTTTTTCTAGGGCGATGATTAAGGGC
>NZ_JADEWV010000101.1 GCF_015207455.1 Microcoleus sp. LEGE 07076
TGATTACGCTATGCGGCTGCTGCGATCGAATCTGGGCAGAGCACTCGCACCGACAGAAAAAATTACTGTCACTCTAATTTTGCCGTCGGGGCGCAAACTGGCAACCCGCACTTCTAACGCAGCTTTCGGTGTCGTAGAAGGACTTTCGCTGCTGGGTACGACGGGTATTTCTCAACCGCTGAGCGCTCCGGGACAGTTGGAAGTTTATCGCGAACAACTGCAACAAAAAGCCGAACAGTTTGATACTTTAGTTTTCTGCATCGGCGAAAATGGCTTGGATTTGGCGCGGCAACTCGGGATCGATCCGCAGCGGCTGGTGAAAACTGCTAACTGGCTGGGCCCGCTGCTCGTAGAGGCTGGAGTTCAGGGCGTGCGATCGATTTTGCTGTTTGGCTATCACGGTAAACTGATGAAATTGGCAGCGGGGATTTTTCATACTCATCACCACCTCGCCGACGGGCGCAGGGAAATTCTCACAGCTTATTGTGCTAAGGCCCGAATGCCCGCTGCTGCGTGTTCCGCGATTTTTGCAGCAGCGACGGCCGAAGAGGCTCTCGGGCAACTGCGGGCTGTGGATGTGGCAACTGGTAGCAATTGGGTCGATCGAATTTACGGCGACATTGCCCGAGAAATAGACTTGCGATCGTCCGATTGCATTTTTACTCACACTAGCCAGCGTATTCCCGTGGGCTCGGTGATGTTTGGGCGCGATCGCAAAATTATTGTTAAAAGTGACATAGGAGATACATTTTTGACGCAAATTTGTTAATGTAGTGTGAATATCCCTTAATTCTTTTTAAAAGATGGCTCAGGGATAATATTTAAAAAGTAATAATTCTCTGTCCCTAGACCTTAATTATACTAGGTTGCTTCGGGACGCAAATTGTGACGCAATAGTTCAATTAATTAGGGTAAGAATCGAAGTAAATCTCTGCTTGCCCTCGACTGGATTAATCGACTAACATCGCTGACAGCAATCTAGTATAAATAAGATTTATTCCTAGTGACTAATGCTTGCTCGCCTCGCTCGGTCTAGGACTCAAGCGGCGGCAAATACCTCGGCTACTTTCTGCCAAATTAGCAATTAGCAACTACCCAATAACCGTGACTACTCAAATAGAAACTGCATCAAACCTCACAAACTCTTCTCTGGGACTCCTCGATCGCCAGACGATTGTGATTCTCGACTTCGGTTCGCAATATTCCGAACTGATTGCTCGCCGTATTCGCGAAACTCAAGTATATTCAGAAGTTATTTCTTACCGCACTACCGCAGAACAGTTAAAGGCGATCGATCCTAAAGGAATTATTCTTTCAGGAGGCCCGAGTTCTGTATACGATGAAAGAGCTCCCCAATGCGACCCGGAAATTTGGAATTTGGGAATACCGGTGTTGGGTGTCTGCTACGGGATGCAGTTGATGGTGAAGCAACTCGGCGGGACAGTTGAACGAGCTAAGTTGGCCGAATACGGCAAGGCATCGCTATTTATTGACGACCCTACGGATTTGCTGACAAATGTCGAAGAAGGCAGCACGATGTGGATGAGCCACGGAGACTCCTGTAGCGAGTTGCCGTCTGGTTTTGAGATCCTCGCTCACACGGAAAATACTTTGTCTGCTGCTGTTGCTCACCACGAGAAAAATTTGTACGGCGTTCAGTTTCACCCAGAAGTGGTTCACTCGATCGGCGGACAAGCTTTGATTCGCAATTTTGTTTACCATATTTGCGAGTGCGAACCGACTTGGACGACGGCTACTTTTGTTGAGGAAACTATTCGCGAAATTCGTGCCAGAGTGGGAGACCAACGAGTTTTGTTGGCTCTATCCGGCGGGGTTGATTCTTCGACTTTGGCTTTCTTGCTGCACAAGGCGATCGGCGACCAACTTACTTGTATGTTTATCGACCAAGGGTTTATGCGGAAGCAGGAACCGGAACGGTTGGTGAAATTATTTCAAGAGCAATTCCATATTCCGGTGCAGTACGTTCAAGCTCGCAGTCGCTTTTTGGCTAAGCTTGAAGGTGTTACCGATCCTGAAGTAAAACGCAAGCGGATTGGTCACGAATTTATTAGTGTATTTGAAGAAGAATCGAAGCGCCTCGGCCCTTTTGATTACCTCGCCCAAGGTACTCTTTACCCGGATGTGATTGAGTCGGCTGACACGAATGTAGACCCGAAAAGCGGCGAACGAGTTGCTGTTAAAATTAAAAGCCACCACAATGTGGGCGGGTTGCCTAAAGATTTGTGCTTTAAGCTGATCGAACCGCTGCGAAAGTTGTTCAAGGATGAGGTGCGAAAAGTCGGCCGCTCGATCGGGCTTCCAGAAGAAATTGTGAACCGACAACCTTTCCCCGGCCCGGGATTGGCGATTCGGATTACCGGAGAAGTTACCGCAGAGAGACTAAATATTTTGCGGGATGCTGACTTGATTGTGCGCCAAGAAATTAACCGGCACGGACTTTACAACCAACTGTGGCAAGCTTTTGCAGTTTTGTTGCCGATTCGCAGTGTAGGGGTGATGGGCGATCAGCGCACTTATGCTTACCCGATTGTGCTACGGTTTATTACCAGTGAAGATGGGATGACGGCTGACTGGGCGCGGGTTCCTTACGATTTGCTGGAACTGATCTCGAACCGGATTGTGAATGAAGTTAAGGGGGTAAACCGGGTGGTTTACGATATTACTTCTAAGCCGCCGGGAACGATCGAGTGGGAGTAATACTATTTTCGATTTTCGATTTTTGATTTTCGATTTGGATAGATGCTGTGTGTAAGTCCTGTGTTAATTACAGGACTTACACAGAAAATTTATCTGTCAACTGCGTCGCCCCGAACAAAGTTGAAGGGTCAACTGTCAACTGTCAACTGTGTTGCATATGGTGACTACTCCTCTATTATTAAATGCACCCCGAGCGATCGGCGAAAAACGGGTAATTTTCCACAACTTGAATTGGCAAGCCTATCAGCAAATTGTCCGTGCAATTGGCGAGAGTCGCTCTGCCCATTTTACCTACGATCGCGGCACTTTAGAAATTACGATGCCTTTAGAAGAACATGAATTTTACCGAGAATTGATCGGACGTTTTATTTATTTTTTAGTCGCAGAACTCGGTTTAAAAATTAAAACGATGGGTTCGACAACGCTGGATCGGGAAGATTTGGATCGGGGTGCAGAACCGGATAATGCTTACTACATCCAGAACCAACCGCTAGTGGCAGGAAAAACGGTAAATTTGCAGCAAGATCCGCCACCAGATTTAGTAGTAGAAATCGATATTACGCACACAGATATCAAGAAACTGGAACTTTATGCCAGTATGGGAGTCGCTGAATTTTGGCGTTTTAACGGGCGGGTTTGGCGCATCTATCAACTTCAAGGCGAAGAATATCAAGAAGTTGAAATTAGCCCGACTTTTTTGCAAGTTCCCAAAATAAAACTCTATGAATTTCTGGCCCAAGCGCAGGAAGATGAGGTTGGCGCGGAACAAACTTTACGGCAATGGATACGTCAAGAAAATGAACTAGATAGAACTTAGAAGGAAGAGATACTTCAAACTCTGTTTAAGTGCGATCGCTCGTTTCAGCATTCAGCAGAAATTCGCACTGTTGAAACACGTAATTGATAACGGCAAAAAGTTTGTCTAATTCTT
The DNA here is from genome assembly GCF_015207455.1 of Microcoleus sp. LEGE 07076. Taxonomy (GTDB): domain Bacteria; phylum Cyanobacteriota; class Cyanobacteriia; order Cyanobacteriales; family Microcoleaceae; genus Microcoleus. The sequence continues at coordinate 3,650 of NZ_JADEWV010000101.1, forward strand.
GAATCGTATAAAACGTTTGATTGCGAGTAAAAACATTCCCTTTAAGTTTACCAAATTGCCAAACATCTCCATTAGATACAATTCCAAATATTTCTTGCTCTGAATTTTCATTTAGTCGCTGTGCCGCAATCATTTCAGCCAAACACTGCGCCCATCCATTTTCAAAGTTATCTTGTTTGGCTTGAACTAATAGAAAGTAAGGTTGTTCAAAAACAACTTTTCCTAATGAAGAACGTTTAGCTAAAATATATTCAGGAAATCCAGAAAGATATCGATCGCAGGTGAGAGATTGATGGCTCACAAAACAAATCCGCTGTAATAGCGCTTCCAAACTTCTTTGAGCACTGGATAAATCAAATTTTCGCAAACTGCAAATTCAGAATTGTCAACCACTCCTTCTCGCATAGTAAATTCCAAATCTTCTCGAAAATAATCGGAGACATGAAACTCTGTTTCTACTATGAGATTTGATTGGGTGTAGGTAATTTGAAATTGTTTGAGGACTGAACTGACGGTTTTGTAAGCGCTGGAGGGCATAATAACCTCCTAAATTGAGGTGGCGTATTTTATGGAGATGATTTTAGTGTTTTTTACGAAAGTGGAATGGGAGCAAAAAGAGCTGGTTCGCGATCGTTTCGCGGAACGAGAGCAATTTGGACATCATAGCCTAACTCATTTGCATATTGCGCCAGAGTTTTCAATTCTATGCGATCGCGTGTTCCCTCAATTTGAGATATCCGCCCAGGACTTTTTTGCACTTCACGCGCCATTTCTCTAACAGTCAATCCGCGATCGCTGCGAATTTTATGAAGAAGTTCTCCCAAACTATCTAAAATGAGAAAATATTCCAATTTTTGTTGTAATTCCTCTGCCGTAGTCGGATTGAGAGTTTCAGGAGTATTGGCATCTACCATTGCCTCTGGTTCGGCTAGAATTGTCGTCAATAAATCGCTGACTTTGCCATCAATTTTTGTCATTTTTTTCCCTCGCTTAAATTATACTAACACTTGTAGTTTATTCCGGGCTGCTTGGGATTCATCTGACCTAACGGCGATCGCGTTTGGTGGGATGGGGTAGTGGAAGAAGTGGCTGTATTAAATTGTGAAACAATCTAGACGTTTTTGACGAGTTGCAGTTAAACTTGTTGGGATAAACGACAAACAACTGAGGTAAAACTCATGGTAAAAATTAAAGCGATCGCCTGGGCAACAGTTTGCACTTTACCGCTTTGTTTATCTCTATCGTTTGCAGCAAGGGCAGACAAACCAAACCAGCCGTGTCAAGCTAATTTAGATACCAGCAAGGGAATTGACGACGAGGTGAACAACTGTCCGATAACCGTAGGGCAGTTTTCGATTCGGGGAACCTTTTCTAACTCAAAGTGGCAAGCTTCTTTTTGGGCGTGGGAACCGGCTTATTACATCCTTTACGTTAAAAACGAGCAAGATGGTAGTAAGATTAACCTCACAGGTTTTGATGTTAAGGGTACGACAAGCAGACCGCAGTACCGCTTCACCGATCGCGATCGGGGTATTACCTATATTGTAACTTTCCAATATTCAGACCGGAACGCGATCCGATTGGAAATTTATAAAAATAATGTGGCGATTGTGAATGAATTGCTAGTACGGGAGTCAGACAAACTAATCGGCGGGCCGTGATAAAAATTCAAGCGATGTCTTCTTTTGAGGTTGTGGCTTCGGCGAATTAGTCAACCTCTAACTCTTGTTCAAAGCTAACACCTTCATACAGCAGGTCGATATGAGGAAGAGAGCCTCCTGTCATAGCCAGAATTTCTCCGTCAATGTATTCATGGCGAAGTTCTTGCTTGGCTTGCCATTCTAGGTATTCTTCAGCCGTCATTTTTTGATAGTCTTCACGATTAGCGATCGTAATTTGCTCCTTGATGCAATCTATGCTTATTTTAACTGACTATATATATTAATTATAATCAGATATTGGAAAAATCAGTTAATTTCTTGTAAGAGTAGCCGTTTTTTGCAAGTGCATCAGAAGTGCGATCGGCCTTGGTGGGATGGATGGGGGAGTGGGAAGGGCGATCTGCTTACAATGTTTAAACACACAAAGAACAATCAATGATCATTATTTTCTATCAAATTCCATTCTCCGGCTATCGCATTGAGTTTTTCAATAATTTCATCGGTTTCATCAAGAATCTTTTCTGCACTTTTAGGATTTTTCCTAAAACCTGCGTGTAGTACATCGTTACGCAGGTTAGCTAAATTAGACTGACCACCCCAAAGATTGGTCAATTGCGTTCTGGTTTGCTTGGAAATCTCTAACCATTGGTCTAAGTAAGTCGATTTTCTATCAGGAACGCCATTAGATCCTTTACGAGTACCACCTGCTAACAGCAATTCCATTTCATCTCTATTACGTTTATCAAGAGGATCGAGTTCAAAGTGATAGCATAGCAATGAAGGCAACCATTCTCGTGCCAAAGATAAAGCTTGCACCGTTTGACCTTTTTTGTCATACCACTCGATCATCTTCAGTTGTCGAACCAAAGAAAATTTAGAATTAGCGGTGTAATCTTCTGGGCTTACTAAGCCAAACTTACCGTAATCTTTCTCTACGCGCTCTAGTAATGATTCAAAGGGGGGAACAGATTGAGAAACAATAGGTGTTGCTTCTTTAATTCGATCGGGCAACAAAGCCGATTCTCTCATTACATCCATTGGTCGCAACAATTGTAAACCTTGAGCAATCCCTTTGATACTTGCTGCTAAATTTTCTGTAGTGGAATTACTACTATGCAGTAAACTAGCTAAAGCTTCTCCATTGCCCGTTTTAATAAATTGGTCAGTTGCAGTTGTCCATTCCAATAAACTGACAATAGGTAAGAGATCGAAAGTGGGAGTTTCATTAGTTTCCTTATTTTTAGCTTCAAATGCACCGTAGAGAAGTCCCTCAATTTTTACTTGACGAACTACCCGCAGATAGCTAACGGCAATTAGCGCAACAACAGGCACTGAGCGAAAACTATGAGTAATGTCAAATATTACGCTATCTCCATCCTGCAAACAGTTTGTCACCTGTTGAAATATCGACCAGACATCTTCTGGACTGTTGCGTTCGGGAATATTTTTGATTGGTCGCAGGCTTACCTTGCCATTCAATCGTTTGTGTAGCGCTTCCCAGTTAGATTCGCTTGCTCCTCTTGGAATAGATGTTTCCACTGTTTTAGTCAGCAATACATAGAGAGTTTCTGGGTGATAAAACTCAACTAAGGCTTCCTGAAAAAAAGGTGTAGTAACTTTCTCAGAACCTATCGGACTGATATAGGTAGTTTCTTCATAGTTGCTCAAACCGAGGAAGGAAATGATTTTCATATTTACTCCTTAAATATCTAGTTTAACCTTTGTTTGACCCATTCCTAAACGGGTTTTAATTCCCGTACCTGAATACTGACTGTATTGAATCAGCAAATTAGCAACATTAGCCAGCAACAAATCAGTGCGGTAAGGAATTTGCAGCGTTACATTGCCAACAAACCCGTTTACATATCCTCTCGGCAACTGGTGCGATCGCGTTTGAATTTTGTGGTGTTTTAATAAAACAGCCTGACTCAAATAAGCGATTAATTCCTCACTCCCCAAATAAACTGGAGCAAAGTGATTCCACCTTTCTAACCAACTGCGAAACATCAGATTTACGACGGGTAAAGCTAAGTGAGTAGAACCTTGTGCGAAAGCAGTCGGAGTTGTAAATTTAAGGTTAAAGCGGCGGAGGGGTTCGGGTTCATTGGCTACCAGTTCCGTGTAAAGTTGTTCGTAGCTGGTGATTTCATGTTCTCGATTAATTATATCAAATTTAGCACCGAGAAATTCGAGAGATGGTGAGAGATTTAGGGATGCGATCGCTTTTGCAGCATTTTCCTGCAAGCCGCACAAAGACAAGGTATAAAATTCATCTGGTGTAAACGTCTGAAAATCTTTGGAAACCTGGTAAAAACCCTGAATCCCTGAAAAACCTACAGAAGATAGAGTCTCACTCCCTACTTCTAATCCTAATCGCCGATGCAACTCTTTCACCAATTCTAAATGGTAAGCGCGCGGCAAAACAGCAGCATCGGATAAACTTAATGTCCAGGTAGAACGAATTAGCATGGCTTAAACTTTACCCATCCAGGAACATATTTGATATTGCCATCAGCAGCTACAACAGTCCGCCGCGATTTCGGTGCTTCAAAACCCGGTGCTTTGATTCCACAAGTATCGCGGATTTCTGCTGTAAGGCGATCGTCCAAACATAGAGCAATTGTTGTTCCCAACATTCCGCTTGCCCAACCAACTCTTAAACTATAAGGGCACTCTGTCGGTTTGTATAGTTCCTGAATATAGCTAAAATTTAAGTCTTTACCTTGAGAGCGATTATTTTTGATATCGTCCCAATAATCGTGTTCAGCATCCCATTGTTCTTGAGCAAACTCTTGACAAATTATAAGCAGTTCATCCAGATTTTTAAACGGTATTTTCATCCTTTCATTATGAGTGAACCATTTCAGCATTTCTGTATCCAGACTGAGGGTGAATTCAGTCTGCACGTTGCGAACCATCTCTGTATAAATCGAAGCGCGATATTTGGCTTTATAATCTGGGAAGCGACTGGAGACAATGACCTCAGCAACTATAGGTAAGTTTAAAAATACATTTTTTCCTTGCTTAGTGACTCTTTTTGATTCTAGCAAAGGCTGAGAATCCGTGACTTTAATGGCTCGCATGAAGTCCGTGTTAGGCCCGATTTTACTCTTAACCGATCGCCCTTGATACGATAGTTCAAAATCAGTGAATAAACTATCCATGAATAGTTCATCATCTAATAATTTCTGTTTATATTTATTTTGATTTGCGAATTCACCTCTACCAAGTTTTTCTCGTAATTGGATTTCTATGACACTAAGGCTGGCAGATTTTGGTAGTTGATATTTATTTTCATGTTTGAGAAGATGGTAGGCGATCGCAGTTCTGATTGCCCCTTTAATTGACGAACCGGGAATATACAATTGTCCCATGCCGTTGCGAATCATCGGACGCAAATCTGTCACCGGATTTTCAGTCCATTTATGACTGACGGCTATTTCAGGAAAAATGCGATCGCCATCTTCACCTGTAGCATTCCACCATTGCTCGCCCAAGACATCTTCAAGCAATTTAGTAATACTTTTCTGCTCTTCAATAGCACGAATATAATCGTCCAATCGACCCCGCTGATGTAGCACTTTTGCTAAAGATTCTCGATCGGGGAGATAAACTCTTTTAGATGTCTGGACATATTCAAAAGGATTTAACCGGGATACTTCTGAACCGATATGTAAAATAGGACTGGTTAGCTGAATCCGCCTTGATTCGGAAGCTTCAGGTTTTTTGATAGCAAGGTGAGAAGTAGCAGTCATGATATTTATTCACTCTTGACTTTAATAGGAAGACTCAAACTAATGCCGCTGCGGTAGATGGGATGCTTTTTAGGTTTCTTAGTTTTCTTGTCAATTAATTGATGAGGTGTAACATCAGCAATTTTTCCTAATGGCGGCGACGAAAAAACCGAACCTTCGGCAAACATTCTCAGCATTTGGCGACGCAACTGTTGCCCAGAGATCCAACCTCCTCGCTCTATAATTTCATAGCAAGCATCTTTGTTTTCGGTAATTAATTGCTTGAGTATTGATGGATCTTCCTCCCACAATAAACTAATTAGAGTGTATTGACTTGCCTTAAAATCCACTATTCTTTGCCACATTTCAGGTAACGGCAACCATTCAACCTCAAAGTGTCCCGCACCGCTGCTGCGTTCGCCCCCTATTCCTTCTTCACCAAGCAGTTGTAAAGCAGCCTGGAGTTGCTTTTCTAACGTTTCATCTTTCTGAGAAAAGTTGAGCAGGAAGTACAAACCCGATCGGCTTTTGATATCGTTACCGTTTTGCTCCCATTGGAATTGGACAAAACCTGTATGATAAAAGTTGGTTGCTCTGGTAACGCGGTCTACTGCTATTTTCGGTTCTTGACCGATCTTAAAGGCTTCCTTATAGTCAAAAGTTCCTTCTTTTTGTAAAAAGCCATGAGATTTTTTCTTGTTAGTCTCATCAATTAATTCTTGTCTGTCCTCACGGGTAAATCCCTCTCCCTGATACCACTTATTCCACACTTCCAAAGGCAGATAATTGATTTTTTTGTAAGCTTTAAAAAATTCTAAGTCTCCCTTACCAGCAGGGTAGTTAGAAGGAAACTTTAAGGGACGAGGCAGATAGTAAATATCACGATTGTCGTGATGGCGATAGACAAACGTCGAACTCATCGTCACGGGCGGTGAAGTGTTGAGAAACCGTTTCAACAATTTCTCAAATTGCTCCTTCTCCAACAATCGAGCGCAAGCACTAATCCAAGCACTAAATAAAGTGTCAGAACGCACGCGATCGCTCGTCTGCTCCATCCCAATACCCAATTCCCCAAAGTGAGCGGGAGAGTTACCAAAATTGAGTTTAACTAATCTCCAGTTATTCATGCTGCACTCCCATTTCCTGGCGGCAATCGTTGCTGAATTTCATCACGGAAGCGGCCGAAGTTTTCGAGAAGCGCTTCTGTATTGGCCACGGGTTGAATTGGTGGCAAACCTGATTCTCCGCTGGCTATCTGACGGTATTGATTTAAACTCCGAAAAGAGAACTGAAAATCCGCAAATTTGACTTTGCCATAGCCACGAGAACCGTGTCCGCCGAGAGCGTCATCTTCTAATAAAGCAAGTGCGATCGCCAGATTCTGCAAATCCTCAATAGCTTGAGAAGCATCTTCAACCGTGTAGATCAGTTCAAACTGAAATTTTGACCCAGCAGGAACCCGTTCTACTTGCCTGGGATTTGCGGCCGCTGTAATGCGATCGATACCGTTTTCAAACTTCCACTCTGTCATGTAGAGTCCAGTATTTACCCTCTCCAGTTTTTCCGCAGATTCCCTTTGTAAATGACAGTCCCGAACAATCAAACGTGCTGTGGCGTTCCGTCCTTTAACTTTAGTGTATAGTTCTCCAATTTCTCCTTCTCTTTCTTCTACAAATCTCCCCAATCTACTGCCATCATTAGCTTTAGCAATTCTTCGCTTAGAATTGTCTTTCACTAATTCTAATTGCTCTGCCTCAACGGCATCAGTTTTCACCCAACAATCTACCCCTGTAGAACCAAAAACGCGACAGACTTTGCAAATTTGAGCACCATCGTAAAAAATTAGCAGAGGTGGTTTTTCTCTTCCTTGTTTAACTTCTGTAAATCCATCTACTAAATCATCGCTTTCATAGCGGTAAGTACCGCTTCCACCAGGTCTGTTCACTGGCTTATTTTCCAATCGTTCTAGAATGGAACGCAGTTTGCCTTTAATTGACGAACCAGGTAAATAAGGATGTTGAGTTAAAGGATCGCGAATGACAGGTTTATCAAGTCCTCCGATGTCGAGACTTTCTCCCCCTCCACCAATGTGTAATCCGGTTTCTACATTAAGCGTACTGGTAATGCGAACTTTACCGAGTAAAGGTTTTTGTGTAAGAGATACAGGCATAGCTATTTTCCACCTTCTGCTTTGTGATAGGCAATAATTGATTCAATCAGTTGAACTAGACGCTCAAAATCTTCGGTGCTGCGTACTTTGTCGATCGCCGCTGACATCACATCACTCATGGGTTTTGCAGCTTTTTGTCTCGCCGCGGCGTAGGCTAGTTTCGGTTTAAGGAGAACTACTTCTATTTCTATTTTAGAAAAGTCATTCGTTTGAGCCAAAGTGACTTTCATCTGGTTCACAGCGTCGAGAAACTTGCGAACCTGATTAGTTTCTAATCGTTGCTGCTTCAAATAAGGGCCAAAATCCTCAGCGTGTTTAACCAAGTCGCGAATCGGATAAGTTTTTAAACTTTCTAATCCAGTAATTGTTTTGACTATCTTTTTCGTAATTTCTAAATTCTGCTCAGTTGACTGAACCGTCTTATCTGTCGAGGTGTATAGTTGTTGTTTTTCTTGTCTATTTGGAGGATTATAGACATTTGGAGAATTGGTTTTTTTAGGTGGTTCAGGCATTTTTATATTAGCGGTTGAGTAGTTCAAGCCAAGTTGCGATCGCCCGAAAATAAGGCGCATTATGGGGATTTTTCAGAGAAGTTCGCACCGGGGAAAAATTATCATTGTTTCGGACTTGACTGGGAAGTCGCGCCAGAGTATAAACTATTTTAGGCAAATGTAAGTAGTAACGAATTTCCCTTTGTTGCTCTTCGGATCGATCCTGAATTTTTTTCAGCATATTTTCTTGAAGTTCAGCAGTCAACAACAGGTTGCGAATAAAACTATGCGAGTGGTTGATGTCGAGATTTTTAAGTTGCTCGACGATGGGAAATATCCCCCACAACTCCGGTTTAACTTCTGGACTTAAGTAGTTTCTAATCTCCTCGTCTATAACAGTCATGTTTTCTTGAATTCCAAACCATTCATCCCATTTAAACTTACCTCCAAACAAACCTAAACTATCGCGGCCATTACCTTTAGCAGCTTCTTCCGCTTCGCCCGATGTTTTAGCCGCTTGATAGAGAGGAAATTTAGCACCATCGATGCTAATTCCCCCAGATAAAGTAATATCTGGATTTTTCCCCGTATAAGCTCGGAAACACTGGTAAACGTCAAAGGCAAATTCAACTATCTCATTCCATGCACCGCTGACAAATAGATCGTCGCCACCCGCGTAGATGAACAGGAGATTTGGGCGATCGTCCTCTGTCAAGCATTTTGCATTGTCTAAAATTTTAACACTGTTTCGAGCTGCGAGTAAATTCTCCTTGCGGTTTTCTGCCAAACTGTTGAGATAGACTTTAAAAAAGTAACTCATTTGGCGAGAAAGTCCAGCCAATCTCGGTAACGTTTGATTTTTACCCAAACCTTCAGCAAAAATTCTCCCCAGCCTATCTACATCCATCCGCAAATAGCCAACTCTAGCAATACCCTCGGCCTTCTGAGCCATCTCATTCGCTCGTAAAAATCCAGCCTTTTTTTGGTATTTTTCTTTTTCTTCGCTCCGCTGGGCATAGTTTCCTAACAAAAGCGGCACAGCATTATTTTTATGATATTTTTTTAAACTCCAATCGTTAACCAGCAAGACTGTTTCATCATTTTTAGCTACTTCTAAAGCTCCCTCGCATTCAGGAAAAAAGTAGTAATAATAATTGGGCAAATAAATTCTGCCTACTCCGCCTTTAATGTTCGATCGCTTTGAGCGCACTATTGCCTTAACATCAAACAATTCATCCCCCAGCTCAAACATGGTGCGACACATCCAACAAGCACGAGATGAATCAGGCTCACGGCGATTTAAACTTTTGAGACTCTGTAAATCATCACGGTGGCAAACTCGGCAAGGTTCATGACTCGGTTTGGGTTGGATAAAGTCATGAATGTCACCTTCAAACTTGCGGAGTTTCTGCTTGGCGAGGTTCTTAGTTACTTCCGTCCATATTTCGGCAAATTCGTAATTTTTGAGAGCAGTAGTTGGCACAGGTAAATAATCGATAGCTAAAAATAGTTTACCTTGAAACGTGTTTTTTAGCCACTTATTAAAGCGCTTTCGAATAGTATCTAAAGCAGCTTTGACCTTGCTTGTATCATTTGATGCCAGCACATATAAATTACCGCCACCCGCATAAATGATATTAGTACGGGGTAAATTTAACTCTTCCAGAAGTTGCTGAACAATTTCTTCAGTGACTAATTCCAGATAAAAACTTCGAGCGCGGAGAGATTTCAGCGCACCGTCAGAAGCAATGGTGTAGATAAATTTTTGAATTCCCGATAAATCGCCAGCAATTAAACTGATATCTTGCGCTTCGGGGTCATCTACTAAAGCAGATGCTACGGCCGCAGTCGATCGCACCATATCTATCAAAGCAATATCCGGCTCGCCAAAACTCAGACAAGAACCGTACTTCTCTAAAATCAGAGTTAGCAGCGATAAGTTTTGCCAGTCTTCTTCTCGAATGTTTTTTAACTCTGGTTTGACAATTGTTTTATATGCTTCTAAATTGGGATGTGCTGTCAGCGGATAAGGAATAGACGGGTAAGAATCATCGCTAGAGTCTATCGCCACCGCTGGACAATAGTGAGTTTCAAAATCTCTGTCTTTGCTGCTATCGGGAAATTTGACGGAATCAAATAGCAAATTCAAGTAACTTATTTGGGTATCATCGTGCCATGATAATAATTCTTTTGCTTTAGTCACGGCTGGATGTTCTGTTGAAAGTTGACATCCATCCGGCAATGTGCAATCAGCCCAACCTGCTAAAGCGCAGATGGCTTGCTGGATAACTTGAAGAGCAACTTCTTGTGATGTCATATCTAAAACTTCCTCTATTACCTAGCGAACTATCAATCAACTAAGTCACCCAGATTATACTCTGGATTGTGAGTAATTGCAATTACATATTTTCCCAATTTCGGATCGAAAACTCCAACAGCACCGTAAAGATGAGAAATTTTATGAGCCAAAACACAGGCTACAGGCACTGATGCCGGCCCGTTAAGTTTAATTAACCGCCCTCCCGACAATTCCCCAGCATTGCTCATTTCCTCCAAACGAGCCGCCGCATCTCGAACGATTTGGTCGTTTTGAGCAGCTTCTCCAAATCCAATCTTTAACACTTCGCCCTGAAGCTCAATCTTATAAGTAGTCATCAGCTCTTCTCACTTCATCTCCGAAATTATCGCATACTATCGGAAGCACCCCCTTCCGATCGCCCTTACGCTAGAAAAACACAACACCAATCCCTCAACCCACCATGAACCCAACCTTCTGCCCCAACCCCAAAATTTTACAACAGTTAGCCAACGGTTCCCTTGACCAAATGCAAAATCTCACCCGCGCCATCAGGTTATGGGTTTTGTTAAGTTGGCTGTACAGCGACGAAGGATATAATGCCCTGGCAAATTCTTTTACTTATGCTGATTGGCGCCAAGCTTTCTTTGGCGAGAATTACAAAGATGAAAAGCAGGAAGATATTCTTAACTATGCAGACCCGAATTTTGCTGGCAACAAAACAACGAAACAATGGTTGATTAAATGGGACGTATCTGTAAACCAGTGGCGGCAATCTTTACAAAAACAGATCGCAATTGCTGATCGCGATTTAGACGAACTCTTGGCAGAAAAGTTATTTGCTCAAGTTCGCAAATCTCTGCAAAATGATTTTGATTTGCTGGTGAGTCGGAATTGGTTGCAACGAGTCTCTGATGCTGGCAGAAGTAAGAATTATCGCCGACTACAAACAACTCCGTCAATATTAGCTCGTTTGGACAACTCCAATACAGAGAGCAATTTGAGTTATAAAGCCCAGATTTATTTGGATATGTTTAGTTTTCTCGATCCGAGTTTGCCTTTGTTGGCGGAACAAGTTTCAGCAGCAGGAGATGAAGATAATCACCGTGTCTTTTTGTACGTTGATTATCTCGTGCCCGAATCTAGCAGCCTAGAAGATGCTGTCGATCAATTTCAGAGCGAATTGCAGGAAATTTGGGAGTCGGAAAATATCGCTCCTTTGCTGCTAACTTATCGCAGCGCTCATCAAAATCTGATTAAGGAGTGCGTTGTTTATCCTGTTTGCATTTACTTTATGGATCGAGCTAAATATTTGTGCGGCTACGGCAGCACTCCCAAAGGTGAGATTAATTGGTACAAATATCGGCTCGATCGCATAATTTCAAAACGTCTAGAATCCTTGGATTGGCAAGATACCCGCGTCCCCCAATTGCTCAAGGAAAAATATCAGGAAAATAACCTGCCAACTCCCAAAACAGTTAACGATATGTTAAAAGCAGCTTGGGGCTGCGATTTTTATAAAGAAACGGCGCTGATGGTATTGCGGTTCGATCGCACTTTCGCTCAATCCTACCTGCAAGGAATCAGCATTCACCATACCTGTAGCGCCATAGACTGCGATCGCGCCGCCAGATTAATCGCACAATACACTCCCAACCCAGAACACCGAGAAGCTATCTTAAAAACTCTCCAGTCTCGCCCAGCCGACGATGCTTACTATCAAGTCACTTACCGAGTGACAGACTACCACCCGCTGAGATGGTTGCGAGCTTTGGGTTCACAAGTTGAAATTTTGCTACCTTGGGACTTGCGGCAGAAAATAGCCGTAGAAATCCAAAAAACTGCCAACTTGTACCAATAGTCTGTTACCGACAATTATCAAATCTATTGTGGAAAACTTGCCGATTTCTGTGGAAAACTACCCTTTTGCTGTGGAAAAGTGCAACTAAATTAAGATCGGACGGCGGTTGAAACCAGGTTTACAAAAACAAAACCCGCCTCCGCGGGTTGCAGAAAAAATGTAATTTTCACCGCGCATTCTTCAACCCCTCTCAGCTCGGATTTTGTCTGTATAGACGCGGTTTCAACGGCCGGGTCTTATTCTTTCCTCATCCGTTGCTTCTTCCTTGTCTTGAGCCTCGTAGCTAATTCGATCGCTCTGGTAATCCGGCGGCTCGACGTGAATTAAGATGCGTACAGGGCTGAAACGTTCTTCCAAACGAGCTTCTACTTCTTCTGTAATCCGGTGAGCAGTTTCTACATCAGCCGCATTCACAATCATGTGCATATCAATAAACACTTGACGCCCGATCGCACCGCGGGAGGCGATCGAGTGACAGTTGATAACTCCGGGTACATCCATGGCGATCGCCTGAATAACTTCCGGGGCGATCGCCATTTCATCCACCAACCAAGGCAAATTTTCCTTTAAAACCTCCCAACCGCTGCGAAATACCAAAAGAGCCACAGGAAAAGACAAAAACACATCCAGGGATTGCAATTGAGGTATGTTTAAAACCTGCCCTTGCCAAACACCAATCAACCCAGCAATTACCATAATTGTCACCCAAACATCACTCATCGTATGTTGAGCGTCTGCCACTAAAATCGCGCTACCGAGACGTTTTCCAACTCTGCGCTCGTAAAAAGTGACAAAAATATTAATCCCCAGTACCAGCAGCAAAATCCACAAGTCATTTGGGGATATTGTGACAACTTTACCGCCATTAAGCAGCCTTTGAACAGCACTGCTGAGAATTTCAAAACAGGCAATTCCCAGAAAAGCAGCAATTCCGAGAGCTCCGAGAGCGTCAAATTTTTGGTGTCCGTAGGGATGATCGCGATCGGGCTGCGGATTGGCATAATGATTAGTTACCAATCCTAAAATATTATTAGCGCTGTCCGTGACGCTGTGCAAGGCATCTGCCAGCAAACTCAAAGAACCTGTCAGCAATCCCACGGCTGCTTTAATTGCCATCACCAGCAAATTTAGCAATAAGGTAACGATTAAAACTTTGCGGACTTCGGAACGGTTATCGGCAAGCATAAAATCTCCTCGATCGGCCATCAAGTTTTCTGGCTTCTAGTTTAAAGCCGATCGAGTCATCACAAGTTAAAAGTATTGCAGAATCTAGGTTGCTGCTAGATTTATCTTCATTAATTTAGCCGAGCTTCTTGAGACAAATTTCAATTAATAGCATTCTCGCAGTCCAATTTAGCTGGCAGGTACTTCTTTTGGGTTACTATATCTTTTATCATTAACAATTGTATGTTAAATTTCATTGCCCATGTCTCTTTCTCCGCTGACACTGAATTTAATTGAAGGTTCTGTCTCCTTTAGCTTTTCCCCGCAAGCCGCGCGGGATTTGCAAAGCGAAATTGCAGCTTTGATGGACAGCTTAAAAGCCGTAGCAGCCAAAACCGCTGGCGCTAAAGCTTCTCCCCAAAAACCGATGGAATATCGGTATGCGGGGGATGTATTTTTGGAGGTTTTCTGTAACCCGAATATCTGGCCCACGCCTTTTGCTGCGAAAGTGCTGATTACGGTTAGGGACGATCGGGTGCGCGTCACCACCGAAGCCGAACTCAGCCGCCTGCGCGACGATCTCGCTCAGTACATCGAACAAGTCGGTTGAGATGCTTCAAGCTGAAGCCCGCCCGTTTGTCAAGGTTAAATTCCCATTATAATCATTGGGTTTTGGCTTCAGTAGGGTGCGTCAGCTAGGTTGATTTTATCGATAATTAAGAGACTCTCTTCTGACGCACCCTACGGTTTAAGTAGGGTGCGTCAGCTAGGTTGATTTTATCGATAATTGAGAGACTCTCTTCTGACGCACCCTACGATTAATTGGCTTCAGTAGGGTGCGTCAGCTAGGTTTTTTTGAGCGATAATTGAGAGACTCTCTTCTGACGCACCCTACGACTAATTTCTAATTGCTAGTTTTATTTTTTTGTCAAAGGATAGCTATCAGCAGGCGAAGCCGACCATTCCCACATTGAACCTGCATAATTCTTAGCATTAAATCCGAAACTTGTCAAGACACAAGTCAACCATGCAGACCTAATTCCCCCACTACAATAACTCACAATTTCAGTTGACAGCGAAACTCCTTTCTGCTGCAAAATAGCCACAACTTCCCCCCGACTCAGCAGTTGTCCGCGCCGATCCATTAACTGTTTGTAGTAGAGGTGAACCGCACCGGGAATGTGGCCGCCCCGCCTTTCTCCGTAAGGCGTTTTACCTGCATATTCTCGCGGTTCTCTAGCATCAATAAATGCTAAATTAGCATTGCCTAAAATAGCTTTTAAATCATCCCGATTGATTTCCCAATTCGAGCGGCGAGATACAATAAAATCTCCTGGCGGCGGTGGATGATTTGTGCGCTTTGTGCGATCGATTCCAGCTTTGACGAAAGCTCGATATCCTCCATCTACAAAAACGGCTTTTTCGTGTCCCAAAGTCCGCAGCATCCAAACAACTCGCCCGTCTTCGCCCCACCCTTTCACAGAATCGGCGATCGCAATTACAGGTTGGTCTTGACAAATTCCCAGTGCTTGAAGTTTTTGGGTTAAAATTGGATCGTCTTCGATAATTTTGCCTTGGTGGGGAAAGTCGGAACAGGCAAATTCCTGCCAAGTTACGGGAATAGCTGGTCGCAGACGGCAAAACCACTTTAACACAGGTTGACGAGCATCGAGCAGCGTAGCTTTCCCTAACAGCAATTCCTTAGCTAAATCGGCGCTTACTATCCAATTATCCGACAAATTACCCGCTAAATTAGACATAATTTATTGAGCAACTTTTCCTGTACCAGCAGCACACTGTAAAACCCCATTGGCATTCGTTGGAATCGCTGGTTTAATCTTGCCAGGAGCCACATTTAAACACAAAATTGTTTGGGTTTTATTTCCTACTAAAAAAACTCCCCCCACAAAACTTTTGAGATTAGCTCGCTCCGACACAGCATAATTAAATACAACTTTGTTCTCCGTATTAATTGAATATTTGTAGTTACCTGTGTCAGGTTTAATGCGGCCGAGACCTAGATTAGAAACAGAACTTGTGAAACCTGTGTTCTGGGCGTGGTACGCTTGCTGAGCTTTATTCATTGCTCCCACATATTGTTTAGCTGCTGATTCCTGAGCTTTTAAGGTTGGTGACAACTGAGCCCGAGCGACTGTAGCGAAAAAAAATGGCAGAGTTATAGTTGCTATAACAACTTTTTTCTTTCCGTTGAGACAGCTATCAATACCGCTTCTACCATTGTTTAAAATTTGAGTTTTGGTAGGGACACGGCACTGCCCTGTTTCTGAAAAAGTTACGCTTTTTAACAGCGGTATTATTTTTTGAGATAACTGGTGTAATGAGCGATAGAGTAACATACAATTAAACCAATTGTTTTGCTTGAAACTGTTTCAATTTTCCAGGAGCAACCGTGCCGTATTCGGTGATAATTCCTGAAATTAATTCGGCAGGAGTTACGTCAAAAGCGGGATTGTAAAATTCGACTCCCACAGGACAAATTCGCGTATTTCCTACTTGATACATTTCCACAGCATCGCGTTCTTCAATCGGAATCTTGCTGCCGTCGGAAAGTTCAAAATCAATTGTAGATAGAGGCGCGGCGACATAGAAAGGGACGTTGTGAGCTTTGGCGATAATTGCTAAACTGTAAGTACCAATTTTATTGGCTGCGTCGCCGTTGGCAGCGATTCTGTCTGCACCGACAACTACTGCGTGAATCATGCCGAGTTTCATGCAGTGCGCGGCCATATTGTCGGCAATTAATGTGACGGGAATTCCTTCTTGCACGCATTCCCAAGTTGTGAGTTTTGCACCTTGGAGGCGGGGGCGAGTTTCGTCAGCAAAAACTCTGCCGAGTCTGCCTTCTCGCCAAGCAGAACGAATTACACCTAATGCTGTTCCGTAGCCGGCTGTTGCTAATGCACCGGCATTGCAGTGAGTTAGCAAGTTCAATTTTTCGGGTGTTGCTGGCAGAACTTCTAAGCCTTTGTCGCCGATATCTTTGCAAGTTTGCAAGTCTTCTGCTTGAATGGTTTTAGCCATTTCTAACAAAGTTTTTTGGATTTGTTCGACGGAACCGCTAGTTTTCTCGGCTGTTTTGAGCATTCGCGATATTGCCCAAAACAAATTAACGGCTGTGGGACGGGTCGATCGCAATAATTCACCAACTTGTTCTAGTTTAGCGAGAAATTCGGCGCGATCGCCCGTTTCGATTTCTCGCGCCCCCAAATACATCCCGTAGGCTGCCGCTACGCCGATCGCCGGAGCACCGCGAACTATCATAGTTTTAATCGCCTCAGCCATATCTTGAGAGCGACTAATTTCGACTACACCGTATTCTTGCGGCAGTCGGTTTTGGTCAATTAGCACAACTCTGTCTTCTTTCCAAGTGACGGGGGAAACCGGGGAGTTTTGAGCGGTCATCGATTTCAGTTATGTGAGGGACAAGTTTATTATGATGCCATGAAGGCGACTATTTCTCTATCTTATGAGCGACAATCTGAATTTGCCAAAATCCCAGGCCTGCGGTTTGATATTTGAGCTGGAAGAATTGCTGGATACTTACTACTCTCTGGGTTTGGAACTTGCGTATAGCTGGATTCAATATCGCAAAATTGTACTTAGTCAAAAACATAACATTAAATTTTGTAAATTATATTGAGATTTTTAGAAAGATTTCCGGAATGGGGAACAAGCTACCTGTACCTGGGGTCTAATTTTTTAAGTTGAAAATAAAAAAGTGCGATCGACCAAGTTTCGATATCCAACAAATTTTAAAAAAAATCACAAAAACAAATAATTGTCAAGCTTGGGCTGTGCAACTTTTATTGAGTAGAAGGCTGGTTTTGTGGTAGCGGTATTTGTGGCCCGAAGTTGGGAGGACGATCGCACGAAAGCAACAATTTGAAAACCTACTTAGGTGCATGAGGGAAAGAAAATTATGAAAAACCAAATAGTATTTGTAGATGCAGCAGTTGAAGATTGGCAGAGTCTGGCTGCGGGTGTAAAACCGGGGATAGAGGTTATTTTAGTCGATCGGGCTGGCGACGGCATCGCACAAATTTCTCAAGCATTGCACGGCCGCAACAACATCGAGAGCGTTCACATTATTTCTCACGGAGAATCGGGAAGTTTGCAGCTAGGGCAAACTAACCTGAATTTAGACAATTTAGAAACGTATCGCGATTGTTTGCAGCGGTGGTTTTCGGCATCTGTGAATTCAATTCAACATCGATTTGAAATTCTGCTATACGGCTGTAACGTAGCAGCGGGTGAAAAAGGAGCAGCTTTTGTACAACAACTGAGCAAGTTAACAAAAGCGAAGATTGCTGCTTCGGCCGATGCTACCGGGAACGCGCAAAAAGGTGGAAACTGGTTGCTTGAGTACGCTACGGGAGCAATTAAGACGGGATTGGCGATCGAGCCAGAGGTAATGGCAAATTACGCGCACACCTTGGCGATATTCACTGTTAGTAATACTCTGATTGGAGGTACTGGGAGCGATCGATTTATGTTGGGTATTGACCTCGGCAGCGAGACTATTTTAGACTTTCAGGATGGCACTGATTCGATCGGCTTAATGGGCGGTCTGAATTTCTCGCAACTGAGCATTGTGGCGGAGAATAGTTCTACTCTGATCCGAGTTACCGGTTCGGGTCAACTTTTGGCGACTCTCAGCAATGTGCCGACAAGCCTGATTACTGCTACAGATTTTGCTCTCTTGTAGTGGGATGCGAACCGATTAATTAGCATCACATATTGTAGGGGCAATCGATGAATTGTCCCTACAATATGTGATGATTCGATTAACAAATAACCAACAGTCAACAGTCAACAGCCTACAGCCAACTGCCAACAGCCAACACTCAACACTCAACAGTCATGTATTAGTGCAACCGGAATTGATATTACTTCCCTATATTGCGCTTCATGCGATCGAGTTCTTCCTGAGCTTCCCAGTGTTGAAACTTGTCTTCGAGAGGGTCGGCAGCATTAAAACTGTTATAATTATATGTTTGATTCCAACCCTTGGTATCCCAATTCTGCTCTGTTTTAGTAGTAGTTTGAGCGGCCGCAGCCACAGTCGCTTCCGCTGCTTTTGCTCGGACTTCTTTTCGCCGCGACTGAATTTGGCGGTACAATTCTTTAGCTTTTTCAATTCGTTCTTTGCAGCCCTGCATTTGTCCCCAGCGCTGATTTCCCTGACGCAGCAAAGTTGCTTGCCGCTCTTGGGCTGCTTGAGCTAAATCGAGCCTTTTAGCTGCTTTTGCTTTGTTTGCTCGATCGTTCCAGCGCTGAATTTCTTGGGCGGCGGACAGAATTTCTGCTTGCAGTGTTTTCTCTTGTTTCTGGATTTCGAGAATCAGTCGCAGGGTGTCTTCTTCTTGTTCCTTCAATTGTTCTTCTATTGCCTGCAATTCCAGATGGGGGTTGCTGCGTAAAAATTCTTCTAATCTGGTTTCTAGAAAGCGGCTAAAATCGTCAAATAAGCCCATTTGTTATTAGTCCTATGTTATTGGTTATTGGTTATTAGTTATTGGTTATTTGTTGTTAGTTGTTAGTTTTTTGCCGTTGAGATTTCCCAGTGATTAATTTATTAGCTACTAACAACTGACAAATCACAACTAACAACTAACAACTAACAACTGACAACTGACAACTGATAACTCACAACTGACTAATTAAAACTTTTGGCCGACAAAAACCGATCGCACATCTCCGCCCTTGCGGATCACAGCTTCTTGATTTTTGATTTCTGCCAGAGTCCAACCGCTAGCGCCGATGCTTTCGCCCACATAAATTCTGCGGGCTACCCCGTCTACTTCAAACAAAGCGGCCGATCGATCGCCCAACTCCAAAATCCCCACCAGCGTGTGCGCGGAAGTCGGCGCGCTGCTGGGGGCAGGTGCCTGGGCTGGTGCCGGTGCCGGCGCAGATTGGCCAGCAGCCGGTGCCGGTTCGGTTTCGCGAGCCAAAATCTTGGGCTGGGGAGACTCCGACTGGGAAGGGGAAGCGGCGGCGGGAGTTCGATTGCCGGCGGTGGCGATCGCCCTACCAGAGGCTGGAGCAGTTGGCGAGGGCGAACCTGCGGCGGTTTGAGTAGCCACCGTCACCTGAGCGGGGGGAGCCGGAGCCACCGTCACCTGAGCGGGGGGAGCCGGTGCCACCGTCACC
>NZ_JADEWV010000102.1 GCF_015207455.1 Microcoleus sp. LEGE 07076
TAAGATAGAAACTTTGTACTGATCAGTCTACTAGATAACATCTCTGATGCTCAAACGATATCTGTCATTATATAAATGTGCCAAATAATCTGTATATTTAACTACCAAATTAGATGCGCTTACCCTGCAATTTTGTCTTTTAAGCCAAAGCGGCGGCCTAATAATAGCAGCAAGAAAGTGGTGGCTGTCATGTAGCCCAAGCCTCCTATTTGCACGAGAAAAAGTAGGCACAGTTGGCCCCAAAAAGAGTAATATTTTCCGACATCCACAACTGACAAGCCTGTGACGCAGACAGCGGAAGTAGAGGTAAAGATTGCTGTGATTGGATCGTTCCAACTTCCATCATTTGTGGAAAAGGGCATCATCAGTAGCAGAGCACCTAGGATAATGACGGTGAGAAAGCCCAAGCAAATGGTTCGCGAGACTGTCATTCGATTTTAGGTTTTAGATTTGAGATTTTTAGATTTGAGATTTGAGTGGGAACCCACAAATCGATTTTGGGGTTTGAAATCAGGATATCTCGATCTGGGGAATGTCGATCGACCGATCGTACAAAATCGCAATATTCAATGACGAAATTGGGAAAATAACGTTGACACTCCAGGGTTTAAAAGCATGAGGATGATGGGATGGCAGGGAGGGAAACTGCTTTACCCGAGCGAAAGCATCTTTACCCTGTCTCCTGTGGCTGCAAGTCCTCGCTGGATAACTAAGCTGTTGTGAATTGGCTCTAAACCTAATTAGTGACAAAAGCTTTTTCTAACCTTGGCAACACTTGCTGTAAGGATCTATCGTTAATGCGCTGCAATGCAGAACTGGTTTTTATGTATGCAGTTAACGCTTTGCATTGAGTTAAATAAGTTGGTATCGGGGTGTCAAAGGAAATAATGAACTTGGAGCGGGGCGAGCAAGTGTCAGTGCGACGGGATCGCGAATTGTACCAATCCGGGTTGCCGTCGCAGGGCATGGTTATAAACCTTAAGTAAGTCTGTGGGACAAAACACAACTATCTTAAGAAAGATAAATGAGGCTAAAACTCTCATCCCTCCTGCATTCTGTCTCCTGACTCCTGCCTCATCCCAACTACAAATATTTACGCCTTTCTACTTGCGACACTGTTGTAGCCAAACTTCAAAAATTGCTATTTGGAGTTTTGTGGGTTTGAGTTTAAGTTCAAAAGTGAGATTGAATACTTGCATCGCCTCCTGATTTGATTTTACTAGACTTCTACAAAATACCTTGAGGATTTTTAGAAGAAAAGTCGCTCTAAAAAAGCTAGGATATAACCAGATTTTTTTGGTAGAATTTCTGTAATAACTTGCGAGCGGGCGATGACATCAACACTTTACCAGCAAATTCAGGAACTATACGACGCTTCTAGCGGTTTGTGGGAACAGGTGTGGGGCGAACATATGCACCACGGTTACTACGGCCCGGATGGCAATTTGAAAAAAGAGCGCCGACAGGCTCAGATTGATTTGATAGAAGAACTGCTGGGCTGGGCTGGAGTACCGTCTGAGAAGGTACTCGGCGAACCTTGTCGGATTCTGGATGTCGGTTGCGGGATTGGGGGTAGCACGCTGTATTTGACTGAAAAGTTTAGTTCGATCGCGCCAAATAATTTACAGTCGGATGGTGGGGTCGATCGAGATTTTGGGCGATCGACCGCACCAAATAAAACGGGCGCTAGCGTTAAGGCGACTGGCATTACTCTGAGTCCGGTACAGGCCAACCGAGCGACCGAACGTGCTAAAATTGCTGGACTAGAAAGCAATGTTAACTTTTTGGTAGCAGATGCTTTGAATATGCCTTTTCCTGATGAGTCGTTCGACTTGGTTTGGTCGCTCGAAAGTGGCGAACATATGCCAGACAAAATTAAGTTTTTGCAGGAATGCTGCCGCGTGCTCAAGCCGGGAGGAACTTTGATTTTGGCAACTTGGTGTCACCGCCCGGTGGGAGAAACGGCGGGAGAATTGACTGGTGCAGAGAGAAAGGAGTTGGCAGAAATTTACCGGGTTTATGCTTTGCCTTATGTGATTTCTTTGCCGGAATATGAGGAAATTGTCCGCAGTTTGCCTTTTACAAGTATTCGCAGCGCTGATTGGTCAAAGGCTGTTGCTCCTTTTTGGGATGTGGTGATCGATTCTGCTTTGACTCCGAGCGCGATTTGGGGTTTGTTGACGAGCGGTTGGACGACGATTCAAGCTGCACTTGCTCTCGGATTGATGAGCCGGGGATATGAGAGCGGATTGATTCGTTTTGGGCTGATTTGTGCTGTAAAATAAATCATTAGTCCAACGTCATTAGTTATTAGTTATTAGTCCAACGTCATTAGTCCAACGTCATGTTTTGCTGTCCCCCCCCGAACTTTCCGTCCAACGTCATCAGGAAGAGGGAAGAGGGAAGAGGGTTCTGCCGATGATATTTCTGGCGGCAAGTTCAATTAAGTAAGGTGGATAATTTCCACTTTAATTAATATTATTTCTGGTGCGTTTGTGTGATTTATGGGCAACGATTCGATTGGTAACTCTTGGAGTGATAAAAATGGCTCGGCTCCGCAAAGTTGGGTGAGGGCATTGTGGGAGTTTTCTCGGCCGCACACTATTGTGGGGACTACGTTGAGCGTGCTGGCTTTGTATGCGATCGCCCAAAGTGCGCGGCTGTTTGTGAATCCTGTATTTTTGCCTCTAACTTTGGCTTGGTTGGCTTGCATTTGTGGCAATATTTATATTGTGGGATTGAACCAGTTAGAAGATGTTGAAATTGATAAGATCAATAAGCCGTATTTACCGCTCGCCTCGGGAGCGTTTTCTCGAAAAACTGGAGAATTAATTGTAGTTGGAACGGGAATTTTAGCAATTTTGATTGCTGTTTGGCAAGGGCCGTTTTTGCTGGCTACAGTTGGCGTAAGTTTGGCGATTGGGACTGCTTATTCTCTGCCGCCAATTCGGCTGAAGCGGTTTCCTTTTTGGGCGGCGCTGTGCATTTTTACGGTGCGGGGGGCGATCGTCAATTTAGGGCTGTTTTTGCATTTTAATTGGGTTTTGGGTTTGGGGCGGGCGAAAAGCATTTTTTCGGGCGGGAGTTGGGAGAGTTTGTCTTGGGCGATTCCTGCGGAAGTTTGGGTGCTGACGGTGTTTGTGGTGGTGTTTACTTTTGCGATCGCCATTTTCAAAGATATCCCTGACATGGAAGGCGACAAGCAATACAATATTACTACGTTTACGATTGAGCTGGGCAAGGCGGCCGTCTTTAATTTATCTCGCTGGGTGTTGACTGTTTGCTATGTGGGCGCGACTTGGGCGGGAGTCATTGTTTTGTCTGATGTTAATTTAGTGTTTCTGGGAGTTTCTCATTTGGCGGCTTTGGGTTTGATGTGGTTTTGGAGCGCGAAAATTGATTTGGAGGAGCAAAAAGAAATTGCCGATTTTTATCAATTTATCTGGAAGTTGTTTTTCTTAGAATATTTGATTTTTCCAGCAGCTTGTTTGTTAGGGTAGAAGTCAGCAGTCATTAGTCAGTAGTTATTAGTTAACAATTAACAATTAACAGTCAACAGTCAACAGTCAGTAGGGGCGGTGCCTGTGAGTGCCCGCCCTCAAGCGTCATTAGTCATCAGGAAGAAGGAGCATATAGAGTGTTTAAAAAGCGTTTTTTGGGGGTGCGGTGTTCCGGCTGGCTGGCGTATATTTCTCGCTGCGATCGAGATTTTCGCAATTTGGCGTGAAACTTTTCGGAAGAGATGCTCCCAGGGAAGAAGAAAGGAAGAGTTAACAAATTAGAACAAGTTGGCAATTAGTAAGTTAGCGAACTCCCAAACAACAAAGATAACTATGGCTTCTCAAAAAAAATCGCAAAAATTGGCCACCGTCAAACAAAGTGCAGAAGACTGTTTGAAAAGAGCTTGGGAACATCACCAAGCGGGGCGTTTGTTAGAAGCTGAAAATTTGTATCGGCAAATCGTAGAAGTCGAGCCGGATTCAGCAAACGTGCTTTGTTTGTTGGGAATAGCGCTGAGACAGCAGGGAAGAGTTGCTGAGGCGATCGACTTTTACGATCGCGCGATCGCCCAAAACCCCGATTTTGTAGAAGCACATTTAAATAAGGCTCATGTTTTGCTGGATGTGGGCGAATATCAAAGGGCGATCGTCAGTTACGAACAAGTTATCAAAATCAAGCCAAATTCCGCACTAGCCTGCAATAAATTGGGCTGGCTCAAACAGCAACTTGGCGACACAGACTCGGCAATTGCCTATTACCAAACCGCCCTCGCTAGCGACCCCAACCTCGTCGAAACAGCGCACAATTTAGGCAAAATATTTTTCGATAAAAATCTCTTAAACGAGGCAGCAGCTTGTTACTTGCAGGCTTTACAAATCAATCCTAAATTGATAGGTTCTCTACTAGGTTTGGGAAGAGTTTTGCAGCAGCAAGGTAAATTAGCCGAAGCTTTCAACTGCTACCACCAAGCTGTAGAAATAGAACCAAACAATCCCGACGCTCAGAACAATTTGGGAGCATTTTACCACGAACAAGGTAATACAAAAGCAGCAATATTCTACTACCGACAAGCATTAAACTTAAAGCCTGACTTCGTGGAGGCTATTAACAACCTCGGACACGCTTTGGTAGATGTAGGAAATTTTCAAGAAGCTTTTTCTTGTCACCGTCGAGCCTTGGAATTGCAGCCAGACAACGCCACCGCACATCTAGAGTTTGGCTTGACTTTGCTGCTGTTCGGAGATTATCAGCGCGGTTTTGCTGAATACGAGTGGCGGTGGCGCACTCCGCAACTACAACCGAGGCAATTTCAACAGCCGCTTTGGGATGGTTCGGATTTGCAGGGAAAAACTATTTTACTGCACGTCGAGCAAGGCTTGGGCGATTCGATTCAGTTTATTCGCTACGCGCCGATTCTTCGCAGCCGAGGCGCTAAAGTCATGGTGGCTTGCTATCAAGAACTGATGCGGTTGTTTGCGACTGTTGCTGGCGTTGAATTTTTATCAGTTAGTCTTGAGGGTTTGCCAGTATTTGACGTTCATGCACCGCTGATGAGTTTACCTAGAATTTTGGGGACAACTCTGGAAACAATCCCGGCAAATGTTCCTTATTTAGCTCCGCCTGCTGAGTGCAATTTTGCGCTTTCTTCTGAGGCAAAATTGAAGGTGGGGATTGTTTGGGCGGGAAATCCTACCAGGCGGAAAGATAATCAGCGTTCTTGCAGTTTGAGCGATTTTATTCCGTTTTTTGAGGTGACGGGAGTTGCTTTTTATAGTTTACAAAAAAACTTGTCCGAGAGCGATCGCACTTTGCTCAACCACCACTTGGTTCCGGATTTGAGTCCGCACCTGAACGACTTTGCTGATACGGCTTCTGCTATATCTCAACTGGATTTGGTGATTAGTGTCGATACTTCTGTGGCGCACTTGGCGGGTGCTTTGGGAAAACCGGTTTGGGTGCTGCTTTCTTTTGCTCCTGACTGGCGCTGGCTGCTGGATCGCGAAGATAATCCTTGGTATCCAACTGCTAGGCTTTTCCGTCAAAGTCAGCCGGAAAGTTGGCAAGAATTGTTTCAGGATGTGCAGGCGGCTTTGAGTTTGTTGGCGATCGCCAATTCTGCTACTTATTCTGACGATGATGCCAAAAGTTTGTCGCTGGGAAACACATTCGATGCTGCGGCGCTGGAAATGACAAACGCAAGCTTGGTTGAGGATAGCCAAAAAATATTTTTGACAGCGGGCGAAGGGCTGGCAAACCGCTCCGCATTCAAGCAATTGCCTGGGATTGAGACATCTATTAATGGGGAGAATTCGGTTGTTTTAGAGGATTGGTTGCGGCAAGCCGAAAAGTTGATGGAAACAGGCGAGAAGCAAGAGGCGATCGCCCTTTACGAACGAATCATATTTCTCGACCCAAATTGCGTGCAAGCCCGGATTAATTTTGGTTTTCTTAAACAAGAAAGTGGCGAGTTAGATGCAGCTATCCCGCATTACCGAGAAGCTTTAGCCCTGGCTCCAAATATTCCTCAAACAGCTTACAATTTGGCAAAAATTCTTGAGGAAAAAGGTCAAATCGCAGAGGCGATCGCACATTACGAACAAGCTCTTGCCGCCGAGCCAGATTTCGTACCCGCACTGATTAATTTAGCGGTGGCGGTGCAAGAAAAGGGCCAACTTTTAGAGGCGATTAACCTCTATCGGCGGGCGCTGGAAATTAATCCGCAGAGTTGGGAAGCTTACAACAATCTGGCAACAGTGTTGCAAGAACAGGGCAATTTAGAAGAGGCGCTGGAGTATTATCACAAAGCTCTAGAATTACTGCCGGATTTTGTGGAAGCTATTAACAATTTAGGTAGGACGTTTCTGGAAAAAGGCGCGGTAGAAGAGGCGATCGCCTGTTACAAGCGGGCGATTGCTTTGAGTCCAAATCATGCTAGCGCTCACCTCAATTTGTCCTTGGCTTTGCTGTTGGCAGGAGATTTGGAAAATGGTCTCGCCGAGTACGAGTGGCGCTGGCAAATTCATGAATTTAAAATCGGTCATTCCTGTTTTATGACTGGGCCGGAAAATACAGTGGCGGCGAGAGAATACCGGCCGCTGTGGGATGGTTCCGATTTGCAGGGAAAGACTATTTTGCTTCACGCCGAACAAGGTTTGGGCGATTCGATTCAGTTTATCCGCTACGCTGCGATCGTCAAAAATAAAGGCGGTAGGGTAATTGTTGGCTGTTACCCGCAATTGCAACGTTTGTTTGCAACGGTTGAAGGTATTGATTTGCTAATAGTTAGAGGCGAGCCGCTGCCGGAATTTGATGTGCAAGTACCGATGTTGAGTTTGCCGTATGTTCTGGGTACAAGGTTGGAAACAATCCCGGCAAATACTGCTTATTTATCTGGGAATGCGGGTGCTGAATTTGGGCTTTTGCCGGGACGCAATTTGAAAGTTGGGATTGTCTGGGCGGGGAATCCCAAACACCGCAAAAATATGCAGCGTTCTTGCAGTTTAAGTCAGTTTCTGCCACTTTTGGAGGTTTCGGGGGTAAGTTTTTATAGCTTGCAGAAAGAGGTTTCCCAGGCCGATCGCGCGCTGTTGAATGGAACGTCTATCGTCGATTTGAGTCCGCATTTTGGGGATTTGGCTGATACTGCTGCTGCGATCGCCGAATTGGATTTAGTAATTTGCGTGGATACCGCTGTCGCCCATTTGGCGGGCGCTTTGGGCAAACCTGTGTGGATTTTGCTGGCATTTTCGCCGGATTGGCGGTGGCTGCTGGAGCGCGAAGACAGTCCTTGGTATGCGACGGCGCGGCTGTTCCGGCAGGCTCAGCGGGGCGATTGGGAGGGCGTTTTCGACCGGGTGGCGCAATCTCTGCGAGCCCTGGTTGAGGCTGCACCTGCGCCATCGGCGGAGGCGGATGCAGAGTTTTGCTCGGGCAGAGATTTGCAGCAGCAGCGCAACTT
This sequence comes from Microcoleus sp. LEGE 07076, assembly GCF_015207455.1. Taxonomy (GTDB): domain Bacteria; phylum Cyanobacteriota; class Cyanobacteriia; order Cyanobacteriales; family Microcoleaceae; genus Microcoleus. The sequence goes on from NZ_JADEWV010000102.1 coordinate 7,460, forward strand.
TGGCGGTGCGATCGAATGTTACGAAAGGGCGCTACGGATCGATCCCAATTATGCGGCCGCACACAACAATTTAGGCGTTGTCAAACAGCACAGCGGGCGCTTGACAGAGGCGATCGCGCACTACAAAAAAGCGCTAGAAATCAACGGGAATTTTGCGGAGACTGCGAGCAATTTGGGCAGCGCCCTGGCGGAAGCAGGGGAGACAGCAGAGGCGATCGCACAATACCAGCGGGCGCTGTCTTTGAACCCGAATTGCGCCGAAGCGCTGATTAATTTGGGGCTGCTGCGGGAAGAAGAAGGGAATGTGGGGGAGGCTTGCTCGCTTTACGAGCAAGCGATTCAAGTCAATCCTAATTGCGCTGCGGCTTATTTGAATTTGGGAATTGCTTTGGAGAAACAAGGGGAGGAAACGGGCGCGAATTACGATCGGGCGATCGCGAATTACGAACGGGCGATCGCGATCGATCCAAATTATTTCGACGCTTTGCACAACTTAGCATACGCCTCGATCCGGCTGGGCCGAGTCGATCGCGCGATCGCCTATTACGAACGAGCTCTGGCGCTGCAACCGGATTTGGCAGCAACCGATCTGGCTTTGGGGAATTGGCTGTCAAACCAAGATCAGTTAGATGAGGCTCTAGCCTTTTGCCAGCAAGCGATTGAGAAATTTCCCGACAGTGCCGGCGCTCGCTGCAATCTGGCAATTGTCCTGCACAAACAAGGCAAAATTCAAGATGCGATCGCCTGCTACCAGCAAGCTTTGAGCCTGAAACCCGAGTTTCCCGAAGCTTTGAACAATCTCGGTAAAGCTTTTGAGGAAGCGGGAAAAATGGCAGAGGCGATCGATTGTTACCGTCGGGCGATCGAACTCAAACCCGGTTATGTCAATTCTCTCAACGGTTTGGGAAACATTTTTCACCAAGGCGGACAATTTGCAGATGCTGTCAGCTATTACAATCAAGCCGTTCAACTCAATATCGCCAGCTCAGAATCTCACCTAAATTTAGGTTTAGCATTACTGCTGGCGGGAGATTTTGGGCGCGGTTTTGCCGAGTACGAATGGCGGCTGCTGGTAGAACCAAAACAGTTTCCACAACACAACTTTATTCAGCCAGTTTGGGATGGAAAAGATTTGGAAGGAAAAACAATTTTGCTTTGCCCGGAACAGGGTTTAGGCGATGCAATTCAGTTTATCCGCTACGCAGATTTAGTCAAGCAAAAAGGCGGTCGAGTAATTGTTTGGTGTTTGCCACACTTGCACCGCTTGTTTGCAGGAGTTTCGGCAATCGATGAGTTAATAATTAGTCCCGAAGCGGCTCCGGATTTTCAAGTTCGCGCCCACCTCATGAGTTTGCCACACCTTTTGGGAACAACTTTAGAAACTATACCCGCCCAGGTTCCTTATTTAGCTCCGCCTCCAGGTGGGGAATTTAATTTGGAACAAACTGCTAATTTGAAAGTAGGAATTGTGTGGTCGGGAAATCCTCAAAATTCACAAAATAAAGTGCGATCGTTCCCGCTAGATTTGTTAGCAAAACTCTTCAATATTCCGGGAGCGGTATTTTACAGTCTGCAAAAGCAAATGACAGCAGAAGAACGCGCTTTGTTAGACCAAATGCCCGTAGCAGATTTAAGCTCTTATTTGCACGACTTTGCCGATACTGCGGCTGCAATATCGGCTCTGGATTTAGTGATTTCTGTAGATACTTCTGTGGCGCACTTGGCCGGTGCTTTGGGTAAACCTGTGTGGATTTTGCTGTGTTTTGTGCCGGATTGGCGGTGGATGTTGGAACGGGAAGATAGTCCTTGGTATCCGACGGCGCGCTTGTTTCGCCAGTCAGCAGGGGGAGATTGGGAAGGAGTTTTGGAATCGGTTGGTTTGGCAATAAAAGAAATCATTTTCCAGCGTCATCAAGCTCTAGAAGTAATAGAAATTCAGCCAAATATTGAGGTTGCCAAAAAACAGTTTGAGTACGGAAATATTTTGAAATCGCAAGGAAGATTGACCGAGGCGATCGCGTATTTTGAAAATGCTTTAGTTGGGCTGCCTAATTCGATCGAAGTCGCCACCAATTTAGCGGTGACGCTCCACCAAACAGGCGATTTAACAGGGGCTGCAACATATTATCAGCGCGCAATCGAAATCGACCCGAACTGCGCTCTATCCCACAATAACTTGGGTATTTTGCAGCAAGCTCGAGGCAATATAGCCGATGCTGTATCTTGTTTTCAAAAGGCGATCGCCCTAAATCCCATTTACGTCAAAGCCCTCAACAATCTCGGCGCGACACTCCAGCAGCAGGGCGAGTTGTCAAATGCGATCGTCTGTTTTAATCAAGCACTTTCCATCAATGGCAATTACGTACCCGCCCTTGTAAATTTGGGTGCAGCCATGCAAGCAACAAATCAGCCAGAAGAAGCTAAACGTCTTTATTGTCACTCAATTGAACTCGAACCCGACAGCGCTGCTGGACATTATCACTTGGGAAATTTATTCTTACAAACGCACCAATACGAACAAGCTTTGGTTAGCTTAGAAACAGCAATATCTTTACAGCCAAATTACGTGGAAGCGATCAATAATTTAGGCGCGGTTTTAGAAGCTAAGGACGACATTATCGGGGCAATTTCCTGTTACAATCAAGCTATTAATTTAGATGAAAATTGTACTAAAGCTCACTTCAATTTATCCTTGGCGCTGCTGTTAACAGGTGACTTGCTTCGCGGTTTTGCAGAGTACGAATGGCGCTGGCAAACCGATGGGGCCAAAAAAATGCAGTGGTGGAATTTTGAGCAGCCGATTTGGGACGGTTCAGATTTGCACGGAAAAACTATTTTGCTCCGCTGCGAACAAGGTTTGGGCGACGCAATTCAGTTTGTGCGCTACGCAACAATTGTGCAGCAAAAAGGCGGCAAAGTAATCGTTTCTTGCTATCAACAACTGAAGCGTTTGTTCAAGCAGATTCCTGGCATCGAGCAAGTGGCGGTGCGGATCGACGAATTGCCGGATTTTCAAGTGCAAGCACCGCTGATGAGTTTGCCGCACATTCTGGGAACAACTTTAGAAACTATACCCGCAAATGTTCCTTATTTAGCAGCGCCGCCGAATTGGCAATTTTCTCTAAATTCCGTGAAGCGCAGCTATCCCGTAGGGAATCGCAATTTGAAAGTGGGAATTGTGTGGGCGGGAAGTTCGGAACATTTGAAGGATTTTATGCGATCGACTTATTTAAGCTATTTTCTGAAATTGTTTGATATTCCGGGCGTAAGTTTTTATAGTCTTCAGAAAGAATTATCGGCGGGCGATTCCCTACGGGATAGCTGCGCTTCAGGTACTTTGTTAACTCAAACTTCTGCGATCGATTTGAGCGATAATTTGAACGATTTTGCCGATACTGCGGCGGTGGTATCGCAACTGGATTTAGTAATTTCTGTTGATACCGCTGTCGCTCACTTAGCCGGTGCTTTGGGCAAACCGGTATGGATTTTGCTGTGTTTTACGCCGGATTGGCGGTGGATGTTGCAGCGCGAAGACAGCCCTTGGTATCCGACGGCGCGGCTGTTTCGGCAGCAAAAACCGGGCGATTGGGAGGAAGTATTCGATCGGGTAAAAGCAGCTTTGCAAGAGTTAACAAGCTCCTCGGTTATTGCGAAGAATTCTTCGCCACCGCCTAGTCTCACCGACACCCCAAAACTGACAGCACTTGATGTCGATTTTCACATAGCAAATGCCTTGCGAAAACAAGGGAAAAAAGCTGAAGCCGCCGCTCGCTACGAACAATTAATTGCCGCCTCGCCAAACCGCGCAGCAGCCCACAGTTATTTAGGGGAGATCGCACAGGAAAACGGGCAAATAGTTGAGGCTATTTCGCACTACAAACAAGCCCTAGAAATTAATCCCAATCTCAGCGAAACAAACTTGTACTTGGGTTGTGCCCTCGCGGAACAGGGAAAAGTCGCAGAGGCGATCGAATTCTACAACAAAGCAATTCAACTACGTCCCAACTCGCCAAATTGGCGTTTGAGACTAGCCTTAGCTTTGCTCTTGACTGGAAATTTTGAGCGCGGGTTTGCGGAGTACGAATCGCGCTGGCAAACTAAACAAATAGAACCCAGATATTTTGAGCAGCCGCTTTGGGAAGGTTCCGATTTGCAGGGGAAAACAATATTGTTGCACCCCGAACAAGGTTTGGGCGACACGATTCATTTTATCCGCTATGCGCCTTTAGTTAAGCAAAAAGGTGGCAAAGTTATTGTGGCTTGTCACCTGTCGCTGAAGCGTTTGTTTGAAAAAGTTGCAGGTATCGATCTCGTAGTAACAAAACCGCAAGATTTGGTGGATTTTCAAGTACAAGCGCCGCTAATGAGTTTGCCCAGAATTTTGGGAACGACTTGGGAAAATATACCTGTAAATATTCCTTATTTAGCTCCGCCAAAGGATGGTAAATTTTCCTTAGAACCTAACAATCAACTAAAAGTAGGTATTGTGTGGGCGGGCGGGCCGCTGCACCGCAAGAACAACGATCGCTCGTGTAAGTTGAGCAATTTTGTCAGGTTTTTAGATGTTCCGGGAGCGAGTTTTTACAGCATTCAAAAAGGTTTGTTACCGAGCGATTACACTTTATTGCATCAACAGCAAGTTCAAGATTTGAGCGAACATTTAGGGGATTTTGCTGACACGGCAGCGATTATTTCACAACTGGATTTAGTAATTTGCGTAGATACTGCTGTGGCGCATTTAGCCGGGGCGTTGGGCAAACCGGTCTGGATTTTGCTGTCTTTTATGCCCGATTGGCGGTGGATGCTCGATCGCGAAGATAGCCCTTGGTATCCCACTGTACGGTTGTTTAGGCAGCAAAAAGCGGGTGATTGGGATGGAGTGTGCGATCGAGTAAAAGCAGCCTTGCAAGAGCTAATTACTCGTTACCAGGCTCTGCCTGATAATGCAGATCCAGAGGCTCTGCCTCAACGAATCCCCCCCCCTCAAATTCAACCCCCAGAAACCACGCCAAAAACAACAGGAATCGGCATCAGTTGGCCGCTCAGCATCACCAGCGGCTGGGGAATTTACGGCATGAATTTAACACTGCAACTGCTGCGAAATCCCGCCTGGGAAGTAGCACTTTTAGCACCGCCATCCATCACCTCAGAGTCAATCAATCCGCTGCACAAATCGCTGTTATTACCCGCAATAGAAAATCAGAAAAATTTTCAGAAATTAGTAACCGCGAATCCAGACAAACAGATTAGCTGCAACTTTCCCGTACTTTACGGTTTGGGGAATAATTTAGCATCCTCTGGAGTTGAGAATCAAATCACCAGCGCTTGTCAAGTAGGAGTCATCTTTTTTGAAGACACGCGAATCACAGCCGAAGCACTAGAAAAAGCCAAGCAATACAGTGCGATTGTCGCCGGTTCTAACTGGAATGCGGATGTTTTGAAAAGCTGCGGCTTGACTAATGTGGCGATGGTAAATCAAGGAATTGACCCGACAATTTTCCATCCAGCACCCAAATCTAATCTATTTGGCGATCGCTTCGTCATCTTCTCCGGTGGCAAACTAGAATATCGCAAAGGCCAAGACATTGTAATTGCCGCTTTCAAACAATTTCGCGCCAAACATCCAGAAGCATTGTTACTAACAGCTTGGCACAACTTTTGGCCTCAATATATGCTGGGAATGGAACAAACCGGAAACGTTGCGGGATTTCCCAATATCAACCGCGACGGAAGTTTAGAAATTTCCCAATGGTTAGCAGCCAACGGTTTGCCAGTTGACTCTTTTATCGACATCGGCTTAATTCCCAATCACCTCGCCGCACAAATTTTGCGAGAAGCCGACTGCGCTGTTTTCACCAACCGCTGCGAAGGCGGCACTAATTTAGTCGCAATGGAAAGTATGGCCTGCGGAATTCCTACTATTTTATCAGCAAATACTGGTCATTTAGACTTGATTTACAGCAATATTTGCTATCCTTTATCGCATCAGGGACGAGTGAAACCGACTGCTTATTTTCCCGGTGTAGAAGGTTGGGGAGAGTCGGATGTTGCAGAAGTCGTTGATGCTTTGGAGCAAGTTTATACTAATCACGAACTAGCAAAAAATCGCGGTTTAGCTGCGGCTAATTTTATGCTCGATTGGACTTGGGAAAAACAGGTTAAGCGCTTTCTTGATGTTATTAAGAAGCTTTAAATAATCGGCGAGTAGCAGGACTAAAGTCCTCACTAGAAACCTGGTTCGTAGTAAGGACTTTAGTCCTTAGAATAAAGATTAACTTGTGATTTTGTCCAATATATTTTCAGCATTCTTAACACTTTCGATATCGTAAATTTCCCGGTTATAACAAACAATTTGTGCTACCAATTTATGATGGTATTGTTGAGCTTTTTCTAACATAGAACCATGAACACGCCGATAGTTGACAACGACTTCTCTCGTTCCCAAAAATGGAATGCTGTGCTTGTGACAATTAACCCAAAACTCCCAGTCTTCGTAACCCTCTTTCATTTCAGATTTGTAACCGTTGACCAAATCCAAAACTGATTTGTGATACAATGAAGACGGGTGAATCATATTAGATTGCTTTATATTTTCCGGCGAATACAAATCGTAACTGGGTACGGTGCGAGTTTCAGTGCCAAACAGTTGATAAGAACCAAATGCTACGCAAGGTACTTTTGATCTTAGACATATTTCTAAAAGACAAGTCAAGGCATTTTCAGCTAAGATGTCATCGGCATCCAAGGGCATGATATATTCGCCATTTGCTGCTGCTATGCCAGTATTTCTCGCCATTGATAGCCCTTGATTAGCTTGTTCTAGTAGCATGATTTTATCCTGGGGATTTGCTGCTATCAAATTTTTGGCTACTGTGCTGGTAGTATCTAAACTGCCATCATTGATAATGATTATTTCCCAATTTTTGTAGTTTTGGTTAATCACGCTAGTTACTGCTTCCGGCAAAAAATGAGCTTGATTGTAACAGGGAATAATCACAGAGATCAAAGGTAAATTTTTAACTTGTGACAAAGCTGTTACTTCTTTCACACTTTGTGGATGGTTTGAGTGTGAATTTTCGCTAGACTTTCGAGCCACTTGTAAGCTATAAAAATAAATCTTGGGATGGACGATCGCTAATTGATTCAGATCGGTATTTTGATACTCCTTCACTAACCTCGGATATCTCGATAAGTATTCTTGTTTGACAAAAAGTAAGATATTTTGAGCGTACCAAGGCTCTACTTTGTCATTGTTCCATATCTTTTTTCTCAAGCAGTCAATTACTACAAAACCGTTTTGTTGAAAGTAGTAAGCCCAATATTGTGGCCACTGTTCGTTAACGTGTTCTACGCCTCCTTGAAACGGTATGGCCGCCGAAAACAGAATTATCGGTGCTAGTTTGGTTAGGGAATTAACAAAATTTTCTGCACAGGTACTGGGTAAGTGTTCCGCGACTTCCAGAGAAATTGCTAAGTCAAACTTTCTGTTTATTTGTAGCGGTTGCTTTAAATCGGCGGATTGGAACTGATTTAAGGGAATTTGTAAAATAGTGCGATCGACATAATCGCCATCTATTCCCAAACAGTCAGCAATTCCTAATTTTTGAAAAGCAGCTAACCAACTTCCCGTACCGCAACCCACATCCACAACACTTTTCGGCCAAACTGGTTGCATCAATTCTAACAATAAAGGAATAATTTCTCCAGCAGAACTGCGAGTCCCTTCTCCGATTAATTCGTAAAAATCTTTGGTATAAGATGACTGTTGGTTTCGATCTGTTTTGCTGGCTGTTTGAGAATTACTGCTAACTGAATAACTCTGCAAATGTGCTGGTAACTCCCAGGAAATATTCGGATCTGGTTGATGTTCGATCGGCTCGACATTCCCCCGCCAAGCTGCACCCATAATTTGCATTGTTTGATAAATTACAGTATGCCATCCTTTTTGTTTTAAATAATCCAAACCTTTCGCCACAGCGGGCGCAGCTAAGTCGTGAAACAAAATTATTGCATCTTTTTCTGCTAACTTTTCGCACGCAATGGCGTCATTTAAGGGGCCATCACCTTCGTGTTCTCCGTCAATAAAAATTAACGACCATTTACGGTTGAATTGAGCGGCAAATTCTTGTACTCTCTGAGGGCTGTAACCGGGAATTAGCTCGATCGTCGTTTGCACTCCAAACCCATTGATAGCACCTTGAATTGAGTCGATTACGCTTTGTCTGATGTTCTCTGTTTCTAACAGCGGATCGACTACCTCTAATTCAACTCCTGCGAGGGCTAAATGACAGGCAGACCATCCCAGCCAGCAGCCGATTTCTAAGGCTTTTTTTCCGGCAAATTGCAGGGCCGTATTGTACAGAATGTGTGCTTCGTCGCGGCTGAGAAATCCGACTGAATTAGCGCGACGATCGACATACCAATTGTGCTGAATTTCCCGGCGCAGGTAGGGCCACGAACAAGTTTTAGTATCGCCGACAATCATGTTGGGAAAGTAAGCATCTGGGAGAATAATTTTTAATCCGGGCGAGACGTAATCTCCGGCGGGTAACAAAGTATTGTTTGCGATTTCCGAGTTTGCTGGTAATGTCATATTTTTTTGTGTGAATTGTTGATTTTTTGGTGTTTGTATAGGTTGGTAGCGGAGGCTTATTTCTACCGTATCCCCGTCTGTTGTTGCTAATTTTACTAAGTCGTGCTTGTGACCGGTGATGTGCAGAATGCCGATCGCCTCCTGCGGTAAATACGGCTCCACAAAACAGGCTCGCTGCTTGTCCCAGACGGGCAAACCAAAGTTGCAGCTCCAGTTGCACCGAGCCGGCAGCATCTCTGTTTTGTCAAACATTTCAGTGCCGTAAACCAACCGATTTAAAGCTATCTGATCTGTCATTAAGGAAACGTGCCGCTGCAATCCCTGTTCCAGATATTCGGCCCAAAGTTCCCAGTGCGGGGCATCTTTTTGCAGCGCGAAAATACCTGCATTGATGGTGGGATAGCTGTGCAACTGTTGGGCAACTTCTTCGCCAAAAGCTGCTTGATAATCGCGGGAAACGAATTGCCAATACCAAGGCAGTTTGCCGTAAGCTAAATAATAGCCTCTATCTAATTCGGGAACAACTGCTAAACCGCGTTTGGCCGCGCCTTTAACTAACAGTTCAACAGCTTGCCAATCTTGCACCCAAGCATCGGCATCTATCCACAGGTAGATGTCAAAATCTGGGAAGTAGCGGCGCAGAAACGGACGTGCTAAAAGTCCTTTAAGATAGTGAGGGGCTGCATTTTTGCCGGGAAAGTCAAATTCCCAATCGGGTTTTTTAATGATATTAACTTGTGTTTCCAGCCAGTGCAATTGTTCGGGGGTACAGCCGAGATCGAAAAAGCCGATCGCCACATTGTTACTCTCGGGTTTTTCCCGCACCGATAAAATAGTGCCTCGCACCAGTTCAAAGTAATTTGCATCGGCGGCCGTAATGATGATAATCTGCATAAATATAGGATTTTTGGTTGGGAATTGGGAATTGGGCATTGGCCAAACAGGGAATTGGGCATTAGTTATTTGTTATTTGTTATTTGTTATTTCATGATTGCTCCTTTTTCCTTCTTCCTTCTTCCTGATAACGTTGGACGGAAAGCTTGGGGAGGACAGCCAAACATGACGTTGGACTAATGACGTTGGACTAATGACTAATGACTTCTTCCTTAAATTATACTATCGAGGATGACTTATGAAACACCGAAAAGGAAAAGTTTATCTGGTCGGCGCGGGGCCTGGAGATTGTGACTTGATGACAGTGCGATCGCACAAACTGCTATCCCAAGCCGAAGTTTTAATTTACGACGCTCTCATCGACATCCCGCAACTCGAATTAATCCCAGTAACTTGTCTGAAAATCGAAGTCGGAAAACGCGGGGGCAAACCTTCCACCCAGCAGGAAGAAATTAACCGCTTGCTGGTAAAACATTGCCAGCTAGGCAAACAAGTCGTGCGCCTAAAAAGCGGCGATCCGTTTATTTTTGGTCGCTCCAGTTCCGAAATTCAAGCATTGATAGCAGCCGGCTGCGAGTTTGAAGTTGTACCCGGAATTTCATCAGCATTAGCCGCCCCTTTACTAGCAGGCATTCCCCTCACAGATCCGGTGATGAGCCGCTGTTTTGCAGTGATGAGCGGGCACGAACCGGATGCTTTGGAATGGGAAGCGTTAGTGCGGATTGAAACTTTGGTAATATTGATGGGAGGGCGCAATTTAAGCGAGATTATTTGGCAACTGCAAAAACACGGACGATCGCCCGAAACACCGATCGCAATTATCCGAGATTGCGGCCGCCCCGAACAGCAAATTTGGCTGGGTAGTCTCTCCGATATCGTACAGCAAACAGCAGGTCAATCTCTGTCGCCTTGTGCGATAATCATTGGCGAAGCAGTCAGATTGCGCGAATATTTAATTGGGCCAGAAAGCACAAACATGAGCGATACACCAGTCACCTCTAACAACAGCCAGCTACTAGCAGGAAAAACCATTTTAGTCACGCGGGCTGCTTCCCAGTCGGGTGAATTTAGCGATCGACTCCAGCAACTAGGAGCGCGCGCGATCGAAATGCCCGCCTTGGTAATTGGGCCACCTTCGAGTTGGGAACCATTAGACAGGGCGATCGCACAATTGTCAAGCTTTCACTGGTTAATTCTGACTTCCCACAACGCTGTAGACTGGTTTTTTCAACGATTGCAAGCAAAAGGCAAAGACGCGCGCAGCTTGTTTGGCATTAAAATCGCAGTTGTGGGGAAAAAAACCGCAGAAAGTTTGCGATCGCACTCTCTACAACCAGACTTTATCCCCCCCAACTTTGTCGCCGATTCCCTAGTCGAAAACTTCCCCTGGGAGGGCGGGCGCGGGGGCACCGCCCCTACAAACTGCAAAATCCTATTTCCCCGAGTAGAAAGCGGCGGGAGAGAAGTTTTAGTCAAAGAATTCACTACCAAAGGAGCGCAAGTAATCGAAGTACCAGCTTACCAATCTTGCTGTCCCGAAACAATCGCTCCGCTCGCCCTAGCAGCACTTCAAAATCAAGCCGTAAATATCATAACCTTTGCCAGTTCCAAAACCGTGCATAACTTTTGCAATCTCATAGGAAAAAACCCAGAATTGTCTTTGTCTGAAGATTGGTTAGAAAATGTTTGCATCGCCTCGATCGGGCCCGAAACTTCCAAAAGTTGCTATAATTTATTGGGCAAGTTAGATGTGGAAGCTCAGGAATATACGTTGGATGGGCTGACTGAGGCGATCGTCCAATGGGCGGCAGAATATCCAAGATAACTCGGCGGTTGAAACCGCGACTACACAGACAAACCAGAATATCAAAAATCACCCGGCGGTTGCAACCGCGGCTACACACACAAAGTCCGCCTCCGCGGACTAAGAAGGCGAGATCAGTTGTAAACTGGTTGTAAGGTAATTAGGAGGAAACATGACTACAAAAGAACAGATTCTCCAAGAACTCGATCGAGTACCAGAATCCGCAATGGAAGAAGTGCTTGAGTTTGTCCTCACTTTACAGACAAAGCACAGCACTAAAACGCAAAAGAGCGATGTTTGGAAAGCTTATTTAGCATCTAAAAAAGAACGAGAGGAGGTTTACCGTCGCCTTGCAAACTCCTAAATTTATATCTTTAGAGGAAGTGCTAGAACTCCATGACGACCAAATTTCTAGCTTTGGTGGCACTCCCGGTGTCAGAGACGAAGGCTTGCTAGAGTCGGCTTTAGCTCAACCGCAAGCAACTTTTTGCGGTCAATTGTTGCATCAGAAAATTGCCGAACAAGCTGCTGCTTATCTCTATCACATAGCGATGAATCATCCGTTTATTGACGGTAACAAGCGATCGGCTTTTGCGGTGGCGGATACCTTTTTGCGTTAGAATGGCTGCACTTTGAATTTGACCGACGAGCTAGCATACGATTTAGTCATGCGAGTCGCACGGGGAACCATGACAAAAAAAGAACTCAGTACCGAGTTCTTATTATGTATTGTTAAGTTTTGAAAAGTAAGGTTGGCAGCAAGAACTCTACATTTTTAGAGACAATCGGGGAACAAAATAGCGAGTAAAATTATCACTAAATAACAAAGCCGACCGGGTTTGGGTCAAGCCATTAAATCAAACTAAAAAAAGCACAAACCGATCGCCCGCTTGCCAACTCCGGCTACCCAACTACCAATTCCCAATACCATGAATAAAAATTTTTCTCGTTTCGACACCTTAAGCAGCGTGCTAGCAGGAACTACCGCAGCCTTAACCATAGTCATCAGCCAGCCCGCGATCGCCAAAACGGCCCAAGAAGTCGCCAACATTGCCGGCCCGCTGACAGTACAAATTAACAGTTCCCTAGGAGACGGTTCAGGCGTAATTATTGCCAAAACAGGCAAAACTTACACAGTTTTAACAGTCAACCACGTCGTAGAAAAAGCAGACGTGAAATACACAGTTCGCACATCGATCGGCAAAAACTATCAAGCAACCGCAGTCAGTCGCTTGCAAACAGCACCAACAGACCCAGATTTAGCCGTAGTCAAATTTGAAAGTCCCGAAGAATATCCAGTCGCGACGATCGCAGATTCCGATCTAGCCGTCATCGGCAGTCAAATCTACGTTTACGGCTATCCCGCTACGGGCGGACTGTTCGGCGCAGAAAGAGAACCCGAACTCTCTCCCGGACTCGTCACCAGCCGCCCGCACAACCGCCCCGAAGGCTACAATTTGCGGTATCAGGCAGTAACTTGGAGCGGTATGAGTGGCGGGCCAGTTTTCGACTCCGAAGGCCGAGTCGTCGGTTTGCACGGACAAGGCGAATTCGGTTTTGCCCAAACTAGTTCCGGCGAAGTCGCCCCGATTAAAACCGGATTTAATGCAGCAGTTCCAATCAATACATTTATCGCCAAGTTAGTGGCGGCGGGAATGAACAAATCTGAGTTGAAAGTAGACAACACTCCCGCAACTATCGGCCCGGTATCCACCGCCAATCCGCAAGATGCCCAAGCCTATTATTTTCGAGGACTTTCGCGGTTAGATGAAGGAGATGCTTGGGAGGCGATCGCCGATTTCAACAGAGCACTGGCTTTCAAGCCCAAATATACCCCAGAATTGTATTTTAATATCGGTAACGCCCGCACTTTCATCACTGCCGACTTGCCCGATCTCGATCCCACTCGCGGTTCCACTGCTATTCAAGCATACACCCAGGCGATCGCAGCCAACCCCGGTTTTGCCGACGCATACTACAACCGAGGTTTAGCTTACCTGGCAACAAAGGACAAACCCAAAGCAATTGCCGACTTTCAGAAATCAGCAGAACTTTACAAGCAAGGCGGGAGAACAAGTGCGTATCAAGACGCGCTCAACAGAATCAAACAATTGCAGTAGAATTAGAAGTTAATAATTAAGAATTAAAAATGGAATATTTCATTTTTAATTCTTAATCAAGTTTATACAAACAGCAGGTAAATAACAATGACTGCTATCACCTTAAACCTCAACTCCATAATTAAACTAACTTCCGAACAGTTCTACCAACTGTGCGAATCAAACCCCGATTTAAAATTAGAACGCAGCGCCAATGGAGAATTAATCGCCATGCCGCCAACCGGAGGAGAAACAGGCAAACGCAACTCAAAACTTAACTTACAGGTAGGAATTTGGAACGAACAAACCGAACTCGGCGAAGTGTTTGATTCCTCCACAGGATTTACTCTGCCCAACAAAGCCGATCGCTCTCCCGATGCTTCTTGGGTAGAAAAATCGCGCTGGCAAGCTTTAACACCCGAACAAAGAGAAAAATTCATCCCACTTTGTCCCGATTTTGTCATTGAATTAGTCTCCCCCAGCGACAGCTTGAAAAAGACGCAAGAAAAAATGCAAGAATATATAGAAAACGGCTGCCGTTTGGGTTGGCTGATTAACCGCAAAAAACGGGAAGTTGAAATTTACCGCCTCGGTAGAAGTGTAGAAGTTTTGCAATCTCCTCAAACTCTTTCTGGGGAAGATGTTTTGCCGGGTTTTGTGCTCAATTTGCAAAAGATTTGGAATTGATTTTTATTGTTTCTTCCAGGCACAGCCTAAGAAACAGTTAACCAGTTAAAAGCGAGGCAGAGCCTAGGAATCAGTGGAATCCCTCCGCTCAATGCCCTATGCCCAATTCCCCAAATATATTAAACCATGTCCTACAGCGAATTTAGCTTAGATCGAGTGTTGAAAACCTTTAACCTAACTACATCAGAAAAAATTAACTTATTTGCCCACTCTGCTGAAGCTCAATGCAGCGAAATCTTGAGACAAACCCTCGAATACAACGTACCTTTAGCCCTAGCCATCAACACAGAAAAAGCGCGATCCGAACTCATTATTGCTCCTATTTTGCTAGAACTGAGGAGGCAATTGCAAGATAGAATCAGTTTATTTTCAGGAACTGACTTTAATGTTGCACCTGAGTTAGGATTGAATGGAACTTGTGATTTTTTAATCAGCCAAGACTCTGAACTTTTGTTTATTCGATCGCCAGTTGTGACGCTAGTCGAAGCCAAGAAGGAAAATATTAACAGCGGTTTGGGACAGTGCGCGGCAGAAATGGTAGCAGCCCAATTATTTAACGAACAAGAAGGAAATAATATTCGCATTATTTACGGGGTTGTGACATCCGGTAACATTTGGAAGTTTATGAAGTTAGAGAAACAAGTTCTTAGTATCGATTTTATTGAATATTACTTGCAGAATATCCCCAAAATTATCGGCATTTTATTGACAGAAATTTCTGCATCGTATCACAGCGCTCCCTGAATTTGATATAATTGTAACTATTCCTAAAATTAGCCGGGCTTAGTTATGGTTCAAACTATTCAAGCTAAAAATGTCACGTTAGAAGAATTAAAAACACTTTTTGACCTGCAACTTGTCACAGATGATCATTTTTTTAGAGAATGGCAAGACGAGTTGCCAGAAATTACGGACTTTCAGAAAAAACAACTAGACCAAATTAAAGCCGACTATTTCAATTTACTGGAACATCCGCCGTTGCTGGAAAAAACCATCAGTTTGTCGATCGTCTCTCCGCTACTGTTCACCGGCGAATTTTACCTGCATCCATTTTACATTAAGCCGGAAAAATCTGTTGAAATTTCCGAAGAAGATCGAGGGGTTATCATCAAAGGCAGCCTCGACACTTTAGTTTTAAAAGACCAGTTGTGGCTGATGGTAATAGAATCGAAACGAGTTTCGTTTTCCATCGAAGCGGGATTGGCGCAAATCTTAGCTTATATGCTGGCAAATCCCAACCCCGACAAACCTAGTTACGGCATGATTGCTACAGGTGGCAGTTTCATCTTTGTTAAATTAGTGAGAGGAGAATCACCTCGATATAGCACATCTGATTTATTTGGAATTAGCAATCGCACTAATAATTTACATGATGTACTCCGAATCCTCAAACGCTTGAGTCAAATCGCAGCTAGCAATGAGTCATGAGTCATTAGTCATGAGTCATTGGTGAGTTTGGGCAGAATGTTTGATCGTTCGGACTTTAGTCCTTGACGGCTGAGGACTTTAGTCC
>NZ_JADEWV010000422.1 GCF_015207455.1 Microcoleus sp. LEGE 07076
ATTCAGTGGGCAACAAGCAATGAAGGGAAATATGCTCGCCAATTTATGAGCTGGAATCAAGCTTTGTTGAGCGAGAAAGGTGGCAAAAAACTGTGTGAAACTGAGATAAATCGATTGGGGGTGACGCTGACAGTAGAGGGTAAACCTGCACAAAAAGGATTTTGTACTTTGTGGATTCGCTCCCCTCAAGAACGAGAGTTTGTTCCTTGAGGGCAAATACTAAAATCGAGAATGGGATGTAAATAAGTTAGCTTAACAGGAGAAATCTATGATTGCCAATTTGAACAATCAGCCGTTACCTGACCAAAATCAGAAGCAAGTGCAGTCGCAAATATCGGGTGTTTTAGTTGCACTAAACGACCCATTGGATGAGATGGTTTGGGATTACTGTTTGAGTCAAACATACCCAATATCGGAACAGATTAAGATTGTACTGAGTGCTTTCTGGGGACCGTTTGCTGCCAAAAATGCTAGCAAGTCTCCAGAGCGAGTGCGAGCAATAGCTTGTTATTCACTGCAACAATTAGCAGCTCAACAAAAATTGATTGACTCAGTGTTTGAACTGTCCAGTGAATCAACTAAAATTTCCGAAATTATTGCTGTCTTCAAAAGGAAGAATAGTTGTGAGGCACTCAATCAAGCTTGTGTCTGTTCTCAATCTGTTCTAAATACTGCAATTCGGTGGGAGTAAGAGCCGTTGTTCTTTCTAACAAGTTCAGAATTTCTATCTCAAACGGATCGAGATTTCCTAGTTGGTGAAGTCGATCGATGCGATCGCAAATTTCTCGAGTTTCCGGTTGATTGTCTAACGGCACAGCGGTGAGAGCTGAGTGTTTGAAGGTATGCAAATTCATGGCAAGAGTAGGGATGTGCCGCATCCACACGGTAGCCGTTTTCTCGCCCACTGACTGAATGCGCCCCAACCTGCCGTTAACGTCTTGGCGATCGGGCGCGTACACTTCCACCAAGGAACCAATTTTGAGCGTCAGGTGGTGGGCGATGGTAGGTTCACCTTCAGTTTTTACTTGTCGGTCGCGCCCCTGTAAAGTTTTGGCAACTTTAGTTGGGCGGCTCTTAACCTCAGCGGCTAAGGCAATAACTTCTTTTTTGGTCAGTCCAGCAGAGCGATTCAGTATTTTCCACTTCATATCCTCTCCTCCAATAGAACTCAGGGCATCCACAGCTCGAGTAAATTTGGCATCCCGGTAAATCGTTCGGGGGGAAGCTTTGAACCGTTCTCCCAACTCTCGTGCTGTTTTGTCTGTCAAGCTGCCATTTTGACAGCTTGCTCTTTCTGGCACTGTTTTGTCTGTCAAGCTGCCATTTTGACAGCTTGCTCCCTCTGGCACTGTTTTGTCTGTCAAGTGGTCATTTTGACAGCTTGCCGAACGCTTGCCCCCGTGAGATTGCTTGGTCAGCTCGTACCACGTGCCGCGCAGGTAACTAACAGATTCTGGTGTCAAGCTGCGCCGCCCGAGCTGGTTGGCGATCGTCCAGACCTTGACTGCGTTCCGGCTGTCAAAAGATATCTCTACAATTTGGTAGGGTATGCCGTGCGCGGTACATATAGCGTACCTGTTATGACCGTCGATGAGAAGCTTTTCCTCGGCCCAGACTACTAACGGGTCGCGGCATCCTTCCTCCAGAATACTGGCTTGCAGGGCTGCTTTTTCGCCCTTACTTAGGGGAGGGATGAGGGATTGGAATTCACAGTCTATCCGCAGTTCTTCCGCAACGGAGGAGGTGTACACACCAACACCCCCTGGCAAAACGATTAACGGTTGTTGCTCCTGATTGTCGGCTTCTGATTGCATTTGACGCATTCCTGACTTGCTTGTCTCATGCCAATCGCGCCCGCGCTGACTCTTGCACGCAGGTTATGGCTAGGCGCGGGCTGAATTTTCGTTTAATTATTCAACGATAACATAGCGACTGTCGAAAACCGTCAAGAAAATGCGAAAATAGTTGAAAAAGGGAAACGTTATCGACGCTATGCCACCTAGTAAAGGAATCCAGCCTCATCCCAACTCGTTAGCCAATCTCAACCGCTCAGGCGGGCAACCTCGCTATGAAGAACCCAAGAAGCAAAGGAATATCCAGGTAACGTCGGTGGGATGGGAGGGAATTCGCGCGATCGCGATCGAACGAGGATTGAGCCTCAAA
>NZ_JADEWV010000103.1 GCF_015207455.1 Microcoleus sp. LEGE 07076
GGTTTGGGGGATTGGTAGGTGCGATCGACTATACTGCTAGCTTCTGCTGTTGTGAGTTCGCCCCGCACTAATTTTGAAAGAGTATCTTGCCCTTGCGGTTGGTAATTTATTAGTCTGACTGTATTGTTAAAGGCGTTTTTGACGCTATTTCCCCTTTCGTCGAGAAATTCTAGGTGTACCCAGTTTTTCCCAGGCTTGAATCCTTTAAGATATATAGGTTGCCATTGGTCGATCGCAAAGCTTTGGCCGTTGACTGTGGCTCGAATTTTCCAATCGAGTATTTCATCTTGGGAATTTTCTTGCGCCGCTTGGTGCGGGGGAGCATTTGTCAAGTAAAAGTCGAGCAGGATGGGTTCTGCCCCGTAGCTGCCTTGGGGGCTGCTGTACGTTAATAGGGGTAATGTTCGATCGGGATTGTTGTCGTCTGTTTTGGTGAAAACGTGAAATGTGGTTTGTGCCCAAGCACCTTCGTTTTTAAAGCTTTCTTCCCAAGGGCGAGCGGCGAACACCCGCAGGGTATGGGTTCCGGGTTCTAAGTCCGAGAGTGTTAAAGGCTGGTTGATGTCGTAAACTGCTGCATAAGGTTGATTGTCTAATAAAACTTGCAGGTGGGGTCCCAAACCCAAGTTTGCCTCTTTGAAAATGGGTAAGTCCTTCACTTGGAACTGAACGGACACATCTATATCTTGAAGCACTTCGTCAGGTTTGGGATTCAAAATACTAATTTGAGGCTGATATATTTCTAGAGCCTGACGCAGTTGTTGAATGGCTTCTGGGGGAGAAACCTCTGAGATTGTGTTTGCTGGGGCGGTAGCTGAGTCGCTGTTGTTCCCTGATTTGGGCAATTCGGGATCGCCCGCGCCACAACTTGCTAAACCGAAAATTAATATTGCTGCTGCCAACAATGCCAGCAGCCTGCGCGCAACCGTTCTGTGCCAATTGATGCCAATCACTCAACCATACTCCTAGAAGCCTTCTCATAGGGAACTATAGCCCAAAACTGAATTTAGTATTGGGGAATTGCCGATCGGGAATTCCGGATACTTGTCTGCCCTCGATTGAGTCTTGGCGGGCGACCTATCCGATCCGAGCGAGCTCATAAATCTCGCACCCGTTTTCCTAAAAATCTCTCTATATATGACTATTCTTCAATTACCTGATCTTTGAGTTTTGTAAAGTTAATGGCAATACCCCTTGACTTTTGCAAGGCACTGTGGAAATCAAAGGCATTATTACATCAAGAATTGAGGTTTTTTTAAGTATTGTTAACAAGCGATTAATCCTCCTCTAGCAAGCTTATAATTCATAAAACTCCCTCAAAAGGAGCAGCAGGATCGAACTTGAATCAAAAAGGCGATCGGCGGCTCCCGATAACGAGAAGAGTGGGCAGTACCCAGACACATTGTTAGCGACACTGGGGAACTGGCTTCTAACCAGAAGCAAAACGCTTGGGGAGATGGTGTACCTGCATCTAACTCTGCAAAGAGTGAAGTGCAAGCTCAGTGTCGGTGAACCGAGAACCCGCGCCTAATAAAGCGCGGGGAGTGTCAAAGACAGTATTCAGTTCTCGTTCCTTGTCTTACCGAGAGGAGAGTCTTCATGACCATTAGTCCTCCAGAGCGAGAGGTAAAAGTTAGGGTAGTAGTCGATAAAGATCCCGTTCCAACTTCTTTCGAGAAGTGGTCTAAACCGGGACATTTCGATCGCACTCTAGCTAAGGGGCCAAAAACCACCACTTGGATTTGGAACCTTCACGCTAACGCTCACGACTTCGATAGTCATACAAGTGATTTAGAAGACGTTTCGCGCAAAATCTTTAGCGCTCACTTCGGCCACTTGGCAGTAATTTTCGTATGGTTGAGCGGCGCATATTTCCACGGCGCTAAATTCTCCAACTACGAAGCTTGGCTGACAGATCCTACAGCCATCAAGCCAAGCGCTCAAGTGGTTTGGCCGATTTTTGGTCAAGAAATTTTAAATGCAGATGTAGGCGGCGGCTTTCACGGAATTCAGATCACCTCTGGTCTGTTTCAACTGTGGCGCTCCAATGGCATCACTAACTCATACCAGCTATATTGCACTGCGATCGGCGCCCTGGTAATGGCAGCTTTGATGCTGTTTGCCGGTTGGTTCCACTATCACGTCCGCGCTCCGAAACTGGAATGGTTCCAGAACGTGGAATCGATGATGAACCACCACTTGGCAGTTTTGTTAGGCTGCGGGTGCTTGGGCTTCGCAGGACAACAAATTCACGTTGCTCTGCCGATAAATGCTTGCATGGACGCGATCGATGCAGGTGCACCGCTGACAGTCGGTGGCAAGCTGATCAAAACAGTTGCCGACATCCCCCTGCCGCACGAGTGGATTTTGACACCGGGCTTGATGGCTGACATCTACCCGAGTTTCGCTAAAGGTTTAACCCCCTTCTTCACCCTAAACTGGGGCGCATACGCAGACTTCCTGACCTTCAAAGGCGGTCTGAACCCCACAACAGGCGGTTTGTGGCTGACTGATACAGCACACCACCACTTAGCTTTGGCAGTGCTGTTCATCGTCGCTGGTCATATGTACCGGACGAACTGGGGCATTGGCCACAGCATGAAAGAAATTCTAGAGAACCACAAAGGCCCCTTCACTGGTGAAGGTCACAAAGGTCTCTACGAAATTCTGACTACTTCTTGGCACGCCCAATTGGCCATTAACTTGGCAATGCTGGGATCTGTGAGCATCATCGTGGCTCACCATATGTACGCGATGCCTCCGTATCCGTACATCGCGACCGACTACCCGACTCAGCTATCCCTGTTCACCCACCACATGTGGATCGGCGGATTCCTGATTGTTGGAGCAGCCGCTCACGCAGCAATCTTCATGGTTCGGGATTACGATCCGGCGGGAAATGTCAACAACTTGTTGGATCGCATGATCCGGCATCGGGATGCGATCATTTCCCATCTGAACTGGGTTTGTATATTCTTGGGCTTCCACAGCTTCGGTTTGTACGTTCACAACGATACAATGCGGGCTTTCGGTCGTCCTCAAGATTTGTTCTCGGATACCGGGATTCAGTTGCGTCCGATATTTGCCCAGTGGGTGCAAAATATCCACGCCTTGGCTCCGGGAACAACAGCGCCTAATGCTACGGAAATCGTCAGCCACGCTTTTGGCGGCGGTGCAGTAGCAGTCGGCGGCAAAATAGCGATGATGCCGATCGAGTTGGGTACGGCGGATTTCATGATCCACCACATCCACGCTTTCACCATTCACGTTACAGTCCTGATTCTTTTGAAGGGCGTGTTGTTTGCACGCAGTTCTCGCTTGGTTCCTGACAAAGGTAACTTGGGCTTCCGGTTCCCTTGCGACGGCCCAGGCCGTGGCGGCACCTGCCAAGTGTCCGGTTGGGATCACGTGTTCCTCGGCTTGTTCTGGATGTACAACTGCATCTCGATCGTGATTTTCCACTTTAGCTGGAAAATGCAGTCGGACGTGTGGGGAACCGTCGATGCAAATGGCGAAATTTCTCACATCACCGGCGGCAACTTCGCACAAAGTGCGATCACGATTAACGGCTGGCTGCGGGACTTCCTGTGGGCGCAAGCTTCTCAGGTAATTCAGTCCTACGGTTCGGCACTGTCGGCCTACGGTCTGATGTTCCTAGCTGGACACTTCGTATTCGCTTTCAGCTTGATGTTCCTGTTCAGCGGCCGCGGCTACTGGCAAGAACTGATTGAGTCCATTGTTTGGGCTCACAACAAGCTCAAGGTGGCTCCGTCGATTCAGCCTCGCGCTCTGAGCATTATTCAGGGTCGGGCTGTGGGTGTAGCTCACTACCTCCTAGGAGGAATTGTCACCACGTGGGCATTCTTCCTAGCGCGAATCATCTCGGTAGGGTAAACTACCTTTAGGTTTTGGATTCAGGATTTGGGAGCAATCTCAAACCCAGAATCCAAACCTCGGAACCGAACCTCTTCAACGTTCAGGATTCAGGATTAATCAAGGCTTATGGCAACGAAATTTCCAAAATTTAGCCAAGACCTTGCCCAAGACCCGACCACACGGCGGATCTGGTACGGGATTGCCACAGCGCACGATTTTGAAAGCCACGATGGCATGACCGAAGAAAATCTTTACCAAAAGATTTTTGCTTCTCACTTCGGCCACGTAGCAATCATTTTCTTGTGGACTTCGGGCAGCCTGTTCCACGTAGCATGGCAAGGTAACTTTGAACAGTGGATTAAAGACCCCTTAAACGTCCGCCCGATCGCTCACGCGATTTGGGACCCGCAATTCGGCGCTCCTGCGGTAGAAGCTTTCACTCAAGCTGGCGCTTCCAATCCGGTGGACATCTCTTACTCTGGTGTGTACCAGTGGTGGTTTACTCAAGGAATTCGGACGAATGCTGACCTGTATCAGGGAGCCATCTTCCTGTTGCTGCTGGCTGCCGTCTTCCTGTTTGCTGGTTGGTTGCACCTCCAGCCTAAGTACCGCCCCAGCTTGTCTTGGTTCAAAAATGCTGAATCTCGCCTTAACCACCACTTGGCTGGTTTGTTCGGTGTCAGCTCTTTGGCTTGGACTGGTCACATGGTTCACGTCGCTATCCCCGAATCTCGCGGACAGCACGTAGGTTGGGAAAACTTCTTGTCTACCCCGCCTCACCCGGCAGGTTTGGCTCCGTTCTTCACTGGTAACTGGGGCGTATACGCCGAAAACCCAGATGCAGCGGGCCATGTCTTCGGTACTTCCGAAGGCGCTGGAACAGCAATTCTGACTTTCTTGGGTGGCTTCCACCCTCAGACAGAATCTCTGTGGTTGACAGACATTGCTCACCACCACTTGGCGATCGCTGTTCTGTTTATCGTTGCCGGTCATATGTACCGGACTAACTTCGGTATCGGTCACAGCATTAAAGAAATGTTGGATTCTAAGGCCGGTTTGGTTGGTGGCAAGAGTGAAGGTCAATTCAACCTGCCTCACCAAGGTCTTTACGAAACCTACAACAACTCGCTGCACTTCCAACTGGGAATTCACCTCGCTGCTTTAGGCGTGATCACCTCCCTGGTAGCGCAGCATATGTACGCGATGCCTCCCTACGCTTTCTTGGCGCAGGATCACACGACTCAGGCTGCGTTGTACACGCACCACCAGTACATTGCTGGTTTCATCATGGTCGGTGCTTTCGCCCACGGAGCTATCTTCTTGGTGCGGGACTACGATCCTGAAGCTAACAAAGGTAACGTGCTCGATCGCGTGTTGCAGCACAAAGAAGCGATTATCTCTCACTTGAGCTGGGTATCGCTGTTCTTGGGCTTCCACACTCTCGGACTTTACGTTCACAACGACGTTGTAGTTGCTTTCGGTACTCCTGAAAAGCAAATCTTGATTGAACCTGTGTTCGCACAGTTCATCCAAGCTGCTCACGGAAAAGCTCTCTACGGCATGGACGTGCTGTTGTCTAACCCTGACAGCATTGCTTCTACCGCTTGGCCGAACTACGCTAACGTGTGGCTCCCAGGCTGGTTGGACGGTATTAACAGCAGCACTAACTCTCTGTTCTTGGCGATCGGACCTGGCGATTTCTTGGTTCACCACGCGATCGCCCTAGGCTTGCACACCACCACCTTGATTTTGGTCAAGGGCGCTCTGGATGCACGCGGTTCTAAGCTGATGCCGGACAAAAAAGACTTCGGTTATGCTTTCCCTTGCGACGGCCCCGGCCGTGGCGGTACCTGCGATGTCTCTGCTTGGGACGCGATGTACCTGTCTGTCTTCTGGATGTTGAACACCCTAGCTTGGGTAACGTTCTACTGGCACTGGAAGCACCTCGGCATCTGGCAAGGTAACGTGGCTCAGTTCAATGAGTCTTCTACCTACCTGATGGGCTGGTTCCGCGATTACCTCTGGCTGTACTCTTCTCAGTTGATCAACGGTTACAACCCGTATGGTACTAACAACTTGTCAGTCTGGGCTTGGATGTTCTTATTCGGACACCTGGTTTGGGCAACTGGTTTCATGTTCCTGATCTCTTGGAGAGGTTACTGGCAAGAGTTGATCGAGACTTTGGTTTGGGCTCACGAGCGCACTCCTTTGGCTAACTTGGTTCGCTGGAAAGACAAGCCTGTTGCTATGTCGATCGTTCAAGGTCGTTTGGTTGGCTTAGTTCACTTTACTGTGGGCAACATCCTCACTTTCGGCGCGTTTGTAATTGCCTCGACAGCCGGGAAATTCGGGTAATTCTGAACTCTGGTTTCTAGGTAATTAAATTAAATCCCCTGCCTTCTGGCGGGGGATTTTTTTTGTATTTTGGTTAATGGAAGCTGTTAATCAGAAATCTGAGGGCGATCGAGTTTTTCCAAAACCCTTTATGTCAAAGCTGTTTGCGATAATTGAAGCCTACAGAGAAATTTATAGTGCGATCGCGGTATAATTAGCCTGCTGTGCATTTGAATTTCACAGTCAATTTTGATGATATCTTTCTTGATCAGACCGCAATTCAGGCCCTTTAGAGCATGAGATTTATAGACGGTATTTATAAACCTTGCGTGGAAAAATGTAAAAATATACAAGACATTCCAAGTGTTCTCAGTATTTTAGACAACGGCAAGGCAGTATTGGATGACAATAGAAAATGCGATCGCTACATAGCTTTTTATGGCGGACATCATTTTCACAAACTTTATGCAGCATTTGCCTCAACTAACTTTCGGTATACTGAGAGCAAAGATATAGAAATCATTGACTGGGGATGCGGTCAAGGATTGGCGACTTGTGTTTTGATTGATTATCTGATCGATAATAATATTAATCCCAATATTGTATCAGTCACACTTATAGAACCTTCGTTGATAGCACTGAATCGCGGTAACAACTTTACTCGTCAGATGCTGCAATCCACTTCCTCTAGCCGTTGCACCATCAGAAAGGTAAACAAATACATAGATGATTTGACAGCTAACGACTTAGCCTCAGAGATGGGAACCATCAAAGTACATCTTTTTTCCAACATCATTGATGTAGAAGCATTCAGTTTAAACGATCTGCACAGGTTGATACTTGCTTCTTTCCAAGGTTCTAATCGACTTATCTGTACAAGTCCAGACAGCAATGGCAAATATAGGTTAGATGATTTCTCTGATTTATTTTCTCAGTCTTGCCAACTTGTGAACTCAGCAAGTTCTGATCTGCCAATTTATCAAGAAGTATTTTACTTTAAAAACAAACAATATGAAAGATGTAGAATAGGTAGGTGCGAGAGGCAATTTACTGTAAATCTGACTTAATGTTGAGGAAATAATTATGATGAAAAGTAAATCTACTCTAAATTATGTTCAAGGAGACTTGTTCTCTGGTTTTGGTTCTGACATTAGCGTCGCTACGCCTGATGAGGTATCAAAAGAAGTTTTGTCCATGCCAGATGCCAAGGTTATTTTTTACCGAAACTTCTTTAACGAAGAGGAAAGCGACGAGCTTTTTCGAGTTATACTTGAGGAGATTAATTGGCGACAAGACAAAATGAATGTCTATGGTAAGGAAGTTAATTTACCAAGAAAGACTGCTTGGTATGGAGACAGCAACAAATCATATACATTCTCTGGTATTCATCTCGAACCTGAACCTTGGACACCAACCTTACTTCAAGTAAAGGAACGGATTGAAGAGGTTGCAGAGGTTGAGTTTAATAGTGTGCTGCTAAATCTATATCGTAGCGGAAGTGATGGAATTTCTTGGCATACGGATGCAGAGCGAGAATTAGGAGAAAATCCTATTATTGGTTCTGTTAGTTTTGGCGAGACCAGAAGATTTATGTTTCGTCACAGATATGATAAGCAAATGAAAGCAGAAGTTGATTTAACACATGGTAGTTTTTTGTTAATGGCTGGTGAAACTCAACATTTCTGGCAGCATCAAATTCCGAAAACATCGAGGAATATAGAGCCAAGAATAAATCTAACTTTCAGGTTGATTATTGATTGATCGACTGTGTAAGTAAATATCCGCTTAGTTGATGCTGATATTCGCAACAGTCCGATTAATGTTTATCGGCGGGAGAATGCGAAGCGGTTGGCTGAGTCTCTCAAGCAGGAATAAAAGTGCGATCGAGCTTTTCCAAAAACCTTTATGTTAAAGCTGTTTGCGATAATTGACACCTACAGAGAAATTAATAGTGCGATCGTAGTAAAATGAGTAGTTAGGTTCCCAAGTTTCGGGGATAAGTGGTTTATCGAGAGGACTGGGTTGTGAATACAATTATTGACACACAAGTGCTTTCATATCGTTTCAAGCAGATTGAGAACGATGTCCACGACGGAAGCCGAGCTATTTCATCAATTACAGCTAATGAATTTTTACTGGCTCAGCCCAGAGACTCAAAGCAACCTGACTACTACATTCTTCATCCAGCTAGATACTCGGTACTAAATTCAGAAGAACGTGATTTTGGTATTCCCGATCATTTTGGAAATCCTAAATGGGCCAAGGGAGGTGCTTGTCGCACAGACCAAGTGATTATCGACTTTGGCAGTCAGTTCTCTGCATATCGTGAGTTTGGAAACGAAGCAATTGCTGAGGTTATTAACAATAAAAACTATGGCGTATATGAACTCAGTGTTTCTCATTTATCTAAACAAAAGCAGAAGTACCTCAAAAAACGGTTGAAATACATTTTGGATAATAATTATCGTTGTTACTCTCTAACTAGAGGGACAATAGAAAATGGGTTGACTCTGTTTTCAGAGTTTGCTGCTAAACATAACTGCAAAAGCAATATTCGTAACACTATCAATGACATCTTAATACTGGCGACTGCTGTTGACAGACAAAAGAAATTTATAACATATGATAATGTGCTAAATCGTTTTGCTGCTGAGTATTATGAGGCGCCAGCTCACCAAAACGAAGATGAATTGATAATCGATTTTTCAGAGGAGACAACTGAAAGTAGAAAAAGTAAGGAAAGTAAAGGATATTTCAATAGGGGTTGGAGTTACTCGGTTCGTAATAACCGAGACGTACAGGGAGCCTAACAACCGCTTGTACCCAACCGCATTAAGATTGTCTATTGGAACGAAGAAGGTATCTGTGGTAGGTGAAGCGAAAGCTTATGACATGGTTCTTACAACTATAGTGGCTGTAGGAGCGATCGCCCTCATCCCCTCAAATCTCACCATTCACCTGCATCTGATGCACCTTGTCAGCCAATTCTTGGCGGCTTTCCTTATCGAGTGCATCAATTGCCAGCATTCCCAAATACACGACTTCCTTCTGGGTGAGTCTGGTCGCTAGCGCTTGTTTTTGAATGACTTCCTTAATCACGGAACTGACCGCGATCGCAGTATTAGTTTTCACCACGAAGAATAATCAACTATAAATAACAACTTTGCTTGATGTTAGCATCCTTGTTCCGATTAAGTATAAATAATTTTGACTAACTACAGATAATCATGCTATAGTGCAAAAAACACAAAAGTGCGATCGCCCTCCGTCTAGACAACTAAGGTCGATCGACCTATTCCTCAATAATCTCAACCAAATCCTCAATCATCACGTCAAACGCCCGCGCTAACTTGTAGATAGCAGTAAAATCAACCATTGATATCGACGATCGCCGAGCATAAGTTGTGATCGTACTGTAAACCACACCAGAACGCTCTGAGACTTCCTTGAACGTCCAGCCTTTCTCTGCCGCTAGTTCTCGAACTTTGATTCTGACTAAACCCATACTTGACAAATAATGCAATTGCGTTTTATAATTGCAGATAAGAAAGCGATCGCCCCGGTATGAATAACTCAAGGTCGATCGGCTACTCTTCCAAAACCTCAACCAAATCCTCGATCATCACATCAAAAGTCCGAGCTAACCTCCGCAGGCAAGTAAAGTCTACCATTGCCATTTCAGGACGGCGAGCATAGCTTCTGACAGTGCTATAAATTACCCCAGAGCGATCGGATACTTCTTTAAGCGTCCAGCCCTTCTCCGCCGCTAGTTCCCGAATTTTTAGCCTGACTAAACCCATGCTTGACAGTTGATGCAGTTGCGTCGTACAATTACTGTATATAAAAAGCCGATCGCCCTCTGGCCTCGAAAACTAAAAGGCGATCGTTTATTAAACCTCATCTCGACAGATATTATCTGTCCTCCACACCGACCATCAAGAGATTTACTCTCTATCGACAGGTGCATTTACCATATCCAGAGGTCTACAACCAATGATATCAGAAAATCAGTCAAAATCGCCGACGATCGCAGAATCAAAGATAATTCACAAATCTCCCATCCTGCATCCGCTGGCGCGATTCGTCACCGAAGAAACAGTCGCACTGCTGTTCGATATCGCAGTAGACGACATTTACCGCATCGAATGCTGCCGCTACATGGTTTACGTGCACGCCAAACACATCAGCCGCTTTGTCAGCTACGCCGATTTTCCCCCAATTATAGAAGTAAAGCCGATCGCCATTCAAGATTTTGGCAGATGGTACAAACGCTGGAAAAGCAAGCTAGCACCGGCATTTTGGACTAAATTCTACACGCACAAGTTTAAAAAAGCTGTTTCAGTTGACAGATTGCTGGAGTGGGGGCTCTTGGTAGCTAATGTTAAATCAGTTATTTCTGGGGCCGCGCTGCAACAGCTACGAGATGTTTATGCCCAAGAAAAAGATTTAATGGAAAAATTTTAAAGTGCGATCGCCCCGACCAGCAACTGCGAGAATGGGTACAGACACAATTAAAAATGTAAAACTAAATATAGAGAAAAGTTTGAATGGCTGAGAATACCGTGAAAGTAGACATCTCATTTCAATCACTGCTAGAAGCAATTGCATTACTGGAAATTGCCCAAAAACAGCAGCTTTGGGAACTGTTGGAATCTGAATTATTCCCGGATGATGAAGATTCTCCAGAAGATATTGCTGAAATTGAGGCCGCCCGTGCTGATTACAAAGCCGGTGAATACACCACGTTCGACCAATACACGACTCAACGGGCAAGAAAGTCAACATGACTTATACAATCATCATACCTAAAGCTGTGCAAAAGCAGCTAGATGCCTTGCCCGATAATGTTTACGAGCGTATCGCTTTCAAAGTTCAGCAACTGGCCCAAAACCCTCGCCCAGATGGAGTAGTTAAACTGAAAGGTTCTGAAAATGAATACCGTATTCGCATCGGTGATTATCGCGTTGTTATGAAATTGAAGATGAAGAGCTCAGGATTCTGCTGTTGCAATGCAAACATCGGAAGAAAGTTTACAGAGGAAGTTGACTCCTCACCCACTATCTAACCAATCGCTTCAATCCAATTGTGCACCGCATTCAGCAAATCATCTCCATCCACCGGAAAACCTGTTAACGGTAATTCTAGCGGTGTATCGGTAATCCAGGCGATGTGAATTCCCATGTGAGTGTCGGCGAGTTTGCGGGTGAAAGACGAAAGCGCATCTTCGCAGGGACAAGAGTGCAAAATTAAGGCGATGTGCTGTTTTTGCAGGCGGTTTTTGAGTTGGGGAATTAATCGCTTGAATTCGGGGGCGTTGCGAATGGCGGGGATGTCTGTATCTGCGGGGAAGATTGTTTGATATAGTTGGGTACAGAGCTCTTGGGCGATCGGGCTGGTATCGGTTTCGCCTTCTAAGGCGCGTATGTTGAGGGGAACGGGGCAGGTTTTATCGGTGGATTGGAGTTGTTTTAGGAGTGTGGGGATATCTGTATTTTGTCGGTGGTTGTTGGGTATTGGGGAATTGGTGGGTTGAGTGTGCCATGCTTGATAAAAGTCTGGGTAAGTCATCTTTTGGGCACAGTTCCAGATGACTTCATAGCAGTTGTCATAGAGATTAGAATCGTTTTCGGAGATTTCGGAAGTTAGCCAATCTTTCAATCCTGAGACGATCGCAACTGGATTATCTTTGCCTATTTTCTCTAAGATATTTGCTATTCGCCACCGGATATTTTTATCACCTGAATTGCATATTAAATCGACTAAAGCTTGGATTGCAACTGGGTTATCCTTGCCTATTCCCCCTAAAATATCTGCCGCTTGCCACCGGGCAATGTTATCATCTGAATTTCTGATTAAATCGACTAAAGTGGCGATCGCAACTACGTTATCTTTGCATATTTTCCCTAAGCTTACGGCCGCTCTCCTCTGGGTATTTTTATCCTGAAAAGTACCGATTAAATCAACTAAAGCTGAGATCGCAACTGAGTTATTTTTGTCGATTTTTCCTAAGCTATCTATGGCACTTCTCCAGGTATTATCATCCTCGGAAGTACCAATTAACTCGTCGCAATTATCGAAAATTGCGAGTGTAATTGAGTTGTTTTTTAATGCTTTTGCTAATCCATATGCCAATTGCATCATCATATATTCATTTGAATAAATACCACTCAACTCCTCAAAAAATGCGAGTATAACTGAGTTATCTGTGTCTATTTGCCCTAAGCTAGATGCCGCTATTCTCCGAGTATTTTTATCCCCTGAATTGCGGATTAACTCGACTAAACCGGATATCGCAACTGGGTTATCTTCACCTATTTCTCCTAAGCTTTTTGCCGCTTGCCTCCAAGTATCTTCATCCTGAGAAGTACGGATTAACTCGACTAAAGCGGAGATAGCGACTGGGTTATCTTCACCTATTTCTCCTAAGCTTTTTGCCGCTTGCCTCCAAGTATCTTCATCCTGAGAAGTACGGATTAACTCGACTAAAGCGGAGATGACAACTGGGCTATATTTGCCTATTTCCTCTAAGCTATTTGCTGCCTCCCTCCGGGTATTTTCATCCTGAGAAACACGGATTAACTCGACTA
Organism: Microcoleus sp. LEGE 07076; assembly: GCF_015207455.1. Classification (GTDB taxonomy): domain Bacteria; phylum Cyanobacteriota; class Cyanobacteriia; order Cyanobacteriales; family Microcoleaceae; genus Microcoleus. The sequence goes on from NZ_JADEWV010000103.1 coordinate 12,798, forward strand.
AAGCTTCAATCGCAACTGGATTATATTTGTCTATTTGCCCTAAGATATTTGCCGCTATCCACCGGGTTTCTTCATTACCTGAATCGCGACTTGACTCGACTAAAGCTTCGATCACCCTTTCCCTATCTGTCTCTTTCAGTATCTCCCTTGAACCCTCTGTAATTGGATCGAGAAATGTCCGCCATTCCTGTTTTTTTTCATTAAAATAACCAAATCCCCAAATAACAATCTGCGACACAATCTCATCAGCAAGACTACAATCCTTAAATTCAGCAATCCCCGCAGCAGCTAAAAAATACGCCTGATATCTATAAAATTTATCCCACCCAACCTTAAACTTAACCAACGCCTTAATAAACGCTTCCTTCTCCTCCTTCCCTACTTCTTCACGCCCCAACCACAGCAAAATCACCTCTTTCCATTGCTTCTCAAAAATGCGATACCTCGCATCAAGATGTTGCGGATTTTCAGGAATGTGATTCAAGAAAAAGTGCCAATCCTCAACCGCCAACGCCGCAAAATATTCCTGAAAAGTCGGATGGTAAAAAGCATAAATTCCTTCCAGCGTCTCCGCATCCCTCGCCACTAAATTCAGCCAACCCAAACGACAAGCCAACTCAAACTGCGATGCACCCATCACCCGATATCCCACACTTTCTCGCAACTGAAACCGCGACGTTTCATTTAACATCACAGAAAGTGCCAACTTCCCCAAAGCCGCATTCAATTCCTGCTGCTGAATCCAATTCAAGTGCGGTTTTTTCCACTGATACAAAGTAGTTACAAACCGCCGATAAAGCTTAGCCTTAGTATCCGGCAAATCGCCATCCAAGGATTGCCAAGTGCCGCACAGCAGCGAACATCTCAGGGGATTTTTTACTAAATCTCGAATTCGTTCTTTTCCTGATGCTGCTAATGCTTCCCGTAGCTGCGCGGAGAGATCCCCCCCAGCCCCCCTTCTTAAGGGGGGAGCAAGAGTGTCCCCTTCTCCTGTCGCCTCCGTTGAAAAAGCGCTAGCAAGAGCGTCCCCTTCTTCTCTTGTCCCCCCCCTTCTTAAGGGGGGGTTAGGGGGGGATCGAAACCACTTATCGATGAACATTTCGACTTCTTCGGGATAGGAAAACTCCAGAGTGCGATAAGTATCAAAAGTATCCAACGCAGAGCCGATCGCATCCCAGACATTCTGCCGACAACTTAGCACAATTCGCGCCTTTTGAATACAGCCGCCGGTTCTAATTTGCCGCTCAATTTCCGCCAAAGGATTCCCATCTCCCACCGCCATCTCATCCGCCCCATCCAACACCAACCACACGCGATCGGCATTAAATTGTGCTACAAAATCATCCTTAATATCCGCCGTCGCCTCAGCCTTCCCAATTCTCTTAATTGCCGCCACCAACCAATTATCAAATAAATAGGTTTCTAAATCCTTCCTCTGCAAATCTGCCAAGGATACCCAAATCACAATCGCCTCGGAAATGCCCGTCGCTACCCAATTCGCAATCTGCCGCAACAGCGTTGTTTTCCCCGCCCCCGGTTCCCCAATAATTCCTAACCGCTTCCCATTGCTTTTCGGGCTAATTCCTTGCTGGATTACTTGTTCGAGAAACTCGCTATGTTCAAATGTCTGAGTAACTTCTTTTTCTCGATACAAATCCGAACCTTCTTCAGCCGCAACATCCTCGCGTCGCTGAGTCACTTTGTGCCGTTCCACCAATCCCAGCGGCACATAAACATCATCTATTTGATGGTTGCCAAAAGTTAGCCGATCGCTACTAAGTCGCTGCTGTTCTTTCTCGTCTAAAATCTGCTGGCAAATATCCCGCCAGTCAATCGGTTGATAAACAATGCGGCTCTTTTCCACAATCTCCTGAAGCCAAGCGTGCATCTCTTGAGTTGTGCTATCAATCCGCGTTAAAGTTTGACCCGTAAAAATCTGAAAGACCTTCTCGTTTTCCTTGACTTCCTGAGCAAAGTATGCTGATAATAAATCAAATAATTCTTGCTCTAACTTTGTCTTGTAAGGTGCGACATCGCAATTTTCTAGGGCAACTTCTAGCAGTTTTTGCTTGAGTTTTTCAACCTGATTCTGCTTTAACTCATCTGTCGCAGTCAGCAGCAATTCTATCTCATCTAAACCTGCAATAGGAATCCCAGACGGGACTGTTTCTTTGTTAAGTTGTTCTAATTCTAATTTGAGTTTTTCTAGCTTTCGTTTCAACCAATCGAAATCCCTGCGCCTGTCTTGCAGCGAATAGGCAAAACTCTCTCGGTTCGCTGTATTTTTGGGGTCGATTTCCTGTTTGCATTCTGAGGCGATTTGTTGTTGAGCTTTCAGGAAAGATGTTTTTAGCGCTTTTTCTAAATCGTGATTGACAATTTTTCCGTTTCGTGATATCTTTTTTATCCCTGTCAAACAGAGGTGCTTTGCTGCATCATTAACTTGAGTGCCGAGAATGGCTTGCCAAGCGACTGTGAAAAGTAAGCCCAAGGTAATCGGATCTGACATTTGAGGGTTCTCCTGATGCGCTGCAAGCGGGTTATTTTTATGATAGGCGATCGCATTTGGTTGCGGGCGATTTATGGCTCGTTTCCATCAAATGTGCGATCGACACATCAACAGCCCGTGCTAACTTGTACGGGGTGGCAAAATCAACCTTTCAAGAAGTTTCCTGCTTAACAGTCACAGTCAGTTGAAAACCCAGTGCATCCAGTAAAGCACTCAAACAATAAATTTCCGAGCCTTTTTTTTCCGACAATAGTTCGCCCAATTTTTCTAAAAGTGCTGTAACATCTTCTGAGAGTTGATTCATCCTGTGACGAGCCTCAACTACATCATTTAATGCTAGCTTGAGCACCTCGGAATTCTCCTCCTCCAAGCAAGCCTCAATATCAGGAGCGACCTCTAAGGGATCTTTGAGAGATTCAATCAATTCTTCTTGATAGCTGATACTTCTAGACATCATCATAGTTTGTGGCTTTTAAAATACTTCATCTTCGATGCCGAGCCACCATTCGCCCAGATTCATTAAATCTTGCTGAATGTCGGCGAGTTCTTTAACATACTCTTCAGCAGAAATTTCCGATCGCCTTTCTTGCAATTTTTTGAGCCGCAGTTGCACTAACAGCCAAGGTTTGGAAATTCCGTCGGTTGCTTCAATATATTTGGCGACATCTTGGCTATTCATGATTCTTTTTTAGATTGGATTTTTTTTACCGCAGAGAGCGCAGAGAGCGCAGAGTCAGAGAAGAGAGAAAGATGAATAATTATGATGCCAACTGATTTAATATTATACCACTTTTGAAGCAGATTAAAAAACTCTTATTTTTCCCAGTCGGTTTCAACCGACTTGAGCTTTGAGCCAGGGGGTTTAAACCCCTGGCGGACTCGTGGACTCGCAGCTAAACATTCTTTACCTGTAATCGGAAGTCTGAATGTTTTTCAGTTTCGCGGCATATTTCATGCCGTATTCGGGGCGACAGAAGCGATCGACCTGAGATTCAAAAAATGCCCGATTTGCTTTCAAATGCTTCGGATTTGGGTCATCCAAAGGATACAAAAGCGCCGCCCGCAATGCTTGAATTACCGCCGAAGTAACGCAGTACATCGATCGCTGAAAAGTCACCCCAATTTGATTGAGGACATCATCTTCGCCACGACAGCGCCCTTTGTAGAAATCCATCAAGTAAGGCGGCAGGAAGTGCAGCATATCTTGGGCTAACAAAGTTGGCGGAATTCCGGCAGTTCCTACGGGGAATTTGTCTGCATACAAAACTCCGTAGTGGAAGTCTTTTTGGTCGTCGGGAACTTCCTTCGCTTGCGCGTTGTACGATTTGGTTCCTCGGAACGGCGAAGTGCGGTAAAACACAGATTCTACGTAGGGTAGTGCTGCTTCGTAAAGCCATGTAAAACCTTTAGATTTCGGGATTATTTCGTAGGTTTCGCCGTCGATGAGAACGTGGTGGTAAATTGGCCTTCCGGCGATCGCAAATATGCCGTTTACCAGGAAATCCATCGCCTGCGGGACTGTGGTAACTTTGCCTTCGTCGTACAAGTCGGAAACTTCAAAAAACACCGGTGCCATTACTTCCCAGAACAAGCCGAGATTGCTGTAATAAGACATTTGGCGGCACTGTTCTAAAAACAACTCTGGGAATGCTTTGTGCAGTCCTAGCATGAACGGGTCTTTTTTGAAGTAAGCTTTAATGGCGCGATCGGCATTAGTTTTGTATTCGTCGCTGTCGAGATAGGGGTCAAACTGATTGACGGGAACGTACATTCCCCGATGCCAAAGCATTGACCTCATGCACTCTTCGGCAAATTCCATGTTAATGCGATCGTGCCACAAATGGTGAAATAGTCGCGAATGTTTACCAGTTTCTCCCTTCTCCATGAACTCCAAAAGTTCTGGGTGGGCGCTGCCAGTACCCCGCCAAATCCGCAAATCTGCACCGTCACCTGAATAGTGATTTTGCAAGTCTAAATATTCCTGGGGTAAGAAGTATTTAAAGAAGGGAAGCGGGTGTAAAAATACCCGTTCGGCGATGTAAAGCAAATCCCGCCAATAGAAGTCCATCGGCACCGCGTAGGCTTTCCAGATTGCGATAATTTGCATCAGATTTTCTGGTGTATCTGGAATCATTGCGCCGCCAGCTTCCAGCCGATGAATTACTTCGGCAAATTCGTGCTTGGAAGGAGGCAGTTTAGTTGCTGGCTTTGTAGGAGTTTGTACCATTGTTTCTTCCTTAGTTTGAATCAACTTTTAAATCTTTCTACTCGTTCCCAGGCTCTGCCTGGTAATGCAGAACCGGAGGCTCTGCCTCCAATTTGCCTGCTCAAAAGCGAGGCAGAGCCTCTGGATATCCGTTCCCAGGCAGAGCCTGGGAACCAGTTAATCAATCACACGAGCGCGCAACCTGTCGCTGTTATTCATCCTCCTTTTCAGCCCAAGGAGGCCGACCTTTTGGAGAGCGAATGTTGATAATTGAGCCGCCCGATCGGGTAATAGAGAAAGCATCAAATTCACCATCGTCCATCTCACCTACAACTACGATCGTTTCACCTTTTGATAAATTGATGTTGCGCCACGTTCTGGGGCCTGCCTCGACTCTCACTTGACCGCTACCGTCATCAATAATCCACTCATTTTCATCAGCTTCTCCGAAACCTATTACTCTGCCAGAAATGGTAGTTGCTGTTCTCTGTCTTTGCAAATCTGCAATTCGGGTTTTAGCTTGGGCAATAGCAGAAGTTGCTGCGACTAAAAGACAAAGTGCTGATGCACATAAACTGATTTTTTGTGTTTGTTTCACGAGCAATTTTTACTTACCCCTTACTGCTGTTTCTATCCGGCAACAGAAACTAGATTTGATTGTTTGATTAGTTCCTGTATTTGATTATTTTTTGAGTGTAACACATTTGCTATTCAAAGGAATCAAGATTTCTTGGCGCGGACAGATCGACTGATTTAAAGCATTTAAGGGATTGATTTTGATGGAAGAAGAAAGATTTCTCCCCTCTTCCACTCAGACTATATCTATTTTTCAAACTGCTCGACAATCGCTACTCGAGCAATTCTCTCAGCGGGTAGAGTTGCTGCAATGGCAGTTGTAGTAGATTCGCTCCACTTCAGCAGCCACACCGGTTGCACTCCCAAGAAGAAAATGAGCCCGGCTAAAACTAACGCTGGCATATTTTCGCCAAACTTAACTTGAGGATAGTAAGCCGTGGCGTTGTCCAACTTTCCAAAACAGGTGCGGTTGAGGAGAATTACAAAGTAAACTGCTGTTAACCCGGAGGCTAAAATGCAGAGTAAAGTCGGAATTGGAAACTTTGAGAAACTGCCTTGAAATACTAAAAATTCGGCGATAAAACCGACTAAACCGGGAATGCCGGCGCTTGCCATGCCTCCCAAAACTAACAGCGAGCTCGCCGTGGGCAAACCTCGCAGCGGATTCATCAAGCCGTTGAGCACGTCCAAATCCCGCGTGCCGACTTTGGTTTCGATGATGCCTACGAGATAAAACAGCAAAGCTAAAATCAAGCCGTGGCTTACCATTTGCCCGACTGCACCGATTAAGGCGAGTTTTGTGCCGGCGGCGCAGGCAACGATAATGTAGCCCATGTGTCCGATCGAACTATAGGCTACCATGCGCTTGATGTCTTTTTGGGCGATCGCGCTCAAAGCACCGTACATTACACTTACAGTACCGATTATCGCTAAACCGGGAGCGACAATCGACCAAGTTTCGGGAAACAACTGCAAACCAAACCGGATTAAGCCGTAAGTTCCCAATTTCGCCAAAACACCTCCCAACAAAATTGCTGTTGCTGGCGAAGCTTCGACGTAGGCATCCGGCAGCCAAGTGTGCAGCGGCACTAAAGGAATTTTAATTCCCAACCCAATCAGCACAATAGTTAGCAGGATTAATTGAGTTTTCAAGGACAAGTCTTGAGTAGTAATGGCGCTGTAGTCAAAGTTTAAAGAACCGCTCAGCCAAGCTACACCCAAAAATGCGGCTAAAACTAAAAGTCCCGAAACTGCCGTATATATCAGAAACTTCATCGCAGCATATTCGCGTTGCTTGCCGCCCCAAATCGCAATTAAGAGGTAAAAAGGAATTAATTCTAGCTCGTAAAACAGGACGAACAACAGCAAATTTTGAGACATTAAAGCTCCAGCAACACCCGCATTGATCAGCAAAATCATCGCGTAGTAAAGTTGGGGGCGAGCTATTCCTTCGCCGGTGCCGTAAATCACTAATAGCGTCAGCAATCCGGTTAAAACTAACAGCGGCAAAGATAAGCCGTCAACTCCTAAGTTGTAGCTCAAACCTAATTGTGGAATCCAAGGCAAATATTCTTGAAATTGCAGTCCTGAATTTGTCGTGTCAAATTGAGTCAGCAGCCAGATATTCAACAGAAAAACGGCAGCAGCGAAGACGGAAGCTACTGAACGCAGCTTCGTCGCATTCATTTTTCCCGGTAAGAAACCGACCACCGCAGCGCCCAACGCGGGCAACCATAGCAAGGCACTAAGCATAATTTAAACGGTTGATAGTTGATTGTTGACGGTTGATAGTTGACAGTTGGCAGTTGGCAGTTGGCAGTTGGCAGTTGGTAGTTGGCAGTAGTCAGTTGGCAGTTAACAGTTAACAGTTGGCAGTTGTTAGTTGTTAGTTAACAGTCAACAGTTGGCAGTCAACAGTTGGCAGTTAACAGTCAACTGTTAACAGTCAACTGTTAACAGTCATCAGTCAGTAGGGGCGGTGCCTGTGAGTGCGAAAACTATTGTTTACCCGCCAACAATCGACAGGCGAGCTAGCAGCGGCCAGCTTACCAGCAGTCCCAAAAGTGCAACTCCGAACAAAATTGTCAGGGCGTAAAACTGAGTTTGACCGTTGACGTTGTATTTGAGGCTCTGCCCGCCGAAAACAGTGGCAAAACCTACTAAATTTACGAATCCGTCAACAATGTTGCGATCGACCCAGGATATGATTTGGGATACCAGACCGACTGCAAATATCACTGTCACGCGGTAAAGTTGGGCGGTGTAAAAGTCGTAGGCAAAGAAGTCTTGTACGGCTTGAGAACCAATTCGGACTGGTTTTTCCCACTTTTCGTTGAGGTAAATAAATGCTCCTGCACCAATGCCGATCGCACTTGACAAAACTAACAGTCCGGCCGCAGTATAATTCAAAGTTGCCAAAGGCAAAAGTTGCCAGTCCCACAGCAAGTGCGGAACGTGCAAAGTAAATCCCATTAACAGGGTCATCGGCAAGATAAAAGGCCAGTGAAGTTCCGGGGAACGTTCGGTCATTTGCTTTGGTTTGCCGCCGAAAACTAAACCAAAAACGCGGACTAAGCCAAAAGCAGTTACACCGTTGACAAACAGCACGATTCCTAACAGCGAAGGCCCAGTTTCCCAAAGCCCGCCTGCTAATTCCGACAAAGCCCAGAAGCAGCCAAAGGGTGGCAGTCCAATCACTCCTGCAGCGCCGACAAGAAACGATATTCCCGATATCGGCCGCTTCGGCCACAAACCGCCGAGAGCTCGGACATCCTGAGTGATGCTGTTCCAAACTACTGAACCAATGCTCATCACCAGCAAACCCATTGCCAAGGAATAAGCAAATATCAATGTCAAAGCTGTTTGGGTTTGTCCGGTACCGACGGCGATAAATACTAAGCCCATGTATGAGCTAACTATATAGGATAGCGTGCGCTTGATGTCGATTTGGGCGATCGCAATTAAGGAAGCACCCACCGCCGTTGCAGCACCCACAATAATAGTTGTCTTCAGCCCCACGGGCGACAAAGCAATCACGGGCTGCAATTTAATCAAAATCCAAGCGCCGGTTTCCACAACTACCGTGTTCCGCAAAATTGTTGCCGGCAAAGGGCCTTCCATCGCCTCATCCAGCCACAGGTGCAAGGGAAACTGAGCGCATTTGCCCATCGGGCCGGCAATCAAAACCAAACTCAACAGCGTTGCAACTGTGGGGTCAATGTTTGCCGTCTTGGCCCAAACTGCCAATTCGTCAAAATTCCAAGTTCCAGCCAGCGGCAGAATTGCAACTACTCCCATCAATAGAAATAAGTCTCCCACCCGCTTGGTCAAGAAAGCGTCGCGGGCTCCTGTCACCACCAAAGACTGATTGAACCACAGCCCGATTAGCAGGTAAGTTCCCAGAGTCAGGACTTCCAAAATCATGTAGCTGAAGAACAGAGAGTTCGACAAAACTAAGCCGCACATCCCCGCTTCAAACAGCCCCATCAGGGAAAAGAACCTCGCCCAGCCCCAGTCCATTTCCATGTAACCGAAAGCATAAATCTGCGCTACAAAGTTCAGTCCGGTAATCAAAACTGTAGCCCCGACGGTGACAACAGAGATTTCTACGGGAATGGTGAGCTCTAAACCTGCGACGTTCAGCCAGGGAATCAACTGCTGTTGCGCGGGTTGGTTCCAGGCTGCTGTTAGGGCTATGACGCCGTGGGCGAAAGCGAAAAAGGTTAATATGGCGTTTACGTAACCGGACGGTCTCGGTCCCGTGCGGCGGGTTACTGCTGGAAACCACAGTATCGACAGAAATGCGCCGATGAGTGGGTAGCAAGGTATAAACCAAACGGTCTGGAGTAGGATTTGAGCCATTGGCACTACCTGTAAATGTTACAAAAGTTTAATAATCTGAGAAAAATCTCGATCGCCAGAAGTAAAGAAATTTTGGGGTGACTGCTAATTTCTTGTCGTTTAGAAGCTTGGCACTTCAGCATAGACTTATTAATTTTATATTAAGTATTGCCTGAAATTTTCATATTTGCTGATTTAGGGTACTTATCTGCTGATAAACTATACTTATAGAATGCAAAAATCAGACGGTAAGCCAAGAGTCTCCAACCCGCTTGTCTAGCGGGTTTTGCGTGTAGAAAAGGAGTTTCAGCCGCCCGGTCTTTTTTTTAGTGATTAAAGCTGGTCAATTTCCCAAGCTGCTAAAGGAAGTTTGGCTTGGCGCTGTCCGATCGCCCTTGACCTCACATTCAAAAGACCGATCGGCGTATGTAACAAATCTACCAGTTGCGATCGCCCGCTCGCACTTTTGGCAGCAGCAATCGGCAACTCTTTTAACAGCCACCTAGCCAGCCGATACAAATATTCTCCTGGCGTAAATTCACGCATCAAATCGACACCGTGAAGTTCGTGCAAATATTTATTCGACTCGCCGTAGCGATACCATTGACTTTGCAACTGTTTTATTGTAGAACGGTGGCGGTGTCGGACGATCGCACTTTCAGCAAAATCCAACTTATAGGATGTTTGTCGCAAAATCCGCCAGCAAAAATCCGCATCGCCACCACTCGTAAGGTAAGGGCGAAATAAACCGACTTGTGCTAAAACTTGTCTGCGTACAGCTAAGTTGGCGGTTTGACCGTAGGCACAAAAAGGGTGAGCGAGAGTATGTTTTTGAGATAAAGTATTTTCGCGGGCGCTGTGTTTTTCTAAGAGAGTGTTACCCGGGAGGGCGAGGATTTCCCCGGCGACAATTCCGATGTTTGAGTCAGCAAATGGTTTAACTAAATTTTCCAGCCATTGAGTTTCGGGGCGACAGTCTGCATCGGTAAAAGCAATTATTTCACCTGTGGAGGCGCGAATCCCTTGATTGCGGGCGGCGTAGGAACTTTGAATCTGGTTTTCGGTAAGGTGGCGAATGGTTATTCTATCCAAATGG
>NZ_JADEWV010000006.1 GCF_015207455.1 Microcoleus sp. LEGE 07076
TAAGTTGTTAGTTGTTAGTTGTTAGTTGTTATTAGTTATTTGTCAATAGTTCATAGTTAAAAGTTATTAGTTATTAGTTGTTAGTCAATAGTTAATAGTTAATAGTTGTTAGTTGTTAGTTGTTAGTTGATAGTTGTTAGTTGTTAGTTGTTAGTTGTTAGTTGGCAACAGCCCACAGTTAACAGTCAACAGTCAACAGTTAACAGTCAACAGTCAACAGTCAACAGTCAACAGTCAACAGTTAACAGTCAACAGCCAACAGTCAACAGCCAACAGCCAACAGCCAACAGCCAACAGTTAACAGTCAACAATCAACACTCAACAATTAACAATCAAAAAAATGATTCGCCGACGTTCAACCCCTTGGATTCATCGCTGGTCTAGGACTGTGATGGCAGCGATCGCAGCCATCGGCGTTCTAGAAACGGCCTATCTGACGATCGCTAAATTCACGACAGGTTCAGTCATTTGTCCCACCAGCGGCTGCGACAAAGTGCTCAACAGTCCCTACGCTACCGTATGGGGCACAGTGCCTTTAAGTTTATTAGGTTGTCTGGCATACCTGAGCATCGCAATTCTGGCCTTAGCTCCCAAAGCCGTCAATCCCGACACCAACAAACGGCTGCATTCTCAACTAGAAAACTGGACTTGGCAAGCCCTATTTATCATCACCGCTGCGATGATAATTTTCAGCAGCTATTTGATGTATTTGATGGCTTTTGAGATTCAGGATTTTTGCATTTACTGCATCAGTTCCGCCATATTTTCCCTGTCGCTGTTCGTGCTGGTGCTAGTGGGCCGCGAGTGGGAAGATATCGGACAGTTGGTGTTTACAGGCATTTTGGTGGTGATGGTAAGTTCGATCGGCGCTTTGGGACTGTACAACAGCGTCAGTTCGCCTGCGACTTTTGTTTCTTCTACCCCCGGAATTCTACCCCCTGCCGTCACCACAACCTCCGGCCCGGCACAAATTGCTTTAGCCCGCCACCTCCGACAAATTGGCGCTAAAGAATACGGCGCTTACTGGTGTCCCCACTGCCACGATCAAAAAATGCTGTTCGGCAAAGAAGCAGCCAAAATAATTGATTATTTTGAATGCGATCCTAGGGGGCAAAATTCCCGCGCTGAAATTTGCCAAGCTGCTGCTGCGAATGTTAAAGGTTTCCCGACTTGGGAGATTAATGGTCAGTTTTATTCGGGGACACAGAAATTGGATAAACTCGCTGAGTTATCCGGTTACACTGGCCCGCGCAACTTTCAAAACTGACAGGAAAGTTTGAGATTTTAGAGGGCAGATTTTAGATTTTTAGTGCAGGAAACACATCCCGGTTTTTAAGTCGGTTTATCACTGTCTCGTTCTGGCAAATAAATCTAAAATCTCGCATCTAAAATCCCTACAAAACCTAGTAAAAGTTATACCATTTTCATAAAATATTGCTATATTAGTATTTTTTTAGACCTCGAACTTGATGCATAATTCGTATTTGTAGCTGCACTTTATGCAATTTCTATTGCATACCCCCCTTTATGATTGATTGAACCGCGAAGACGCAAAGAACGCGAAGATAAGAGAAAAAAACGGAGTTGTCAGATAAATGGGGTGGCAAATTAGAATTTGGTAGGATCCCATTTTCATAAAATATTGCTATATTTAGTATTTTTTTTAGACGTCGAACTTGATGCGGGATAATTCGTATTTGTAGCTGCACTTTATGCAATGGGCATTAGTTATATCGGAGAAGTTTAAAACAAGTTGTGGCTCTCTAATATAATCGGCGAATATAATCATCCTCGCATCATTTGTATAGTTTATTAGGTAGGGTTGTCCCGATCGCGGGTAGGCACTCTTAGCACTACCCCTACAAATTAGACCTCTTGCAAAAATAATTAGGACGGGCTCTCCGGCCCATCCCACAAGAGTTATCTTTTCTGGTGGGATGGGCCCGAGAACCCGTCCGATCAATTGATGAAAAGGATTTTTGCAAGAAATCTATTTTGTGCATCCTGCAAGGATTGCTATAAATAATAGGACTTTTATACAAAAATTCTCAGCATCGGGTTTCAGCTTCGAGACTCATTGGTGAAATGCTATATTTTGGTCGAGAAACCCGGTTTCTGCTGTTGCAGCCCGATCGCCCTCACCGAAAAATCTAAACATCTAAAAATCAAAAATCTCTAGTCGATAGATCGCCCCGAAGATATAAAAGCTATATGTAGTAGTAGCTTAAATGCTTGAAGGGCGAGGCAAAAATTCCCAAAATATGCTAAAAACTATCAAAAAATGGGTCGATCGAGAACGCCGAGTATTGATAACTGCCAGTGCAGTTGCCGGTACGGTGATTGTACTGCGCTGGTGCGGATTTTTGCAGGTGGGGGAATGGACTGCTTTCGACCGCTTTGTCCGCTGGCGGCCAGCCGAATCTATTGACTCGCGCATCACCATTGTCGAAATCAAAGAAGCTGACTTGCAAAAATACGGCTACCCAATTTCTGATGCTGTATTGGCCCAATTGCTGCAAAAATTGCACGCTGCTTCGCCGCGGGCGATCGGCCTCGACGTTTACCGAGATTTGCCAACTCAACCCGGTAACGCTCAATTGCTCAAAACTTTGAAAACTATTCCCAACTTAATCGGCATTGAGTTGATGCCAGACGAAACCAGGATCGGAGTTGGGCCGCCTCCGGTACTTGACAAGCTCGATCGAATCGGTTTCAACAACGTTGTCATAGACGCTGACGGTAAAGTGCGCCGAACTTTGCTCTACGCTTGGCCTGGAGACGGCAAAACTCATCAAAGCTTCGCGCTCAAACTGGCTTTGCTTTACCTCGATCGCGAAGGGATTTCCCCTCAACCAGCCACAGTCAATCCTAAATACTTGCAGTTAGGCAAGGGGGTGTTTCGACCTTTTGAGCCGAACGATGGTGCTTACGTTCGAGCTGACAGCCGCGGCTATCAAATTCTTGCCAATCTGCGCGGCCCGATCGGCAGTTTCCGCACAGTATCGATGAGCGACGTGCTTTCTGATAAAGTACCGGCCGATTTTGTGCGATCGCGCGCTGTCTTGATCGGCTCAAATGCCGCCAGCCTCAAAGACTTTTACCAAAATGCTTACAGTTCCGGTTTGTTTGCTTCTCCCCAGCAAATACCGGGAGTCGAGCTTCAGGCTCATTTCTTGAGCCAAATTTTGAGTGCTGCTCTCGACGGGCGCAGGGGTATCAATGTCTGGCCCGAGGCCGCAGAGTTGCTGTGGATTTTACTGTGGTCTTGGACGGGAGCAAGTGTGAGCTGGAAGTTGCGATCCCTAGGGCGATCGGCTTGGTGTTTGTTAAGTATCTGTCTCGGTCTGAGTGCCAGTTTATACTTAGCCTTTTTAGCCGGTTGGTGGCTGCCCTTAATTCCTGCAATCCTCAGTCTTTTGGGTTCTGGCGTCGCAGTTGTCTGTTATCTGGCTCACTTGCAAGAAGAACTAAAACGCTCTAAAGAATTCTTGCAATCGCTCATCGATACAATTCCTGACCCGATTTTTGTCAAAGATATAAATCACCGCTCGGTTGTTTTGAATCAGGCATATTGTCGGTTTATCGGCTATCCTTTGGCAATTTTAACCTGCCGCACAGATTACGATTTATTTCCCCAAGCCGAAGCAGATATATTTTGGCAGCAAGACGAATTAGTATTGCAAACTCACCAGCCGGGAGAAAATGAAGAATATTTTACCGACGCTCACGGAATTACGCATTTGATTGCAACCAAAAGAACACTCCACAAAGATGCTGCCGGCAACCTATTTTTAGTCGGAGCAATCAGAGATATTACCGAGCGCAAACTCCGGGAAGAGGCCTTAGAACAAAAAAATGCTGAACTCAGCCACCAAGCTTATCACGATGCTCTCACGGGTTTGCCCAACCGCAAAATGTTTTACGAATGTTTGCATCAGTCTCTAGAAAGAGCCTCCAGCAATCAAGACTTAGTAGCTTTACTGTTTTTAGATTTAGATGGATTTAAGTCCATCAACGACACTCTCGGACACAATCTGGGTGATTTGCTCTTAAAAGCAGTTGCCAGTAGGCTCAAAAAATGTTTGCGTGGTAGCGATATTATCTCGCGGTTGGGCGGCGACGAGTTCACAGTAATTCTGCCGGCAATTCCCGGTCACGAGGAAGCTGCGAAAGTAGCTGAAAAAATTTGCGAGGCCATCGTGCAGCCTTTTATTTTAGAAGAACATACAGTTTATGTAACTACAAGTGTTGGGATTAGTTTGTATCCTATTGACGGTCAAGAGTCAGATATTTTAGTCAAAAATGCCGATGCTGCGATGTATCGTGCTAAGGAAGGCGGGAAAAATCAATATCAATTTGTTGAGTAATTTGTCATCTGTGATCATTTAAGCTGTAATTAGAGGCTATCATGAACTTTTCGTGAGAATTTAATCTAATATCTGTTAATAGGTAATGGCTAATGGATAAAACCGATTTCATAATATATTGCTATAGTTAGTATATTTGTTTGAGAAAACAAAATTGCTGCGACAGAAATCTTATAGCGGTTTTCAAGCGTTGTCAGGTATGCCCTGCGCGGGCCTGTTTGGCCATGTCCGATGCCCTATACCCACTCCTAGTACCTCATGTTACGCTCGAAAGGCTATATCTGCGGTATCTTATGAAATAGACTAACCCATCAGATATGTTTGCTGATTGTTCATCGGCAATACTCGCAACCGTCGATTTTTTAAATCTGGTTCTAAGCCGAGTTCTTCCATTGGAATCACGCCCAACAAAACAGCCGAAACGCCTTCGGGCAATTCTAAACAATCAAATCTGCCTTCTCTCCCCTCTACAATAATTTGAGCGTCGGCAAAAATTCTACCTTTTTTGATGCCAGCCGATGTTTCTACGTCTCTTTCTCCTACTTGTATTAAGCCTAGCTCGCTAATAATGCGAGCTGGCAAAGAAAGCAGAGTTGCTCCGGTATCGACAACAACGTTACCCAGGGTAACAAAGCGAACTTCCTCAGCAGAAATAAATCCCCGTTCGGCCATAACTCGATCGATGCGATTCGTGACGGTGATTGTAGTGATTACTTGACCCATTTGTTTTGCTGGCAGATTCGGGAGTACGAGGGTCATAGTATGTTACCTCTTTGAGTGTAATTAATGGATATTTCTATTGTAATGCTATCTAGAATTATGCTTAGTTCGTTAAAATCGTTTTAATGACCGCCCAAAATTAGAATCCGCCTCAACGCATGACACCAGAACCAAACTCTTCTCAACCCAATCCCCGCGAATCTAACGTCAGTGTAGAAAGTCCTAACGGTGCAATCCCTCCTGCGCCGCCTGAACCCGCGACAATCGTTGCTACTGCTGAACCGGAAAAACCGCAGCCCTCGACTTCAACCCGCAAGGTTTTTGCGCGACCGCAGCAGCCGGCCCAAACGACTACTGAAATGTCGGCGTCAGTGCTGACGCTGGGGTCGATCGCAGCGATGATTTTTGGACTCGCTAACGACAATATTTTGCTCGGCTTAATTGGCGCCATCAGTGCGATCGGGATATCGCTGCGGCTGATGTGGCCGAGTTGGGGCAAAATCTGGTCGCAGGTAATTCCGCCGACTTGGCGCACGCTAATTGTCTCCTGCTTCGGGCTTTTAGCTGGGATTGTTGGCTTGCTGATGCTCAGCGGTACTAATACTCAACCCGGAACCCGCAACATCCAAATCAACTGGGACGCTATCGGAGCTCTCGGCGAGCTAATCGGCGCTTTGGGCCAAATTTTGATCGCAATTTTGGGCGTTTACGTGGCTTGGCGGCAGTATGTGATCTCGAAGGATTTGACGATTCAGCAAAATCGAATTACGCAGCAGCAAACGATCGATGCTTATTTTCAAGGGGTTTCCGACTTAGCGCTGGACGAACAGGGGTTTTTGGAAGATTGGCCGCAGGAAAGGGCGATCGCCGAAGGTCGCACCGCTGCGATTATGAGCAGTGTGGATGCTGAAGGTAAAGCGAAGATTCTGCGGTTTTTGTCGCAGTCGAGATTGGTGACTCCTCTGAAGCGCGATCGGCTTTTGGGCCGCCCAATCCTTGACGGCGACGGCGGCTACGCTGAAGACAGAGATCACGGCATCCGCGTTATCGATCTCAATGTCATGTTAGCCGGTGCTGACCTGGCTGGCACTGATTTGCGGTGGACGGACTTGAGCGAAGCCAACCTTGTCCGCGCCAATCTCAGCAAATGCGATTTAGTCAAAGCCAACATCTCGCGCGCTGTCTTGTACGATGCCAATCTTGCTCGCGCCGATCTCAGGGCCGCGAAAGTATTCTACGGGAAGGCAGAAACGGCATCTCCCCGCAGCCGTACCGAATTTGCCAACTATGAAACGGGCGAATATACTGGCGCTGTGGTGGAACGCGCTGATTTCACTGCTGTCAAGCGACTCTCAGATGAGCAGCGCTATTACTGCTGCGCTTGGTGCGGCTCGCAGTCGAGAGAGACTATTCCCGGCGGCTGTGAAGGGATTCCCAATAAGCTCGGACGCTAAAATTAGCAGTAGCGCTGTACTTACCTATATATTTGGCGATCGCGCTCGCAGCGGACTCTACTTTAACTTAAAATCTACAGTCGGGCGCTTTTTTACCGATGACAAATACTGATTTAGAGCTAGAAGTAAATCCGCGTCGAGAACGCAACAAAAGCAGGGACGGGTAAATTTTTGTAATTGCTATGTGGTTGCTGAGTCGATCGATAATTGCGATCGGGATGCAGCTAATTGCTCCTTTAGTCTCCAAGAACCCGCCAGTGTAGGCGATTGGACCGCCTCTCGGTTTTGTCAGCGGCTTCCTTCCCAAAAGCGGCTGGGAACTTTTTTCGCACTGGGACGGTAAATGGTACGTCGAAATCGCTACTCTAGGCTATAGCTATGCAGATGACGGGGAACACCATTCTGTGGCTTTTTATCCGCTGTTTCCTTTGCTGATGCGCGGGTTGACAACTCTGGGAATGCAAGTGGAAGTAGCAGGGGTACTCATCAATAGTTTGGCATTTCTGAGTGCATTAGTTCTGGTCTACTTTTGGGTAGAGCAGCGATACGATACCCGTGCAGCTAAGTGGACAACTTCTGTGCTTGCATGGTGTCCGTTTTCGCTATTTTGTACTGTCATATATACAGAAGGATTGTTTTTGTTGCTGACAGCATCGGCTTTGCGAGCTTTTGAGAGAGGCGAGTATATTTGGGCGACTGTTTGGGGAGCTTTGACGACTGCGACTAGGGGCCCGGAGTAGCGCTGATACCTACTTTTTTGCTGACAGCTTGGAGGGAAAAAAGACCTCCCCTCGCTGATGTTGCGGGTTTAGGTAGCGCGATCGGGTTTTGTTCATTTAGCTTATATTGTGCTATTGCTTTTGGAGATGCTTTAGCATTTGTTCACGTCCAAAAAGCCTGGTTTCAGCCTACTTGGTTGGACATATTTAAGGACTTTTTCAATTTCCGCTTGCAAGCTGTTAGTAAGATTGTAATGATTGTGGGCGGTGGCTATTTGTTGTGGTATTTGCGAAAAAGGCTGAGTATTACACTCCTCTGCTTCGGTTTTTGCTCTTTAGCGCTACTGATAAACTCCGGTGCTCTCCAATCTGTTCACCGGTACGCTTACGGTATTGTGTCGCTCTCTATCGGACTCGGTTTGGTTTTGAGCAGTCACCATCGCTGGGGATACGCTGTTATGACATTATTTGCTACATTTCTGCTGTATATGGCTGTTAAATTTGCTGCGTGGGGGTAGGTAGCCTCAGATAGTTATCCATATCTTTTGCAGCAACTTAATTTACTTTACTTCCTGCGCTGCCTGAAAAAAGTCTCTTTCGCACAGCATAGCGTAGCGGTAGGTTGCTGCAACTTCTGGCGCTGTCTCGGCATAGCGATCGACCAAACTTTCCAATTGTTTTGCTAAAATCTCAAACTCAGGGCTGCTATAGGTAGAAATCCAGTCGCTAAAAGCGTGTTCCGGTATATTAGGTTTAGCTAACTGCTGTCCCAAAAAAGCATACAATCGCAAACAAGGAGTCATCGCCGCTGCTGTCAAACCTACACCGCTTCCCCAGGCTGTCGCTAATAAAAAATCAGTGTAGCGACGGGTAGTAATTCCCGGTTTTGTCTTTTGCAAGTTTACACCCCATTTTGCTGCATATCCTTGATGCAAGCGAAGTTCTTCTAAAACACCGCTGCCGAGATTATGGAGAATTTCAAACCCCTCCCAGTCTGGTGCTTTTGCCGCAGCAATACTGTAAGCGCGGGCGAACGCTTCCAAAAAAAATGCGTCTTGTGCAACGTAATATGCAAAACTCTTTTGAGAAAGGCTGCCGTCAGCAATGCCTCTAACAAACGGATGTTGCAGACAAGCTTCGCTTAAGTCTCGATTTGCTTGCCACAGATCATTGGAATTTCTCATACAGTTTTGAATCGAGCGGTGACGGTTGTAATTTTTTTAGTTGGACTGAACATATATGATAACAGATAATTTCTCTGGGCTGGCATCTGTCTGATTTAGGGTTTTATTTTTTGAATCAAAAAAAATTATAAGTGTTGGTACGCTGCTATTCTGTCAGCGGCTGTTCCGGGTTCGACGAACGAAATTACGCGCCGAAGCTCTTCCTCTCTAAGGAATCCGCCAGCGTATTGGTAAAATATCAAATCTTAATTTAACAATTAAAAATCCATTTTTTTAACTGAAACTGCGATGAACCGTACACCCAAGTATTCCTTGATAATTCCCATCTATAACGAAGCCGAAAATCTCCCTGAATTGTATCGGCGAATGGGCGCTGTGATGGAGCGCATGGACGGCCCAGTAGAATTAATTTTAATCAATGATGGCAGCCGCGATCGCTCTTTGGAAATTTTGCGAGAATTGCACGAACAAGACTCGCGAATTTGTTACCTCAGTTTTGCCCGCAATTTCGGCCACCAAATAGCTGTAACTGCTGGTTTAAACTTTTCTAGCGGTCAAGTTGCAATCATCATGGACGGCGATTTGCAAGACCCGCCAGAGCTAGTTTTAGATATGATAGAACAGTGGCGGCTCGGGTATCAAGTTGTTTATGCCCAGCGCACTCATCGCCGTCAAGAAAGTTGGTTTAAACGGTTTCCAGCTTATCTGTATTATCGCATTTTGCGGAATCTTGCTGATGTTGATATTCCCCTAGATACGGGAGATTTTTGTTTGATGGATAGGTGCGTGGTAAATGTGCTCAATGCCATGCCCGAACGCAACCGTTATATTCGGGGACTGCGCGCTTGGATTGGTTTTAAACAAACTGCTGTTAAGTTTGAACGAGATCCGCGCTTTGCTGGCGATGTTAAGTATACCTTCAGCAAATCTTTTGCTTTGGCGATGAACGGTTTAGTGTCTTTTTCAACAGTTCCTCTGCAACTGTCGATTTATTTGGGTTTGTTTTCGGCTTTGGTGTCTGTTTTAATGGCTTTTTTGGTTTTGTACTGGCGTCTTTTTTCTTCGGGTAAGGCCTTAACTGGTTTGACCATTATCATTATGGCGGTTTTCTTTTTGGGTGCGGTGCAGTTGGTCAGTATTGGGATTTTGGGTCAGTATATCGGGCGGATTTACGAGGAGGTGAAGGGGAGGCCGCTTTATACGCTGGCTGAAGTGGTTGGTTTTGGCGATCGCCCAAAGCCATCTAAATAATTTTAGCAAACAACAATTAACTAATTGTGCCTAAATTCTCTGAATTCATGATATAATTTAACACCATAAAATCTTCTCATAGCAAATCCGGGGAAGAAAACCCTTGACCTTCCATGAATGCGTAGGGTGCGTCGCCACGAATAATTCCTGCGGATGGCAAATATTACCCTGCGACGCACCATATTACACGATAAAGGGGATAGGAAACCCGGACTTAGTATCAAGACTCATGTTTAAACTTTACGAATATTCTCCGTCAGGCAATTGCTACAAAGTTCGCTTGCTTTTAACTCAGCTCAATATTCCGTTCGATCGCACAGAAATTAATATTCTCCAAAAACAAAGCCGCACACCCGAATTTTTGGTCAAAAATCCTAACGGGCGCATTCCTGTTTTAGAGATTGCACCGGGTAAGTTTCTGTTTGAATCGAATGCAATTATGTTTTACTTGAGCGAAAAAACTGAGTTTTTTCCCAGCGATAAATTGGAACGCGCTTTAGTGATGCAGTGGTTATTTTTTGAGCAGTACAGTCACGAACCTTACATTGCAACTTCCAGATTTTGGATTTCTGTGTTGGGCAAAGCTGAGGAATATCAAGAAGCACTTCAACAAAAACAAGCACCGGGTTATGCTGCTTTGGGGGTGATGGAACAGCATTTAGAAAAAAATGACTTTTTTGTAGGCGATCGCTATTCTATTGCTGATATTGGTTTATTTGCTTACACTCACGTTGCTGGCGAAGGCGGATTTAATTTGACTCGGTTTCCGGCAATTCAAAATTGGATCGATCGAGTTAAAAATCAGCCTCGATATATCAGCATTACATGAATCTAGGGTGCAGCGTTGAACTTTACCTAATTTAAGCGATGAAAAGCCACAAAAAAAATTAGTTCCCATCATAAATCTGCTGCTTGTTTAATTGATGCTTTTTTCCCCGCTGCTACACTCGCAACAACTAAACAAGCGCTGCCCAGGGCGATCGGCTGCACAGTTTCACCAAGCAAAATTGCCGATGCCAGCAGAGTTAAAAATGGTTGCAATAGCTGCATTTGCCCTACCCGGGCAACTCCGCCAACAGCCATCCCCTCATACCAGGCAAAAAATGCTAGAAATTGACTGATAATAGCCACATAGGCAAAACCCAACCATGCCGTCGGTGCAGCTATTAATCCATGTTTTAAAACCACAAGTATTGTAGGCAAAATCTCGAATGGAGCAATAATTATCAATGCCCAACAAATTACTTGCCACCCACCTAAAGTCTTAGCTAATTGCCCACCTTCGGCGTAACCAAAGGCAGCAGCAATGACTGATCCAAATAAAGCTAAATCTGCGGGTTGGAGTTGCCCTGCACCGGTAATAATTCCAAAACCAACAACGGTTAGACTCCCGGCGATACTAGCAAGCCAAAAACTAAAAGATGGTCGATCGCCCGATCGCAAAACTCCCCCTAGTGCTGTTGCTAAGGGCAACAATCCCAATACCACAGCACCGTGGGCGGCAGGTACTTGCTGCATTGCCCAAGCCGATAGTAGCGGAAATCCGAGCACGACTCCCAATCCGACAGCTAATAAACTCCACAATTGCTGTTTGGAGGGAATAGGTTGATGTGTTATCCGCAGAGTAAAGGCTGCTAGTATCGCTGCTACTAATCCGCGCCCTAAACCTACAAGAATAGGGTCTAAATCATGCACTGCGGCTCTGGTTGCTGGCAGTGTTAAGCTGAATCCAACTACGCCTAGAAAACCGTAAATTAGCCCGATTGTTTCTGGATCGAATTGATGATATTTTGCCTGTAATTTCATTGTAAAAATTATTGCTATAATTTTTGATATTTGTGTGTTTGTTCTAGCCATGTGCAAGGTGCGTCGCTGTGATATTGTCTGTTAAATTTAGGCACTTTTCATGGCGACACACCATACAAATATTGTTGCAGTAAATTATCTGCGTTTATCTGCTTTGAATCTGCGGTTGACTCTCTAAGAGACTGAAGAGTTATGAATTGTCGATCGCCAATGTTTGACCAGTTTGGCTCGATCGCCTCGCAGCATCCGCTACCTTCAAGGCGTACAAACTACTGCTATTATGTACGTACAAAGGCGTACCGTTTAGCAAGCTGTCTAACACCATCTCCGTATCTTTGGCAAACAAACCGCGCCGCGTTCCTACTTTGATGTTTTGTCGATTTTCTCCCTGAATTAATTGACCGGATTCGGGAGTAAAAATCAGTGTTCCTGCTTCTCCATAGATAGTAAAAATGTTTTCCGACTGCCAAAAAGTCTCTCCTTTTCCATAAACAGCTTCAGCGATAACGCCATTAGCAAAGCGTAACTGTGCGTTGCACAAACAAGCTTTGTAAAAATCCGGCTGAGTGTCCCAAAATTGAGCTTGGCAATTAACGCTTGTCGCTGCCCCGAACAAATTAGTAAATCGGTGCAGTCGAGAAATTGCACCGATTAATGGAAAACCAAAGAGGGAATGTTGAAAAGTCCAGCGTTCAGGTACGCTACGCTGATGGGTAATAGTCACGTAGCGGGCATAAAAAACTTTACCGACTGAGGGCAAAGATTCTTTGATTGAGGAGTGCAAACCGCCTAGCAGTTCGATGTGTTCGACATGGAGGAGTTTTTGCTTTTGGGCGGCAAGTTCGATCGCCCTTTCGGCTTCAGATACGTCTAAAGATAGAGGATATTCGACCACAACGTGCTTGTCATTTTCCAGTGCCGCCAGGACGATTGCTCCGTGATCCCGGTTCACCGTACAGACGATTACCAAATCTAAATCGTCTCTTTCTACCAGCTTGCGCCAAGAAACCGCAGCTTCGGCGCCGAATGTTTGACAAAATTCTGCGGTTTTCTCCTGGTTGTGGCCGGCAACTGCTACCAAGTTCGATCGCGCGTCAGCTACCAGCGTCTGGGCCCTCAACCTAGCCGCAAAGCCAGTACCGACAATCCCGACGCGAATTGGGGAATTTAGGGAAAAACCAAAGCCAGTATTAATTTGAGTCATATAATTTGAGATTTTAGCCAGTTGCAGACTTGCGGTACGGGGGTTTACGGATTTTGTTGCCCAAATTTTAGGCGGATCGGACAAACTCAAGCAAGCCGGACTGAAAGTCGATCGACACACCGCACAGCAAAAAAAAGGTTTTTTGGACTGTAGGGCTCAAAACAGGATTTTTAAGAGAAACCCGGTTATTTTGCGTAAGTCTTGCGGCAACAGTATCACAGGGCTGAGTCCCGCATAGGTATAAGCAATCAAGATGAAATTAGAAAAAGTTATAACTAATCCCATTCAAATTTTTTGTAAATCAGTGTTGCAAGCTTGCTTCTTTCCCCTACTATCATAAAGGGAACGAACCTAAGAGCTAATCTCACAGCTAATAGAGCCTTGAAGGTTGCATTAGGAAAAATTATCAATATTGTTGAATTTTTGAGAGGATTTAGTGCATGGCAACTTACAAAGTTACCCTCATCAGCGAAGCCGAAGGAATCAACCAGACCATTGACGTTGATGACGATACTTACATTCTCGATGCTGCCGAAGAAGCAGGACTCGACCTGCCATACTCTTGCCGCGCTGGAGCTTGCTCCACTTGCGCCGGCAAAATCACATCAGGCGAAATTGACCAATCTGACCAATCTTTCTTGGATGACGACCAAATCGAAGCCGGATTTGTTCTGACCTGCGTCGCCTATCCTAAGTCTGATTGTACGATCGAAACTCACCAAGAAGAATCCCTTTACTAAAAAAGGATTCACAGGCGCGATTCGTTAAGTAGCCCGGTTTCTGGTTTTCGCAATTGAGCTGTTCGATCTCAATTACGTTCAGAAACCGGGATTTTTGCGTTAAAATACTGCGACATCGCCGACTCTCAATCAGCTCGTTTCCGGTTGCATCGGTATTGTTCAAACAGCGAACAGTCAACAGTCAGCAGCCAACATCAACAAAAGTGCAACCGGAATTTAGCTCAACTATTCGCGCCAAAATGTAATGGAATCATTGAGCGGCACAACTTGAGCGCCGGGAAAATAGAAGCCCAGAATTCGAGAGCCGTTCCAGCCCAAATTAGCTAAATTGTAAGAACCAGTTTGACTCATTCCCACTCCGTGTCCGAAACCGCCTCCGACAAAAGCATAACCGTTAAGAGTTTTGTCTGGATTGTAAATTGGTTCTAGGTAAAAAAGCGTGCTGATCGGCGGTAAAAAAGCATTGCGAATCTCGTCTTTTTCGATATTAATCGGACCCAACTCAGTTTGTACCCTCATTTGCAAAACTCGACCTGCGGCTGACCTTTTCACAACATCTACCTGTGTGACAGTTTGAAAATTAGCTAGCGGGTGCTTTTTATTCTGAAGATACTGTTTGAGAAACCCACCAATCGATGTTAAAGAAACTTGTTCCCGCCAGCGGAAAGTATCTTCTTTTTCCTCATTAAAGCCTTTTTTCAGAGTCATAAAGCGGCGGAAGTTGTTTTCGTCAGACAAGCTCTGCTGGGACAAATTCCAGACGTTATTAGGGGAATCCACGATCGAGCGCAAATACGGACGTTCCGGGCCGTGCCACACATCGCCAAAAGTCGCTGTCACGCCGCCGCTAGACGCGGAATAAAGCGCGTCTACGAGCTGATTTTCGTAAGTTAGTACCAAACCGCTCGTTTGGGCGATCGCCTTATCACTTTGCGGGTAAACCTCCGTCAAACCTTTATAAACTTGACAGTTAACATCAGCGCACAACTCGTAGTTATCCACAGCAAACCTCCGCAAATTTCTCAGGGCGTAGGTTCTCGCTAAAATAGTTTGAGCGATAATCGAAGCGTAAGGCGAAAAAGCCCCTATTTCGTGAGGAACTACTCCCCGCAAATAAGTTTCAGTCAGCACGTCATTAACTAAGGTATAAGTGCCGTAAGAATTTTTTTGCAGGTGCAAAGTCCCGCCATAAATGCGAGTTTGTTTAAGAACTTTTTCTGGTTCTGTAGCTGTCGCCAGTTGGGTAGTTTCTTCCAATACCTCGATCGCCTTTCGGCCCGCCGTCACGTCCAACTCATTGCGGTTGAAACGAAAGCCATTTAAAATCCAAAATGCCTGGGGTATTTGTTTGGAAACTTTCGTCTCCAAAAAAGCTGTTTTGTTACCTTGAGCTTGCAAACTTTGCAACAGCCAGCGCCGCACTATAGGAGAGTTGTAAGTATCTCTCTTAGCCCAAACTTGCCAGCGCAAAGGTTGAGCAATTTCCACATCAATACCCTGGGCGCGCCACTGATTGGCGCTATCTTCTGCACTCTCGAAACTGCGGTGGGAACTCAGAACAACTCGTTCTTCTACTAATGGCGATTCCAGAGGTTTATTAGCGATTTCTAGCTTGATGCTGGCAGCAGTTTTGGTTTCTGTGCCTTGAGGAGTTTTGTAACTTAATGTTAAGCTGTCACCAGGTAAAGCTTTCAGCGTTAGTTTATCGGTAGCTTTAGTGCCAAACCGCTGCACCACGCCAATTTTGATAAGTCTATTTTGGGGAGTTTGGGCGTATGTCGCAGGGCCAAAAATGGGCAACAGGCACAATGTGGCGAACACAGTGCGAGAAATAACGCAGCTAAACCATTTGTAACTGGGAGTTGGAGGTGTTTGAGCGAACACAGTTATCTGTCTCCAGATAGTTGAAATTTGGGAAGTTTTGATTGTACGTTAGCACATTTGGTCGCTAGTAGAGCGGAATTGCCCAAGATATGCCAGCCGTAGGGTGTGGCTCCTGCGATAAATCCCTAAAAAAAGCGACTTTTCGAGCAGCGACGCACCTAGTTTGTAGGGTGTGTCGCTTCCTATATCTTGGATAGCAACTTGCAGATTTACAGGTGGCGACGCACCTTACACGACAGATCGCCCGCGCTAGTCGTAGGGTGTGGCTCCTGCGATAAATCCCTAAAAAAAAGCGACTTTTCGAGCAGCGACGCACCTAGTTTGTAGGGTGTGTCGCTTCCTATATCTTGGATAGAACTTGCAGATTTACAGGTGGCGACGCACCTTACACGACATATCGCCCGCGCTAGTGTGTACCACACATACATGAAATATGCCATAAATCCCTAAAAAAGAGCGACTTTTCGAGTAGCGACGCACCTTGCAAAATAGTTGTGTCCTCAGAAACCGGGTTTCTGCGTAGATTTCTCGGTACTAAACGCAAAATTTCGCAGAAACCCGGTTTCTAGCCTCCCATGAGAAGCCCTGAAACTATCCAAATTTTAGGCACTGGTTTTTCACATACTCCATCAATACAGGCTGGAGTGTGAAAAGCGTTTTTTCACCTTGTTTCACTGTTTCAATTAATAAACGCCGTCCCAAGGATTGCACAGCTTGCAATAAAGATGATGGTGATAATTCGAGATTGGCTGAAATTTTTGATATTTCAACTGGTGCGGCTTCACTAGCTAACCAGAAGATCACTTGTTTTTCTGATTCAGATAGGCGATCGCACTGCTGGTACAATAGTGATTCTAAGTCACCTAAAAATAGGGTATCATAGGATAGGAATTCGGAAACGCTGCCGCCGAATAAGTCTTGAATCATTGTGGCAACTATATTTAACCATAGGGGATTGCCTCGGTAAAGGTCGATTAGTTCTAACCATTTCTCCGGTTCTGCTAAACCTTTTTCTCTGAATATTTCTTGTGCTTCCGTGCCTAAACCGTTGAGTTGCAGGGATTTGCAGGGGCGGTTTTCGCCTTCTAAGGCGGCAATTTCTCTGGGTTTTTCCCAACTCAGGAGGATGAGGCAACTGTTGTGGGATGATTCTGTTATTTGTTTGAAGAATGCGCCGTAATTTTCATAGCCTGGTTGGTAATTTCCTGCGAGTTGTCCGCTGCTGAAGATGGTTTGGATATCATCGAGGATGATGAGACAGCGGTGCGATCGTAAATAGTCGATTAAATATGGTAATTCGGTTTCTTGCTGCTGGGAGAAGAATTGAATTAAGTCGGTTTGGAGTGATGCCAGGGGTGGAGAGTTGCGGAGGCTTCGCCAGATGATCCGATCGAATTCGTGTTGAATTTGTGGGATTAGTTGGAGTGTAAGGGCGGTTTTGCCAATACCGGATAAGCCGAGGATGGTGATGAGACGGGTGCGGCCCAAAATCCAGTTTTCGAGGGTGGAAAGTTCGGATGTGCGATTATAGAATAGTGTAGGCTCAGGTGCATCGCCTAAGTCTATTCTCAATTGAAGCTTAGTTTTGCTAGAGGTTTCTTGATTGGAATTTTCTGAGTTTGGGGTTTGCTGGGATTGAGGAGAGTTGCCACAAACTTTGAACTTACCAACTTGTGCATAGTCCCCAAAATGTGATGAAACTATAGAAAATTGCCATCTTTCCACTGTGGGACGAAAGTTAGATTGATTGATGTCTTCACCTAATGTTTGTGAAAGAAGCTTCCATAATTTTGATGCTTCCTTCCTGATATGAGGGCTGCTACGGTTGCAATTTTTGGCTATTTCTGGGTATTTCTGACGTTGCCAAGTGCCGCGCAATATAGATTGTTGGATATGATCGAGGTGTTTTCCTGTTTCGGAGAACACAATGTCGTCAGCCCATTTTGCGACTTGCCGATCGTCCATAGGTCAATTAAGGGGTTGTGGTTTTGCCGATTGCTACCCTACTTTATCCTACTGTTTCCTACTTTGGCAACTAAATCCTACTATTTCCTAGTTTTTAAGCTCACAAACTTTTTAACAAATACCTACTCTATCCTACAAAAAATATTAACTTAAATTAATCAACTCAAAGATTTATGTTGTATAAAAAGTAAAGGATGCTTTTAGGGCCTCTCACACACTTTTAATCTGAAGTTGCCAAGGAGATTTCAAAATGAAAAAGTTACTGACCGCAACAGGAACAGCCATGTTACTTGCTAACATGACGATCGCCCCTGCATTTGCTGATTCACTCGCACAGCAAACTACACCAAGGCAACAACAGCAGGTTGTATTACCTGAAGGACAAATGATGAGTGATGCGGAACTAGCCCAAGTTGAAGGCGAGGTGCTATGGAAGCCCATCTTAATCGGTGCAGGAGTAGGGGCTGCTACGAATGTTGGCAAAACAGTTTGGTCTTGCCATACGCTGCCAGGAGCTCAATGTGGTTGGCAAGAGTATGCAAAGGCAGGCGCTACAGGAGCCGCTATAGGAGCGGCTGCGCCTGCCGCCAAACTAGGTGCAGCAGTTACTGTGGCCAGGCAAGCTAGATTAACATGGTTCATGCGACGGTAAATATTAGTGGGAGATGATAGCTGACTTTCGTGATTTAGCTTAATTCACAAATTGCATGGGTTGTAGCTAATATTTCAACCCATGAATTTTGATTTAGCCGATATTACTGATATTATAATAAATATGTCTAAATTTAGTATTTTTTGCTGTATTTTAAGTAATCTAGTTAACTTTTGTATTTTAGCTCAGGTCTCTTTTTCTAAGCCTATAGTTTCTTATCGTACTCTTCGCTATCAAGGAGTAATAGGTCAGACCAGCTATTACACTTGTGGCCCTGCCGCTGTAGCAACCCTACTGACTCACTACTACAGTCAACCGACAGCGGAATCTGAGATTTTAGAACTGTCAGAAAAAGCAATGGCAGGAAGCGGTAAAAGCCCAGAAGAAAAAGGAGTCACCGCTTTAGCATTAAGACAGGCTTTAGCTGATAAAGGGATTCAAGCTAGAGGGATGCGACTTACCTTAATATCATTAGCCGACTACTTTCGTAAAGGGGGAATGCCTGTTGTTTTGCACGTCACCAAACCTCAAATGCACTATGTTTTAGCAGTGGGCATTGTAGGGGATTGGGTAATTTTAGCAGATCCATCATGGGGACGGCGTGTTCAACCTCTTGGTGCTTTAGTAAACGAACAAGGTTTTAGCGGTGTAACCCTTGTACCGATTCCACCTGAAAACTTGATTTCGACTGCAAAAGAACAGCAAAGCGAAACGCTACGTTGGGCAGAATTCCGTTTAGCAAGGCTCAACTCACTGAGAAGGAAATTATAATGAAAAGAGTTGTGATTCTGCCGATCGCTTTGCTGATCTGTCAGCCGGCAGTGGCTCAAATTCCCATTGACCCCTTGCGACTACCAGACGAAGAAGCGGGAGGCTACATCTACACTTTTGGTGTCAACTACATACCAGACGGACGAGAAGGATTGGATTTCGATCCAGAAGGGAGTCCGTTCAATTTTGAGACATTCAACCAATCAATTAACTTTTCTGCTTCAGGAAGCTACAGTTTCAGTCGTAATTTAAGTATTTCAGCTAATGTCAACCCTAATTTGTTCATTGGCACAGAAAAACGCGATTTTGGCAACCGTACTGAAAAATCAACAGAAACTAACACTGACATTGGCGCTGGTTTGTCCGTAGAATACCGTGCCGATCCTGGCTCTACTCTAGACCCTCGTTTTTCAGTCGGTGTTGCTTACCCTTGGACAGTCACGGTTCAAAGTCAAGCTAGTTTAATCAGAGATCCTGTAATTGTCTTAGGTTCTCTGGGATATTCTCAACCGTTAGACTCTGCTAATAGCAGTCTGAATTTAGGAATAGGAGCGGGGTTTGTAGCAAATGAAAGAGTTAGCTTTAGCGCTTTTGGTAACTACGCCATACCCATCGGCGAGACTAATTTGCCTGTAACTTCTCTGTCATTCCGCACTGGTTATAATTTGGATGATGAAGGAAAGCAGGATATCGGGTTACGCACAACTCTTAGCGTCCGGGGTGGAGATACCAGAATAGGAGTTGGCATCGAGTGGGGAGGTCGAGGAAACATTGGTTCCAAAAGACAAAATAGCACCTCCACAAACAATCCCGAGTCAACGAATAGAAATACACCTAATGTTGTCGATCGCACACCGTCTTCTGTCCCTTCTCAATCAGTCAACTTTCCAGCCGCTCAGTCTACAAGTAATATGCCCTCTGCGAACGATTCCAACATTAGCACAAATCCTGTATTAGGAGGGAGTACAAGGGATGCTTTTCAACAACTCGATCGACGATTGCAGGAAAAAGATGTTCAGATAGAAGCTTTACAGAACCAAGTTAGACAACTTCAACAGAGTTTAGAACGTTTGCGCTGCCAGCTTCCTGAAAATCAGGAAAGTTGCCCAAAAGCGCCTTAGCCATACTAATAAGCATACTTTTTCGATCCGATAATGCTCTCAATATTCTAGTTTTTAATAAAAAGCGATCGCCCTTCATTTCCCAAATTTTTGAAAAGTGCGATCGCCCTTTCTAGATCAATTATTTAAACTAACTCAGACACTCTCAGCCGCCCTTCTACGGGTTCATACTCATCCTCTAAAAGCCAATACTGCGCTTCATCATAACTCTGACTAGAAAACACAACTTTATAACCCTCAGCCGGATCGTAAATCCGACAATTCCCCTCAGCATCACTTAGTAACAAAAGCAGATAAGGCGGTGAAAGATTTGGATCGATCCATACCTCTGTAAACTCCCAGTTATTCTTCACTACGTCGGGTTCGAGGCGTAACGTGGTATCGGTTTTCTGCATCAACTTTTATCTCTCCGTAATAAAGTAAAAGACGGCTACCATCCGGGTCAACTCTATAACCAATTGATTCAATAAAAAACATACCATAACGATCGTAGCCCCGAATCGTACCTGTAAAGTCTCCATCTTCTATTATGGCTTGAGCTACCTGATTCATCGTAGGTTCATCGTTAAAAATATGAGCAGCACGTCCTTTATTAAGTAATCTTTTCATTTGTGGCGTGTCTGGCAATTGTTTAGCAATGTGCCGGCTGTCAAGGGTGATTTGGCGCTTAATTCCACTCATCAATTAATTGAATCGCATACAAGTAAGTAGGTAGGCGCAAATAAACCGTGGTATCTAACAGAATGTAAAACTCTCGTAACCGCAAGCGAAGTGCTTCGCTTCACTTCGTTTTGCTATCTTCGGACATATATATGTTTTTTTGCACCCATCTACTTAATTGAGTATCATAACTTGGCTGTACAATCAAGGGTTTTAGTTTTTATTGTAGGGTGCGTCAGGCTGAATGTGGCGACCACAGACTAAACATTTTTCCCCGCTCCTCAGCCTACGGTTAGTTAGCTATTTGGTAAGGTGCGTCGCTCGCTGGATTGTCGCTATTAGTTGAGGGATTGTCGATCGCGATACACCCTACAGCTACAGTAAATATTGGGTAAGGTGCGTCGCTATTAGTTGAGGGATTGTCGATCGCGACGCACCCTACAACTACGATTAGAAACGATATCACTTACTTGCTTGCTGTTTCCAATATTTGTAAGCGGCATAGGCCAAAGTGACAGCGCCCGTCACGATGGAGGCTTCATCCACCTCAAACTGCGGGTGGTGGAGAGGATAATTCGGTTTGTCAGCAAGTCCCACTCCCAAGCGAAACATGGTTCCCGGTGCGTGTTCTAGATACATCGAAAAATCTTCCGCGCCGAGGGATGGTTCTGGTAAAATCTGGACGCGCGATCGACCTAAACCTTCTAAAGCCGCAGTTTCCACTAATTGCGTCAGTTTTGGATCGTTTTGGACTCCCGGTACGCCACGCTTGTAGGTGAGTTCGTACTTGGCGCCGTAAGTCGCGCAAACGCTGGAGACAATTTGTTCGATCCAAGCCGGCAGTTTTTCGTGGGTTTCTGGATGCAGCGATCGCACTGTGCCCAATAATTTTACTCGATCGGCAATCACGTTCGGCGCGCGTCCGCCACTAATTTGCCCGATCGTCAACACCACAGGCCTCAAAGGATTTTGCGTCCGGCTAAT
The DNA here is from genome assembly GCF_015207455.1 of Microcoleus sp. LEGE 07076. Classification (GTDB taxonomy): domain Bacteria; phylum Cyanobacteriota; class Cyanobacteriia; order Cyanobacteriales; family Microcoleaceae; genus Microcoleus. Next base: position 21,483 of record NZ_JADEWV010000006.1, read on the forward strand.
CGCCTGCTGCAAAGTAGTAATAATCTGAGAAGCGATCCAAATTGCGTCGATCGCCTCGTGGGGACGCGCACCGTGACCAGATTCGCCCATCACAATCAATTCTAGGTCATCCGCCGCCGCCGTCAGGGCCCCGTGGCGAATTCCCACACAACCGCCCGGAATCGTCGGAAAAACGTGCACTCCCAGGATGCCGTCAACATCCTGCATCGCCCCATCTTTAATCATCCATTGAGCACCTTGGGCAATCTCTTCCGCCGGCTGAAACAAGAAGCGGACATTACCCGGCAATTTTTCCTTTAACTCAGACAATATCATAGCTGCACCCAAACCCACAGTTGTGTGGATGTCGTGGCCGCAGGCGTGCATCACTCCCTCGTTGCGGGAGGCAAATTCTGAGTTAGTAAGTTCTTGAATCGGCAAAGCGTCCATATCCGTGCGAATTGCTAGCCACCGGGACTCGCTGCTGTTACCTTTGATCTCGCCGAGGACTCCGGTTTTGCCGATTCCTTCTATGGCGCGGACTCCGCTGGAAGCGAGCACTCCGGCTACGTAGGCTGCGGTTTGATATTCTTGGCCGCTGAGTTCCGGGTGCGAGTGGATGTGGCGGCGAATTTCGATCAAGCGGGGGGCGAGGGTGGCGGCTAGTTCTTGGATGCGGGGAAGCATGAATTTTGTTGGGGAGAGCTTTGATTAACTAGGTTAACGCAAATGCTTGGGTGTGACACTGAGATTTTTTTTTGATTAACCGCAGAGGGCGCAGAGAGCGCAGAGAGAAGATGGCAAAGAGATTTGGCTGGGGATGCGGAATAGGAGTTGATATTTTAGGCTTTAATGTTGTGTTTTGGTTGACATTTTTTTTGTGATATCATCAAGCAGTATTTTTTTTACAATTATTTTTTATGATTAGTTTTGGTTTGTGGAATGTGATTATTCTGATGGCAGTTGCTTTTGTTCTCAATCGTAGTTTGCGGTGGAACTGCGATCCAATCCTTCGGCAAAATTATTTGTTTTTAAAACATCCTTTGCTACCAAGGTTTATTCGGTTCTTGGATCGACCCATCGTTAATTTTTTTTTGCAAGCATTTCTTGTATTAGTTGTAACCAGATTTATCTGTTATACGGGTTGGTTAGTTTACGATCTAACTAATCGACCAGAGCCTCCTTATTGGGATTTTAAGTGGTTTTTTGTAGCGAGTAAATTAGCTCACCAGCATTTAAGTCCGTTTAATGTCGAGGTATTTAATAAGGGTTTCTGTAGTCTCACCAAGGTGTGCGGGTTTATTCCATCTTTTGTTTATCCACCTAATATCATTCCTCTGATCTGGTTTCTAGGTTATTTTCCGATGAAGACTGCATTCACAATCTGGATTGTGCTGCATCTTATCGCTACAGGTTTTGTTTTATGGGGAGCGAATATCCTGTTGGATTCCCAGTCACAAGCTTTGAGGACTATTTGCACTATATCAGTGGCGTTTATCTACGGTTTTGTCTTCGACCTGCAAGTTGGCAATGTGGCAACTTTTATTGCTGTTCTGCTGTTGTGGATGTTTATCTTAGCTCGAAATAATCGAAACTTTCCCGCAGGAGTTTTATTGGGAATTGCTCTTTTTAAACCAACTTTAGTTGTGTTATTTATTCCTTATTTTATCATCAAAAAGCGGTTTGATCTAATCTTTGTATCAATAATTACCGGAATCTTCCTAGCACTGTTCGGTTTGGTAATATCCGGTAATTCCTTAACAGGGTTTCTACAGGATGCTATTCGTGGATTTCCACTGTGGCTCAACGATCCATCAAATAATCCTTATATTTCGATGAGTCGCATCGATTTAAGGGTTGTGGGGCCCAGATTTTTCCCCGATAGTCCATTTCTAGCTAACCTATTTTCGGATTTAATTATTCTAGTATTAGTTGGTTTAGTGAGTTGGTATTTTTACCGAAAACAATCTCGCACTGCTTGGTCAAAAAATATTTATTTAGCCGAAATGGTATTAGTTTCATGTTTGAGTATTGCGATTAACTATTCTCAGCCAACGAGTTCGGTGATGTTAGCGCCGGCGGTGGTTTTTTTGCTGAACGATTTATGTTTTCAGATTAAACATTGTGCTTTTTCTCGGCAAAGAATGTCTGTTTGGTTATTAGGAGTTGGCTGTCTCCTGGTGCAAACCGCAGTGATTCATGCTGGGTTGTTGGTGTTTCTGGGAAAGCGCTGGAACTGGAAAGAGGGAGAATTGCCTTATTTGTTGAAAGTAACTGTTTTTTCATTGCCGAGTTATGCGGTTTTAGGGATTACTTTAAGTGTTTTGATTTTAGCTATGACATCTGTTGGTCAAAAACAGGTTGCTGAATTTGACCGATCGCCCTGAAGCACGAATTAGACACCATGTCATTTTTCGCGATCGGGCTCGTCCTCCTCATACACCATTAAATCCCCCGGCTGACAATTCAGTGCTCTGCACAAAGCGCTGAGAGTTGTTTCGTCAATTCGGGTGAGTCGGCGACGGGTTTTGATTTTAGACACAGAAGTGGGGTGCATCCCAATTAAAACAGCCAATTCTTTATTGCTGATATTGCGATCGGCCATGACAACTGCCAATTTCCAACGGATCACTGGTGATGCTCAACTGCTACTCATAACTTTGCAAGCAGATGTTACCATTCTGCAACCTTGACTCTTGTTTAGATTGTCGCTACGACCATTTATTTTGTCGTAACGATTGACAGAGGGTTGGGAATAAACTACACTGAGGATGTACAAACCCAAAAACGATCGCCCCCTGGCCTAGAAAACTTGAGGGCGATCGCAAATCCACTACTTCTGTAGTTGAAACCCTATGATATCACAGCCAAAATCTGTTCCCGAGCTGCTTCGGGAAGAAATTCCCGACGTACCTCAAGGGAAACAACCGATTCGTTTGCTCATTTGCGGCGTTCCTAAAGCGGTAGACAGCATCGTTAATCTGCTGCACGTTTTGGGTTTTGCACAAGTTGGTGAATGGAGCCCGCCTCTACCGTCGCCTCTAGCGGGTGAGGTAATTCGGATTTTAACCCGTTACTGGAAAGAGTAGTTTTTGAGGGCGATCGGATTTTTGTGTGAAGTGCGATCGTCCAAGATATTCAAACCGCACTGCCATTAATTAAATTGCAGTTGCCTTTTTGGATGTAGTCACGAGTTGGTAAGGCTATGACTTTTCCATACTCCGGACAGTTTTTGGAACGATACTACAAGCCTTACAGGGCAAGATCACAAAAAAGTAGAATTAAATGCAAGTCAGGGGTAGACGTGACATTGATTTAATTATCCACGCTCGCCTCAAAGTCCTAGGGAATAAGCCATTTGCCCATAGAAAAAGTGTCCGGACTATTGATTTTTAAGAGTTTGGTAATTGTTTAATCTCGTCCAGTATTTCTTGAAGCGTAAAGTAAATGTAGTAAAAAACTGGCTTTCCATTTATGTCTATAGTGCCATATCGACGATATGGGCGACCATCACTACTGGTATATTTTATTTTAGGCTCATAGCCATCGTATTTTGGGCTAAGATAACCTAAGTTAATAGGAGCGCATTTTTCATCAAAAGTGATTCCCCATTTTATTTTTGCTTCTAACTTTCCATCAGGCTTTCGCTCCAAATCGTAGAACAGATTTTCATAAAAATACCTCATATCAATTTTTTGAAAGTCCAATTCTGTGATAAGCATTGGATAAGCTAGTGGTTTCACTTCTTGATCGGGCAACAATATATCAAAAAATTTCTTTGCTTCCCCAGTTATGTAATCCTCAGCAGCTTTTTTTTGTTCTTCATTTTGAAATGAAATTAGAGGAACATAAATGCTTTGAAAAAGTAGAGTTTCAGGGCAAATTCCTATAATATTTATTTTCTGATTCATGAGTTTTCCAGGTAGAGCTTTTGGATAATAAAGAAGTTAGCCTTAAATATTTTGATTCCTTTAATATCTAGGCTTTGTTCAGTTTCTCCCAAAGGCTCAGGCTCAGGCTCTGCTGTGTAATACCAAGGAATAAAAAATACACTCTCTGCAACAGTATGGGTTTGCTGGAGAGCAAATTCATAAGTAAGCTGCTTGATGATATCATTTTTGTATTTATTTGCCGATTTTGGCGACGATGAGGGATTAAGATAAAAGTTAAGAGGTACATCTTTATAATCAAATATTTTTAGTTTAAATCCATTTTTTGTTTCAAATTTAAGAACTAAGTCGGGACGGGGAAACCGGCGCATTGCCCTACTTATATCTCGCTGTTCTAATTGATCATACCTTCTGTTTGAGTAGACCAGCGTTCCAACTTCAGTATCAAACTCAATACAAAGGAGTTCATTCCATCCAAATAAATCGTCTTTATTAGGATAGGAAATATCAGATATTGTCCGATAAATCCATTGATTACCGTATCCGTTTCTAGAAGAGGCTCGGCAATTGCCAACCCGTTTTGGTTCTTCACCTTGCCTCTTAGGTTCTGGATGTGGAGGATCTTTCAAAGGTATATCGGTATCTGCATAGCAGATTTTATCTGGGTATTTTTTGAAGAAATAGGTGCTGCACATATCCTCCCAAACCAGAGAAAACCCTTTTATTCCCCAGTAGTTACCATCATTCTGAGCGGGATTTATTTCGCCATATAGGAATATTTCAATAGCTTCATAAAGTCCCCAATAGTCAGCGTCTTTATAATAAGTATTTTTGTCTATGTTATCCAGCGCTTCTTTAAGAATGCTGATAGTTTCGCCAAAAGTGTCTTTGTCAAAAATTGACTGGTTGCTGGTCAAGTAGCCGTCTTGGAAGCGTTGAGCAAGGAAGCGAATATCTTGACTGTGTGCTTGAATATTATCCGGCACATCGCCATCCAACTGCTGTACAATCTCATCGAGTATATAACAATACAGGTTCACGATATCAGTGCTTTCATAGCGCACCGTCGGACGTGGCAAATCCATCGCCTCGATGTAAATTACATCGTTATCGAGGTAGATAGCGCGATCTAAGTATTTGTAAATTTGAGAATAATCAATATCTTCACTGCGTCTGGCTTTCTTTTGGATTGAGTTGATAGCAAGGTCATCGTAGGCTTCCAGTACCCGCTCGATCATTTTAATCTTGCTATAGAGTACACAAACTTCCCCATCTTCGGTTTGCATACTGACTCCGCCACCAGAAAGGGTAGTCTGATCTTGGTCTTGCTGGAAGTCCGGTCTGTTAAGGTTGAATCGGTTTGTGCCTGTATTGTCTCTCTCAAACTTGCGGAAAGTGCGATACATCTGGAAAAATAAATCCCGCACCTCGTTAAAGTCACCATCTGGAAAATTATCAAAGCCATTTGGCAGACAAAACTCATAACCATCTTCTAAAGCAGATTTACGGATTCCAACAAAAAAGTCATTGGAATTTTTGATTAAGTTAAAGCTTGAAAAATCAAACATGGAGTATCAAAAAAGAGAAGCTATTATTTTTAAGTAGAGACTTAAGACCAATTCAAACATTGAAATTCATTATGTTTATAATGAACTCATTATGCAATTTAGTGAAATCACCGAAAGTGACGAGTTCATCTCTTGTTACCTTCAAAAGATCCACAAGGGGTTTTTTGTCACGGTTGAAAACGCTATCCCATAGGAAGAACATGAGTTTATTTTGTATCTGTTCAGCCGTTACAGGCTGTTTGATAAAGTAATAGCCAATTTGCTTGTCCTCAATTCCCCGAATTGAAGTGTGATGAATTTTGATAAAGCTGTTAAGTTTTTTTATTAGCTCTTCCCACTCATCCTTATCCACAATACCTGCTGTACCGTATGTTGCAGCAAGAGGTGTACTTTTATCCCAGTTGACAAATTCCCAATCCCAACGTCGTTTAAAGGCGCTATCCATAAAGTAAATGGAATTGTCAGAGGTGTTCATCGTAGCTAGGATGGAAAGATTAGGAGGAATACGAATACAGCTACCAATTATCTTATTATTTTCAATTTTGATGTTAACTTTTGACAAAATATCTTGATGTTTTTCAAGAGTTTTTGCCTGACCTTTTCCTTCGTACTTATAAGTTGGTATTTGTCCTTCTCCCGATTTTTCCGTTCCCGCTTCTTCAAAGCCTATCAAATCAACAATCTTTCGTAATTCTAAATCAGAGACATTGATTCCATAATCAGACCAACCATTTTCAGCCCGATCTAAAAGTTGAAAAACTGTCCCAAAGATTGCTGAGGAATTACCTCTATTTATTTCATCAATCACTAAAGCTACATTTTTAATTTCTTCTCCTTCTTGATGAGAAAGAAGATTTTTGTAAGCTTGTGCAAGTGCTTTTAAAAAATGACCTTCATAAAAGTTATATTCCACTTTTTTTGATATAGTAATCGGCACCAGTTTTCCCATGAAGTCACCATAAGTGTACTCTGGATGAAAAACTGTTTTAATAACATTCTCTGGACTTGTTATTCCCAGATTGATCGGGACAATTTCCCGATCAATTCTGTAGCTTTTTCCAGTTCCAGGACTACCGAAGAGGATTTTCTGAATGGGAGTTTTCACTTTGTTGGTCTACTTAAGTTACAAAATGCTGGTGAAGAGATATCAAGCTACAGATATAAGTGCCAAGACCTACTCTGAGTCGTGAGCAGCCATAGGTAAAATAGCTGAGGTAATATCCCTCCTGTTGGTATAATGAACTACTTATGGATCTGTGTCAATCTTTTTTCGGTGAGTGAGGACGCAGTATCGCAAAAAAACGCGGTTTCTGACCACCCGAAAACCAAAGAAACCGGGTTTTTAACTTTTTAATCTTCATTAACTGTCAGGCCGGAAGCGCAAGCAATTGACCGATCGCACTCTCTGAATAGTTTCAAAATCGCGATCGTTATGAACTAGAATAAGTTGGTGTTCGATCGCAAGTTGGGCAATGCAGCAGTCGATACTACTTCTAACCGTTAACCCCTGTCTTTGCAAATCGTAATAAATCCGAGCAGCGGCTACCCAAGTATTAGGTGTAGACTCTATGTAGTCTTGTTCTTGGAGATAAGTTTCTAATAGTGTCCACTCCCGTTCATCTCGACAACCTTGCAAAAGTTCCATCTGAGTAAATCTGTTCAGAAAAATACTTTCATTATTGATTATTGCTTCCAGGGATTGGCGTACTACACCTGTCCTGTCGCGGAAAACGCCGATCCAGACTGAGGTATCAATCAGAAACATTTCGGTTTTCCCGCAAGGCTTTGTAATCGTAGTCGGTCGAAAATTGAATTTGTCCGCTTAAATCCAGTAGATTCCGCTTTTTACGGGTGCGAATTAATTCTTGTAAAGCAAAGTCAATCAGTTCTTTTTCTGTCTTGAAATTGGTTAAGCGAAAGGCTTCTTTAACCAACTCTTCGTTAAGTTCAACGGGGGTTTTCATGGTTAATCTTTCATCTCATTGTAATGATACTTACAAGCCACGATCGCAATTTGTTCGTTCGTTACTTGGGAAAGTAATAGTTTTTACCTATTTTTGATTATGATAATTATAGCGTTTTTAGTTTAATGACAACAAAGTATTCTCGGGAAAACCCGGTTTCTGACTGCCCACAAATCAAAGAAACCGGGTTTTTCGCAGTTTCTGGGAGGTGTGGCGAAGTATTCTGGAAAAAACCCGGTTTCTCGCCACCCATCCACTATCCATTGAAGGTGTTTTAGATACCTATGACTTGGCTACATAAGTCGATCGCACTTGCAACTCCTTCAACTGCTTCTCATCCACACTAGACGGTGCATTCGTCAACAAACACCCGGCTTGCTGCGTCTTCGGAAACGCCATGACATCCCGAATCGACTCCTCGCCAGCTAACAGCATCACCAACCGATCCAAACCGTAGGCAATTCCGCCGTGGGGAGGAGTTCCGTACTCAAACGCATCCAACAAAAAGCCAAACTTATTGTAAGCTTCCTCAGTCGATAAGCCGATCGCCTCAAACACCTTTTCCTGAACTTCCCGCTGGTAAATCCGCAGGGAACCGCCGCCGACTTCTGTACCGTTTAATACCAAGTCATAAGCTTGAGCTCTGGCTGTTTTCAAATCGGCAATATCGTCGGGATGCGGTGCGGTAAACGGGTGATGTAATGCTTCCAAACGCTTCTCATCGGCGTTCCATTCAAACATTGGGAAATCCGTCACCCACAGCAAATTCATCTTGTCTTTGTCAATAAATCCTAATTCGTTACCGACAAACAAACGCAATCTATCTAAAGTCTTATTGACAGTTATTGCATCAGCGGCTGCAAATAACAACAAATGACCTGGTTTCGCCCCCGTGCGATCGAGCAATTCCTGTTTTTGTGCTTCAGTCAAATTATCCTTAATTGCGCCGATCGTATCAATTTCGCCATTCTCCCGCACCCGGATAAAAGCTAATCCTTTCGCCCCAGCTTCGCTAGCTTCCTTAAACAAATCGCCACCCGGTTTAATTCGCACGTTAGAAATCGCATCATTCCCGCCCGGAATCGGCAAAATTTTCACAATTCCGCCCGCAGCAACTGCCCCGGAAAATACCTTAAATCCCGAATCTTTCATCAAATCTGAAACATCAACTAATTCCATACCGAAGCGAGTATCAGGTTTGTCGCTACCGTAGCGATCCATCGCTTCTGCGTAAGTCAAACGCGGGAAAGGACGAGGCAATTCTACGCCTTTCACTGTTTGGAAAATATTGCAGACTAAACCTTCATTTAATGCAATCACTTCTTCCACAGACATGAAACTCATTTCCATGTCCAATTGCGTAAATTCCGGCTGTCTGTCGGCGCGCAAATCTTCATCGCGGAAGCAGCGAGCAATCTGATAATATCTATCAAAACCAGACACCATTAATAATTGTTTGAACAACTGCGGCGACTGCGGCAAAGCATACCATTCACCGGGATTGACGCGGCTGGGAACTAAATAATCTCTCGCACCTTCGGGAGTGGCGCGAGTTAAAATCGGTGTTTCAATTTCCATGAAACCCTCAGCATCTTCGAGGTGGCGGCGCATGGCTTTGACTACTTGGTGGCGAAGCTGCAAATTGCGACTCATGCGATCGCGCCGCAAGTCCAAATAGCGATATTTCAAGCGCAAATCTTCCCGCACGCTTTCACTATCCGCCGTCGAAACCTGAAACGGTAACTGTTTCCGCACCGCATTCAACAACTCAATCTCGTCAGCATAAATTTCTATTTCACCCGTAGGCAATTTGGGGTTGAGGGAATCTTCGGGGCGGCTGGTGACTCGCCCGGTAATTTTCACCACGTATTCACCGCGCAAAGCCTCAGCCCCGTGATAGGAATCGGGGGTGCGTTGGGGATCGCTGACAATTTGCACTAATCCCGATCGATCGCGCAAATCCAAAAAAATCACCCCGCCATGATCGCGGCGGCGATCCACCCATCCGTAAAGGGTTACAGTTTCTCCGATGTGTTCGCTTCGCAGTTCGCCGCAGTAGTAAGTTCTCATGGTTGGGGGTTTGTGGACTAAAAATAAGGCTTTCTGATTATAGCGCTTAGTGTCAAAACCTTTTATGAATAGGCAAGATGCCTGTTCCACAACAAAATTCAATGTTTGTGGAACAGGCATCTTGCCTGTTCCACAAAATGCTGCAAAATATGAGTTTAATGCTTCTTGTCAAAAAACTTGGTTAGCGCCTGGAATGCAGATTTCGACGCATCCGTCAAACGAGTACCTAGCGACTCAATTTCTGCAACAACAACGTGCCAATTCTTTTCAGTTTGCTTCTGAATCTGGTCAACAGCTTGTTCGATACTATCGCGTTCGATCAATTTATTTTGTTCCACCGCTTCTCGCGCTTGTCGCACTGCTTTCAAATAAGCTTCGCGACTGACTTCGCCGGCCTCTTGTACCTGCGCTTGCGCCCGCGTTTTAATCGCATCAACCACCAGCCAATTTTTTTCGGATTCCTTTTTAATCAGGCTGACTGCTTCTGTCATTCTCTCTTTCGCCGCCGTCTTATTTTCTGCGATCGCGCCGCTGGCTTTATTCACAGCGTTTAAATAAGCTTCGCGAGTCAGATCGCCCGCTGCTTGGAATTCCGTGGCTGCGCGTTTTTTGATTGCTTCAAACAGGGCAGCAGTTTCTGCGATCGTCTCATCAGTCGCGTCGGGCATCTCTTTTTTGACGAGATCCGTCGTTTCTGGAGTTACCTCTACAATTGTTTCCTCAGTCACATTTGGTTCTGTCATATCAATTATCTCCTTTTTTCGTCTGAAAACGCGGACTAAAGTATGTGTCGCCCCAGATTTTATTCTGGTCTTTAAGACAGGCATTAAAAACTTAGTCCTATTCTAATACATTTTATCTACCCAACTCGATATCGCGTGTCGGATACCGCCAACTTGTAGGTACGGTTTAGCGCACTTCAATTGCTGACAAGTCGCTGCACCTAAAAACACACAACAAACTTAGTATGTCAAAAATAGCAAATTTTTAGATTTAACTTTTCAAATTTTCAGCGGCCAATCTCCGGCATCGATAGTATATAATAATTTGTGATTTTTTTGGGCGTACAGCCAAGATTCAGGAAACTTGTATTGAGATAGGAGGATCTCTTCGAGGGCGACTTTCATCTGATTGGCGCAGATGTGCGGTGGCACTTTGCCTGTTGCCGTACCCATGTCAGGAATAGCGATCGTTTCAATGATATGTTTGACCGGGGTTCCATCTGCGAGTGTGCCAAATTTTACAAGATTTAAAACAGCCCTGGTTGCTAGATAAACATTTACTGTCTCTGTTAAAATTGTGGGAACGCGCATGATGGGGGCTGCTATTAAATAGGGAACCCGATCGTGATCTGTATCTACAACTTCTGCCGAACCTACTAAGAGTTCGCCGCAGTGGCGAGTCTGAATTAGTTTTTGCAGGCGTTTTTGAACGTGACTTCCAAAATATTCCGAAATTTCTAAATCTAAGCCACCGTCCATGAAACCAAAACTATTGGTAGGACTAACGATAGCATCGCATTTCACCTCAAAGATTGAGCAGCGGTGTATCTTGACGTTTTCAATATTCCCGCAAGTTTTTTCCCAAGCTCTAACTAAGTCATCGTCCGCCGTAGCCAACACAATTTGCATAAATAGTCTCCATATATTTGAATTTTCAACAGCCTGAGCGATCGCCAATTTGATTGTACAATATTTGACATAAGTTCGCTAAACTTTTAACTAATCTCTAAGCTGTTGTACATTTAAACTATATCTAAAAAAATAATAAAACTATTGTGGGTCGTTGCTTCTAGCCCGCCCTCAACATACAATTTAAATGTCCGACAGCTTATGTCAACTCACAAATCTTCAAGAGCTGTATGCTGCAAAACCCCCATCTCCGCCAGGCGATCGCCATTAGCTTCGGTGCAGTTGCCGGCGCTTTGAGCCGATATTATATCACCTTGTGGTTTGCCAACCGCTTCGGCACGGCTTTTCCCTACGGAACTTTTTTTATTAACATGACTGGTTGCTTGGCTATGGGATTTTTTGTCACCCTGGTTTTTGAACGGGTGCCGGCTGTTGGGCCGGAAGTGCGGTTAATTGTAGCGACGGGATTTTTGGGGGCTTATACTACTTTTTCTACTTACGGTTTAGAGGCAAATGTCTTGTGGCGCGATCGATCTTACAGCGTTGCCACTTTTTACTTGGCTGGCAGTGCGATACTAGGAGTAATTGCAGTTCAGTTAGGTGCGCTCATAGCACGAATTTGTAAATAAATAAAAATTGTTTTTTCCAACAAAATGGTTCTAGATATAACCTCATGTTTACATATTTAATTGGGAATTTTTTAAGGCATTCAAAATTTTAGCGATCGCCAGATTCTGGGCATTTAATAATTGGTGTCGGATTCGGGCAGCCTGCGCCAAAATTGTCTAATTTGCAACGGTGGCAGATATTCTAAAAACCTGCTCCGCACCAGCAGTTTGGCGAATTGACTAAGACAAAATCCGGGTTTGCTATCAAAGCATTGTTGAACATCGCCCAGGTATCAGGTAGAGATTAAAGGAGCAGCGAGACAACTCCCTCTCCCAGACTGGCTTCGAGCTAATTTTTAAATTGGCGAATATCAAAAACAGCTCCTCCCAAAAAAACTCAAAAAGCCATTGCCTAAATTATCTAGAAATTATTCTCGGTTGGCAGATATCTTTTCGTCTACTTGATTTGGGAAAGCTGCTCGGAGCGACGGGGATTGTTACAGGATCGTATTCGATAGCGCGATAATTTTTTCATCTCCACAAGCGAGCTAAATCTAGGCGGTAGCAGCATCCAGCAGCAAAACTTAACTTATCTACAGTGTCGGTGAAGAAACCGGGTTTCTGTGGCAATTCTGCCTTTCGTTGACTTTAGCGCCAGAAATCGGGTTTCTGGGATTAGGCATCATTCTAGCGCGATCGCGCCAACAGATAAAATAAGAGTGAAAAATCTCTATCGCCACCCCTTGGCTGGCTATTGATTAAATTAATGCCCAATCTAAAAATCCAGTTTTTTGATAAAACCGGGTTTTGGCGATCGCTCCTCATTTCTGCTTTAATTAACATCTGGCAGATTTTACGCATTCGCGGCAACAGGTCTAGCTAAAAATGAATTTATGGGCTATAGCTATGAGAACCCAAGAATTAATTTCAAAACCGCCGGACGCGGACTCGTGCCTCCAGACAAATATCTGTTGTGCGTTTTCGATATTTTTGTGCTAATGACCAATGACCAATGACTAATGACTAATGACTAAATTTAAACAAAACAGAGGAAGTTTAGTTGTGGCAGCTAAAATAGCAACAGAAAGCCTGATTACCTTAGAAGGCGTTAGCAAGGTTTACCAGCAGCCCAACGGTCAAAAAATATCTATTTTAGAGCCAATTAATTTAGAACTGCGAGCGGGCGAAATAGTAGCTTTGCTCGGCCCTTCCGGTTCGGGAAAGTCAACATTAATGCGGATGATTGCCGGACTGATCCCGCCCAGCAAAGGTCAAGTTCTATATCACAATCGTCCTTTAGTTGGCTTAAATCCAGGGATAGCAATAGTATTTCAAAACTTTGCGCTTTACCCCTGGCTGACGGTACTAGAAAATGTAGAATTAGGCTTAAAAGCTAAAGGAGAATTGCCTGAACCGCGCCGCCAAAAAGCCTTGCGGATGATTGACATTATTGGTTTAGACGGATTTGAGAATGCTTATCCGAAAGAACTTTCGGGTGGGATGCGGCAGCGGGTAGGATTTGCTAGAGCTTTGGCTGTGGAACCAGAATTGCTTTGCATGGACGAACCGTTTTCAGCTTTAGATGTACTAACCGCAGAAAACTTAAGGTTTGAATTATTAGATTTGTGGTTAGAAAAAAAGATTCCGACTAAAGCTGTGTTAATTGTAACTCACGGGATTGAGGAAGCGGTAATTTTAGCCGATCGCATCGTAGTATTGGGACGCAATCCAGGGCGAATTCGCGCCGAACTGACGGTGAGTTTGCCGCACTATCGCGATCGCAAAACAGCCGAATTCCAAGCTATCGTAGACCAAGTTTACAAAATCCTCACCAATCCCGAATTGAGCGACCCCACAGTGGCAGCACCTGCTGAAAGTGCTGCTGTGTCTCAACCTGAATCAGTCCCAACCACCAAATACCAATCTCTGCCGCAGGTGCGAACCGGTGCGATCGCAGGTTTGTTGGAACTCCTAGAAGACCGCAAGGAGAAAGACCTCTACCGTCTCGGTCAAGAATTAATGCTAGAGGTTGACGACATTTTGCCGATCGTCGAAGCAGCCAAATTAATGGAATTCCTAGTAATCAAAGAAGGCGACCTCCTGTTAACACCAGTTGGCATTCAATTCATTGCCGGCGGAATTGACCAGCGCAAAGAAATTGTCCGCAGCCAAATTCTCAGCAACATTCGTGCAGTACAGCAAATTTATAGAATGCTTCAGGCCAAGCGCAACCACCGCATTTCAGAAGAGTTAATTCTGGATATTCTCGAAGTCCACTTTAGCCCGAAAGAAGCAATGCGGCAATTGCAAACCGCTATTGATTGGGGCCGCTATGCAGAGTTGTACAGCTACGACGAACCTGGTGGCGAAATCTTCTTAGAAGTCAGTAGTCAGTAGTCAGTTGGTAGTTGGCAGTAGTCAGTTGGTAGTTGGCAGTAGTCAGTTGGTAGTTGGCAGTAGTCAACAGTCAACAGTTAACAGTTAACAGTCAGTAGTCAACAATTTCCCATCCCCAATTCTTATGACAAGACCTCTAACACCAGCCAATAAAACCATAGAAAGGTCAGCTTGGACTTGGCAAGACGGCTTGCTGATTCTAGCAATCTTTTCTCTAATTTTCCTAATTGTCCAAACAGCTTCTCAATTCAGCAGCGACTACAACCCAAATTTTAAAATTGAGACGGCACTAAATGTCTTGCCAGCATATACAGCCCAGACTATTTTACGGATGGCAGCAGCTTATTTTTTATCACTCCTTTTTACTCTAGTTTATGCTTATTCTGCTTACCGTTTCCCCCTGGCAGCTAAAATTTTAATTCCGTTGTTAGATATTTTGCAGTCGATTCCGGTTTTATCTTTTTTGCCTGGAGTTGTTTTAGCGCTAATGACTTTATTTCCTGGTCAAAGAATCGGCGTAGAACTCGCATCGATCGTTTTAATATTTACTGGGATGACTTGGAATATGACCTTTAGTTTCTATCAGTCGCTTTCCGGCATTCCGCAAGAACTTAAGGAAGCTGCTAGAGTGTATAGGCTCAATGCTTGGCAGCAATTTTGGACGTTAGAATTGCCCGCTGGCGCGATCGGACTGGTGTGGAACAGCGTCATGTCAGTAGCTGGTGGCTGGTTTTTTTTGATGGTGATCGAGTCTTTTACATTGGGCGATAAAAATTTTAATTTGCCCGGACTTGGTTCCTATTTGGCCAAGGCAGCCAGTGAAGGGAATTTTGGGGCGATCGGCTGGGGTTTAGCAGTTTTAATTGGTGTGATTGTAGCGATCGACTTTTTAATCTGGCAGCCTTTGATTGCTTGGGTAGAAAAATTTAAATATCAAGCTGTGGAAGCTGCCAATATACCTCAGTCAAAGGTGTTGGATTTTTTAAGGCGATCGGCGACGCTGCGGGTGTTGAAGTCGCGCATTTCGCCCGTCGGCGACAGTTTCGATCGCTATGTGACAAGAAGTTTTTCACCTGCTAATTTACCCGCAAATGCCATCCCAAAAAACCGGATCGGAAATTGGATAAATTGGCTGTTTGTCAGTGGGTTTGCCTTCATCGTGCTTTGGGGAACTTGGGAAGCAGTGCTGCTACTACAGTTGGTGAGTTTGTCTGACTGGCAAAAAGTCGTGGGAGGTGCATTTTTTACAGCTTTGCGAGTCATTTGCGCTCTATTTTTATCGCTGTTGTGGACAGTACCCCTCGGAGTGGCGATCGGTCGAAATCCGCGTTTAGCCCAGATTTTGCAGCCCTTAGTACAAATAGCTGCTTCTGTACCGGCAACAGCTTTATTTCCTGTATTGCTGCTAGCTTTAATTCACGCTGGAGGCGGATTGCAAATAGGTTCTGTAGCGCTGATGATGTTGGGTACAATGTGGTATTTGCTGTTTAATGTGATTGCGGGTGCTCAATCGATACCTTCAGAATTGTTTGAAGTCGCGCAAGTTTACAAGCTTTCCCTCGTTCAGCGCTGGAAAACTTTAATTATTCCGGGAATATTTCCTTATTTAATTACGGGAATTATTACAGCGGTGGGCGGAGCTTGGAATGCGAGTATTGTCAGTGAATACGTGCAGTTTAAAGGTGAAATAATTAGAACCGTTGGTTTGGGCGAGACGATTTCTGAAGCCACAGCATCTGGCAATTTTCCTTTGCTGTTAGCGGCTACTTCTGTGATGTCGCTGTTGGTTGTATTGACTAACCGTTTGGTGTGGCGACCGCTTTACCGTTTGGCACAAGAAAAATATCAGTTGTTGGTTTAATTCCGGCGGCACTATGATGTCTCGTCGCTCTACAACAATAAAATTGGTGCGATCGTTTTGAATGAAAGTCGTTTGATTGATGATGACTTGCATTCCGATGCGGAGAACACCCGATCGCGCGCCGCAGCGAAAACACCCCGCTCCCCAAAATTATACTTCCAAAATATATTGACAATTTTGGTTTTGTGCGTATGATATTAAAAACCAGCAAAATATCTATTTGAAGACAAAAGTGAACGACAAAAAATACACCAAGAACAGCTTAAATTTGGCTGCGGTCGGCTTCGTATTTTCGATATTGTTTCCCGCAGCTTTACCTGCATTTGCCTCGGCCCAGACAGCACTGCAAGAAATTCGGCAAACAGGCATTCTCAAAGTCGGAATCAGAAAAGATGCCGCTCCCTTCGGCTACTTAGAAGGCGAAAATTGGCAAGGAGTTTGCATCGAAGGCTTAGAACTTTTCCGAGCTGACTTAGAAAAGAAATTAAATCGCTCTGTCCGCTTAGAAAAACTAGAAACAGACCTCAACGAATCGGGCGAAAAAGGGCGATTCCGGAGCGTCGCCAGCCAGCGCGCTCACTTAGAATGCGGGCCCAATACAATCCTCCAAAATCCCCCCAGCGGGATTGCCTATTCGCTGCCCTTTTTATACAGCGGCACGTATCTGTTAGTCAAGCCAGAAAACAAACTGAGAGTCAATCCTTCTGGATTCCTACAAGGTGCGACAATTGGCGTGCTGAGCGGTTCTCTTACCCAACAATTCATTGCAGGCAGATATCAACTAGCCAACCAGCAAATTTATGAAGGTATGGCGGGCCGACAGTCGGGTGTAACAGATGCTGCAGCCGGAAAAATCGATGCCTTCGCCAGCGACGGAATGCTGTTAGTGGGAGAAGCGCTGAGACAGGGTTTAACTCCAAGCCAATATTCTGTGATACCGGAGCAGCCTTTAACTTGTATTTCCTATGGCATGATCCTGCCTGCAGGCGATACAGAATGGAAAGAAACAGTCAACAATTTTATTCGCAATCAAAGTTCGACGAATTTGTTGGAAAAAGTGTTCGGGCCTAATTCTCCTTTCCTACCGATGAGTGTCGCCGATCAAAATAAATGTATTTGAGTCGAAATCGGGTAAGGTGCTGCGTGTCTGCCCTATAAGTAGGGGTAAGGTGCGAATTTCAGGGGAAGTCCGATCTCGCAGCAATCAGTGGTGTCAATAGGCTCTAAACTGGATTCAGGAAGGCGCGCAGCACAGGTTTAGGAGGGTCATCAGTGACAGAAAAAAATTATCAATCCTCTTCGCTTCCCACCTACGCGCGAAAAGAACTGCGGGAATTAGTTCGATCGCAGTTAAGGGCTTTGCTGGAACAAGGAGACTTTAAGGGAGCAAAAGCGATTTTGCATCCGGTGCAGGAGGCCGACATTGCTGAAGCGATCGAAGGTCTGCCAGAAACCATGCAAGTAATAGCTTTCCGGTTGCTTTCCAAAGACGAAGCCATCGGAGTTTATGAATATCTCGACTCCAGCGTTCAGCAGTCCCTCTGCGAAAAATTCAAACGCCAAGAAGTCCTCGATATTGTAGACAAAATGTCGCCGGACGATCGAGCTAAACTGTTTGACGAACTGCCGGCGATATTAGTCCGCCGCCTCTTAGGTCAATTGAGCCCCACAGAACGCGAAGCTACAGCCCAACTTTTGGGTTACGAAGCCAGTACCGCCGGCCGGATCATGACCCCAGAATATATTTCTCTCAAGGAAAGCTTTACCGTTTCCCAAGCTTTAGACCGAATTCGCTCTTTGGCAAAAACTACCGAGACTATTTATTCTCTTTACGTCACCGATGCAGCCCGCAGCCTGACGGGCATTTTATCCTTGCGGGATTTAGTCACTTCTCCCCTGGACAAAACCGTCGGCGAAATTATGACCCGCGATGTAGTTTCTGTTCAGACTGGAACGGATCAAGAAGAAGTAGCTAGGCTGATCCAGCGTTACGATTTTTTAGCAGTGCCCGTTGTAGACCGCGAACAGCGTCTTGTGGGGATCATTACAGTTGACGACGCGATCGACATTTTAGAAGAAGAAGCCGATAAAGATATTTATACCTTGGGCGGTGTCCAGTCCGGCGGCGACAATTATTTTCAGACCGATTTAATCACCGTTGCTCGCAAAAGGGTGGTGTGGCTGTTTGTTCTGCTCTTAACCAATACAGTCACTGGGGCCATTATTAGAGCGCAAGAAGATATTTTGCAGCAAGTAGTCGCCCTAGCAGCCTTTATTCCGCTGCTGACGGGCACTGGAGGCAATGTCGGAGCCCAGTCTTCGACAGTTATAATTCGCGGTTTGAACACTGACGAAATTACAGCGATGGGCCCGTTTAAAGTAATTGTGCGCGAGGGGATGGCGGGAGCGCTTTTAGGAGCTATATTGGGGACTGTAGCGACGGGATGGGCTTACACTCTGCAAGGGAATTTAGCAGTGGCAATCGCAGTGGGAGTAAGTTTGTTGGCGATCGCAATTTTAGCTTCTCTTGCCGGCTCATCTCTACCGTTTCTATTTCGTTCTTTGGGTTTAGACCCCGCTTTAATGTCTGCTCCTTTTATTACCACCGCAGTTGATGTCCTCGGAGTTTTGATTTATTTCAGTTTAGCTAGGCTAATTTTGCAGCTTTAATGTATTTAAGTAGATTGGCATAAATAAACAACCCACAGTAATTTTAAATTCCGCGATGTACAGCCTCCCAATGACCAATGCCCTATGCCTTGCGCGGGCCAATTCCCAATTCCCAATTCCCAATTAAATTATGTCACCCTCCAATTCACCAACTAAAATCACAAATCAAAAATCTAGCAATTTGTTAGAAACTGCTGAGTTGGTTTTTATTGCTGCTGCTGTTGCGGGATTGGCTGCTAGTTTGGTTTGGCAGCAGAGCTTTTATGTCGAAGTGCCTGTAGTGATTTCCCTGGTGTTGAATTTTGTGAACCGGCGGAAGCTGCACGGGCAAGTTAAAGTCAGTACGGCGGCAACGTTCGATCGCGTAAATCAACAAGCAGCTACTACCGATCGCGCGATCGAGCAACTGCAACTTGCTGTAAATACCCTAGACGAAGCTCTCGCCCAAACCTCACGCGAAAATCTGAATGTTGGGCCCGGAGAAAACGTACACTCTCTAATTTCCGCAATTGAGAACCTGCGCCAGCGACTAATAATTTTAGAAAAAACTATTAAAATGATTCAAAGCGAGATCGAAGTCACCAGCCGCCAATTCAAACAGCGGCCGGAATTGCAACAAGTCGAAACTTTGACAACAATCATTCTCGACTTGCAGCAGTTTATCAACGAACTGCCGCAGTGGGGCAGTTTACAGCAGCGGCAGCTAACAGAACTTCAGCAAAAAGTAGACAATGCTTTGGCTGAGCTTTCTCAAGAAATTGCTGCTATTCCCAACCGCGTGCAGGAAGTAGTGGGCGATCGCAATTCTCAACCAGAGAGTTCTGCCGGTCAAAACAATGCCGATCCACCTAAAACCCAGAATGAGAAAATTCGCCAAAAATATCCCAGAGCTTATGTCAAGTGGAGTCAGGATGAAGACGAAAATTTGAAGCAAGAATATGCTAGCGGTCAACAAATTGACGAATTAGTTAAGAAATTTCAGAGACAGCCTGCTGCCATTCGTTCGCGACTGCAAAAATTAGGATTGCTCGAATAATATCAAGGGAATTGGGAATTGGGAATTGGCCCGCGCAGGGCATTGGCCCGCGCAGGGCATTGGGCATTGGTTACGATTTCAAGAAAATTGAGAACCGCTATATCGAGACTAATAACCAACAACCAACCAACAACCAATAACAAATAACCAATAACCAACAACAAATAACCAACAACAAATAACTAAGCAGGGCATTGGGCATTGGTTACGATTTCAAGAAAATTGAGAACCGCTATATCGAGACTAATGACCAATAACAAATAACCAATAACAAATAACCAATAACCAATAACAAATAACAAATAACCAACAACAAATAACTAAGCAGGGCATTGGGCATTGGTTACGATTTCAAGAAAATTGAGAACCGCTATATCGAGACTAATAACCAACAACCAACCAACAACCAACCAACAACCAATAACAAATAACCAATAACAAATAACAAATAACCAATAACCAACAACCAATAACTAATAACAAAACGATCGCCCTTTAGAAAAAAAGAGCGATCGTTTTGTTTATTTATTCAGTAACCACTGTCAACAGCGGGCTACTAACATCACATCTCAAGGATTTATAGCCTTGGTCTACCTCATTCTAGAAATCTTGCGGTAACAAAGAACTTAAACGCTCCAACAAAGGATCGGAATCCCGACGAGGAGCAACCTCAGCATCAGACACTACATTATCATCCGCCACAGAATCAGACTCTATCGGGTCAGGCTCTACTACTTTTGAAACTTGGGCAAAAGAAACTTGAGCAAACTTAGTGTTAACACTCCCCTGCAACTGATCCAACTGGGCGCCGAGTTGACTCAGGTGATGTTCCAGTCCCTCCAAACGGCTTAATTCCTCAGCAGAAACATGGCGCTCAAACTCAGCAAATTTGACCGCAAGTTCAGCAATAATCTGTTCCAACCGCTGAAAGCTATCTGTCGAGCTAGCAGACTCAGAGACAGACAAAAACTGCCACAAAGCTTGCTTGCAGAGATTACTGAAAGTCTGATACTTCGTAAAAGCTAACTCTTTTTCAATAGCTGCCAACAAAGTTTGATCCGCAGCATCTTCCGTAAACGCCACCGAAAAATTAGCCTTATTTTTTGCCCACAGTGCCATAGGGTTCAAGCCTTAATGCGTTACTTAATTGTGGCTAGCTGAGCCTCAGCATAAATAAACTGTCCCAAAGCATTAGCTTTCCGAGAAGGTTGAGCCAAGTGAGCCTTAAGATTGGCGTCTTTGAGCAAAGGTTGCAGCACCTCCCAGAAAAACTCGCCACCGCCACCAGTCAGAACCACATCCGTCACCCGTTCAGGCAGCCACTGCACCAAACGTTCGGACAGTTCGTTAGCAAAAGCTTCCCGCAAATCCTTAATAATCGGATCTAAATTAGTCGGCTTAGTCGCTCCTCTAGGACGGTAGAAACGCTCGCCTTCTGGTTTATTCACCGCTTCTAGTAAAGACAGAGATTGAGGGTCTGCCCCCGGAATTTTTGAGGCAACTTGTTCGTAGAACTTGTTCATGGCGAAAGAATCGCTCTTAGAAGCTGCCCGGGCGAACCGGAAACGATCGACCATTAACAAATCAGTAGTTTGGTGTCCGATATCGACAACAGCCACCGACAGCTCAGGTAAATCCGGCGTAAACTCCTTATTGTCTTGAGCCTCGCACCAAATCAGGCTGCCGAATCCTTCCGGCATCACCCAAACGTGGCGGATGTCAATTTCCACGCGCTCGCCGCGGTACACCACAACGTGGGGAGAGCGCAGTTGGCTGATAATCTCTTCCTTTTCCTTTTCAAACTGATCCTGCGAATAAAAAGGCAAACCCAACACTACTGCCAATTCGCCCTTCATCTGGAAATATCCAGCACAGGAAAAAACCTTAACCAAAGCATCCACTACTTTCGACTGGTCTGCGCCGCCGAGATTAGCGCCAAAGTCCGCAGCCAGTTGACCGATGGCGTATCCTTTGCCTTGATACTCCAGCCACATATCCAACAGAGGGTCTGTTGCTTTGGACTCAAAGCTGCCGCCCCGCACCTTTTCCACTGGCATATTAGCCACGTTGGCGGGGATAAAAACAACGCTGCTCGGGTTGCGACTTACGCAAGCTTTAGTTGCAGTACGACCCAAATCAGCACTAATAATCGATTTGTGAGAAGCGATCTTAGTCTGCTGCGTCAGCATAGCCGAATTAGGAACAAGCTGTCTAGTTGTCATTGAAATGTGTTACCTCACTGAGCCTCACCATTATCATGCCTTATCCCTTGACACTGTCGCGCTTAAAGACAGTCGGTTTTGAGGCGATTCTTTTAACTGTACCTAGATCCGTATTGAAATCAGCACCAAACATTATATTCGGGACGATCGCCCAAACATGAATTTTAGATTTTTGATTTTTGATTTTTGATTTTTGAGGCGGCAACAGGGCTCGCGAGCCGGGGGCTTGCTTCCTGAATGGTTTCGGTCAAGGAGTATTTTCGAGCGATCGCGATCGAAGGCCTGGTTGCCTGAGAGTGCATTGTTAAGTTAAATTTAGTTAAGATTCTGAGTGTAAATTTTTGTCCCACTTTTCCAGCACCCCGATCTAACCCGATCTGTCCCTAATTCAAGGCATCCGCATTTATGAAAATATCTTGGCGAACTATACTACTTTGGACTTTACCCGCCTTAGTCATCGGCTTTTTCTTGTGGCAGGGAGCCTTTGCCCCCTCCCCGGCAGAAATGACCAAGAACACCGCCAGCACCCGCTTAAGCTACGGTCGATTCTTAGATTACTTAAACGCCGATCGAGTCACCAGCGTTGACCTTTACGACGGAGGCCGCACGGCGATCGTCCTAGCAATCGATCCGGAACTAGACAATCACGAGCAGCGGTGGCGGGTGGACTTGCCCTCAAATGCCCCGGAACTGGTTTCTCGGCTCAGAGACTCCAAAATCAGCTTCGACACTCATCCCCTGCGTAACGACGGCGCTGTCTGGGGACTTTTAGGCAATCTAGTATTTCCCCTCTTGTTAGTAGGAGGGCTATTTTTCCTCTTCCGTCGCGGCGGCAACGTTCCCGGCGGCCCCGGCCAAGCCATGAATTTTGGCAAATCCAAAGCACGCTTTCAAATGGAAGCTAAAACAGGCGTACTGTTCGACGACGTAGCAGGCGTGGAAGAAGCCAAAGAAGAACTTCAAGAAGTCGTGACATTTCTCAAAAAACCCGAACGCTTCACCGCAGTCGGAGCGAAGATTCCCAAAGGCGTGCTGCTAGTGGGCCCTCCCGGAACAGGTAAAACCTTGCTAGCAAAAGCGATCGCAGGCGAAGCCGGCGTGCCCTTCTTCAGCATCTCCGGTTCAGAATTTGTGGAAATGTTCGTCGGTGTCGGCGCATCCCGCGTCCGCGACTTGTTCAAGAAAGCTAAAGAAAATGCTCCTTGCATCATCTTTATCGATGAAATCGATGCAGTGGGCCGCCAGCGCGGCGCCGGTATCGGCGGCGGTAACGACGAACGGGAACAAACCCTGAACCAGTTGCTGACCGAAATGGACGGTTTTGAAGGCAATACTGGCATTATCATCATTGCTGCGACGAACCGCCCCGACGTGCTCGACTCAGCGCTGCTGCGTCCGGGACGTTTTGACCGCCAAGTTAGCGTAGATACGCCGGATATCAAAGGCCGCTTGGAAATTTTGGAAGTTCACGCGCGCAACAAGAAGCTGTCGGCAGAGATTTCTTTGGATGCCATCGCCCGTCGCACTCCGGGTTTTACGGGTGCTGATTTGGCTAACTTGCTCAACGAAGCTGCTATTTTAACAGCGAGACGACGGAAAGAAGCGATTACGATGCTCGAAGTTGACGATGCAGTCGATCGCGTGGTAGCAGGTATGGAAGGCACACCGCTGGTGGACAGCAAGAGCAAACGCTTGATTGCTTACCACGAAATCGGTCACGCGATCGTCGGTACCGTGATTCAAGCCCACGATCCCGTGCAAAAAGTTACCTTGGTTCCTCGCGGACAAGCCCGCGGTTTAACTTGGTTCATGCCCAGCGAAGACCAAGGTTTGATTTCGAGATCGCAAATCTTAGCCCGGATTAGCGGTGCTTTGGGCGGCCGCGCGGCGGAAGAAGTAGTTTTCGGCGATGCTGAAGTTACTACCGGTGCCGGCAACGACTTGCAGCAAGTCAGCGGTATGGCGCGGCAAATGGTGACTCGCTACGGGATGTCTACCTTGGGCCCGATCGCCCTGGAAGCTCAGCAAAGCGAAATTTTCCTCGGCCGCGACTACACCGCGCGATCGGAATATTCCGAAGAAATTGCCTCTCGAATTGACGGACAAGTCCGGGAAATTGTCGATCGCTGTTACGAAGATGCTCGCCGAATTATTCGCGACAATCGTAGCGTGGTCGATCGCCTAGTCGATTTGTTGATCGAAAAAGAAACCATCGACGGTGAAGAGTTGCGACTGATCGTCTCTGAATACACTTTTGTTCCTGAAAAAGAACAATACGTTCCTCAGCTTTAACTAGAATATTTAGGGCGAATAGAATTCGCTTCTACACAAACAAAGTCCGCCTACGCGGACTGAAGAAATTCAACCCGCGCAGGCGGGTTTTGTCTGTGTAGAAGCGGTTTCAACCGCCGAGTCAAAAGAAACTATATGATTAAGAGTTCATCGATTTGTTTGATAGTAATTTCAACGTTAATTTCCGTCAATACTTTGAGCGCCCGGGCCGAAAAATTAAGATGTTTTGTAGATATTTGCATCGACCCCAGCAGCGTTGAATCAACTAAATCAGATATTCCCGGTGCTCCATCTTATCCCGTCCGAACTATGATAGGAACTCAGCAGTTTAGTAACGAGAAATTGCAGGTGCAGATGGAAGTTAACTGCAATTCGCGAGAGTTTAGAACTGTCAGAGTTAGCGAAGATGGCGAAAATTGGTCGAATTTCGATCCCAGATGGACTTTAGTCGATCGCAGCAACTCATATTTGTCTCGGCTGGTTGACTTTACTTGCCAATTGGCGATCGAATAAGCCTAAAATGTCGATCGAGACTTAGGGCGCAATAGAGTTGAATTGCCAAAGTCCTTTTAATCAAATTTTGGGACGGACTCCGAAAGTACCGACCCCACAAGAAAAAAGTTATTGTAGGGTGGTGCGTCAGGGGGCTGAATATTTTGAGTACCTACTCAAAAATTATCCCCCCTGACGCACCCTATACTTGTGTAGGCTGCCATCTAAAATCTAAAATCTAAAATCTAAAATCGAATGACAAACCCCAGCGAATACCGGCAAAGACGCGAACAGTTAATGGCAAAAATTGGCAGCGGGACAGCAATATTTCGCAGCGCGCCCGCAGCCGTTATGCACAACGATGTAGAATACGCCTACCGACAAGATAGCGATTTTTTCTACTTAACAGGTTTCAACGAAGTGGGGGCGGTAGCAGTGCTCGCGCCGCACCACGAAGAGCACAAATTTGTTTTGTTCGTGCAGCCAAAAGACTTGGAAAAAGAAACTTGGCACGGTTATCGCGCTGGAGTAGAAGGCGCTAAGGAATTGTACGGCGCGGATGAAGCTTGGACGATCGCCGAACTTGCCGAAAAGCTGCCAAAATTTTTAGAAAAAGCCGATCGCATATACTATCACCTCGGGCGCGATCGCACCTTCAACCAAACAATCCTCAATCACTGGCAAAGCTTGATGGCAACCTACCCGAAACGCGGTACAGGCCCAACAGCAATCGAAGATTCCAACATCATATTACACCCGATGCGGCTGCTAAAAAGCGAAACAGAATTAGCATTAATGCGCCAAGCCGCTAATATCTCAGTTACCGCCCACAACCGCGCCCAAGAATTCGCCAAACCCGGCAGGTACGAATACGAAATTCAAGCAGAAATCGAACATATTTTTGGCATGAACGGTGCCACTCCCGCTTATCCTTCAATTGTGGCATCCGGTAACAATGCCTGCGTCCTCCACTACATCGAAAACAACCGCCAAATGCAGGAAAATGATTTGCTGCTAATAGATGCCGGTTGTGCTTGCAACTACTACAACGCCGACATTACTCGCACCTTTCCCGTCAGCGGTAAATTCACCGCCGAACAACAGACTATTTACGACTTAGTTTTGCGATCGCAATTGCAGGCAATTAGTCAAGTATATCCCGGAAATCCTTACAGCAAAATTCACGAAACAGCAGTGCGCGTTTTGGTAGAAGGTTTAATGGATTTAAAACTATTGGTCGGTGACATAGAAGAGATAATTAAAGAGGAAAAATACAAGCCATTTTATATGCACCGCACCGGGCATTGGCTGGGATTGGACGTGCACGATGCCGGCGTTTATCAGTACGGCGAAAATCCGCAAGTTTTGCAGGCGGGACAAGTCCTGACGGTGGAACCGGGCATTTATATTTCTCCTCATATTAAACCCGTTGAAGGACAGCCGGAGATTCCTGAAAAATGGCGCGGTATTGGTGTGAGAATTGAAGATGATGTTTTGGTGACAGTTGACGGTAGCGAGGTCTTGACGGCGGGAGTTCCTAAATGATTGTTGACTGTTGGCATTGGGAATTGGGAATTGGGAATTGGTCATTGGGAATTGGTCATTGGTCATTGGGAATTGGGAATTGGGAATTGGTCATTGGGAATTGCTAGCAAATAACTAATGAGTAATGACTGCTGACTGCTGACTAATGACTAATGACTGCTGACTAATGACGCTTGAGGGCCCGCACTCACAGGCACCGCCCCTACTGACTAATGACTAATGACTGTTGACTGTTGACTGTTGACTGTTTGAACAATAGCGATGCAACCGCAAACGATATAATCTCAAATTCAGTAGCATCGGAATTATGAGCGTGCAAGCGTCTGGCGAGCGATATGCCGTTCGCTTTGGTTAGCTCACTATCATCCAAATATATTATTCCGATGCTACAAGAAAAGTGCTATAAGTTGGCAGTCAAGGCTTGAGTTTTGTTAGTATTGGCTTGAAACTCAAGTCTGCAACTAAAAAACATACAGCCATTATGTGTATTGATCCTACAGAGATCGATCGACCTCTGGAAACCTGCGAAGCATTAGTAGCAGAGCAAAAAGTAAAAATTCGGCAACTCGAAGAGGATTTAGAGCAGCAGAGAGAATTGTGCCAGAAATTAGAAGCACAACTCAAAGCAGTCGAGAATCCTGGTTCTTCCGGTTCCACAACTGAATTGGATCTCGCCAAGGACGATCGCCCTGAGTTAATCGCATCTCTACAAAAAAGCCAGGAAATGTACCGAAGTCTGATTAAAAACTATCCGAATGGCTCGGTGTTTTTGTTCGATCGCGATTTGCGCTATACTCTGGTTGACGGTCAAGGTTTGGGCCTAGCTGGTTGGTCTAAAGAACTGTTGGAAGGCAAAACATTGCGGGAAATATCGCCACCTGAAGATTTGCAACTTTTTGAGACCAAATATCGCGCCGCTTTGGCAGGAGAAGAAAATACTTTTGAGTATAAATACCGCGATCGGTTTTATTCAATAACAATTTCTCCCGTCAAAAACGACCAAAAAGAAATTTTTGCAGGCATGGTAGTTACTCAAGATATTAGCGAAAAAAAGCAGGCAAAATTGGGGATTGGGCGGATGAAAAACGAGCTAGAAATAAAATATCAAAAGCGCACAGAAGATTTAAAAGTAGCCAACCAACAATTGCGGGAAGAAATTATCGATCGCTGGCGCGCTGAAGAATTTTTGCGGGAAAGCCAGCAACAGCTAGAATTGTTTTTTTCTCAATCTTTAGATGGCTTTTTCTTTATGATGCTGGAGGAACCAGTGCGCTGGAACAATACCGCTGACCAGGAAAAAGTTTTGGATTACGTATTTGCTAACGCGCGGGTAACGAAGGCCAATGATGCTTTGATAGCTCAATATGGAGCTACTCGGGAAGAGTTTATTGGCCGGACAATTAACTTTTTCTTGTCCCACAACTTGGCAACGAGCAGAGAGATGTTCAGGCAATTTTTTGATGCTGGCAGAATTCACATCGAAAATGAGAATCGCAAGTTTGACGGAGATAAAATTTGGGTGGAAGGCGACTATATCTGCATTTACGATTCCCACGACAGAATTGTGGGGTATTTTGGCGTGCAGCGCGATATTAGCGATGCTGTGGCGGCAGCTACGCAACGCAAACAAGCTGAAGCAGCACTGAAAGAAAGCGAACAAAGGTTCCGACAGCTAGCAGAAAATATTGAAAGCGTGTTTTGGATGGTAGGCATTCAACCCCAGGAAATTATTTATGTCAGTCCGGGTTACGAAAAAATTTGGGGCAGAAGCTGCGCTGAATTGTATGCTTCCGGGCGCTTTTTTGCAGATTCTATCCATCCAGAAGATCGAGACCGCGTTATTGCTATATTCACTAAAAAAATTGTAGCTGAGGACGAGATCGAATATCGAATTGTCAGACCTGACGGCGAAATTCGCTGGATTCGCGATCGGGCTTTTCCGATTACCAATCAAGCTGGTAAAGTTTACCGCGTCGTTGGCATTGCAGAAGATATCAGCGACCGAAAACATTCGGAAAAAGTCATCCGCGAAAGTGAAGAACGCTTCCGCCAGCTAGCAGAAAATATCCAAGATTCCTTCTGGCTAGTTTCTGCTGAATTGACCGATTTATTGTATCTAAGTCCAGCTTACGAACAAATCTGGGGGCGCAGTCGCGAAGAATTGTATGCAGAGCCGATAAAATGGATGGATTGGGTGCATCCAGAAGATAAACACTGCTTGCAAGAGGCAATAGGGCGAGTGTTGCAGGGCGAGTCCACCAGTACCGAATATCGGATTTTTTTGCCAGATGGTAGTATTCGCTGGGTTTGCGATCGAGCTTTTCCTATTTACGACGAATTGGGCAACATTTACCGCATCGCGGGTATTTGCGAAGATATTAGCGATCGCAAATTGACTTCTGCCCGCATCCAAGCAGCACTCCGCGAAAAAAAAGTATTGCTCAAAGAAATTCACCACCGAGTCAAAAATAATATGCAGGTAATTTCCAGCCTGCTGCAATTACAAGCTCAATACATTGAAGACGAACCGACGCTAGCTTTATTTGAAGAAAGTCAAACCCGCATTCATTCAATGGCTTTGATTCACGAGCAACTGTATCAATCGGAAAATCTCGATCGGATCGATCTCCCGCCCTACGTAGAAAATTTGGTAGCTAATTTGTATCAATCTTTTGGTTGCGGCAACACTTCCATCCAATTCAATCTCAACGTTGACCCAATTTTTTTAAATATAGAAACAGCAATTCCTTGCGGTTTAATTATTAATGAACTGGTTTCTAACTCCTTAAAATATGCTTTCAGCCAAAGTTTAGCCGGTGAAATTAATATTAATTTTCATAAAATAAATTCTCAGCAATTTCACTTAAGTATTCAAGACAACGGCAGCGGATTACCTGCGGGTTTCGACGTAGAAAATACCGAATCATTAGGATTGCGATTAGTACGGATGTTGACCAACCAATTAGATGGAACCCTTGTTGTTGACAGTGAGTGCGGAACTTGTTACAATATTAGTTTCGTTGAATTAAAATATCGAATGCGCCTTTAAGAAAAGAATATGAACCATATAAAAATTTTGGTTGTAGAAGACGAAGTTATTGTCGCCGAGGACATAGCAGGCAGATTAAAAAAACTGGGTTATGCAGTAATAGCTACCGTTGTTTCAGGGGAAGAAGCCATTGAAAAAGTCGCAGAAGAACGGCCAGACCTAGTGCTGATGGATATCGTGCTCAAAGGTGAAATGGACGGCGTAACAGCAGCCGAAAAAATCAGAAGCAAGGTTGATGTACCGACAATATTTTTAACAGCTTATGCAGATGATAAAACGTTGCAAAGAGCGAAAATCACCGATCCATTTGGTTATATTATCAAACCATTTAAACAAAATGATTTGCGGGTGGCGATCGAGATTGCTTTGCACAGGCACTCCATCGAAGCCAAGATGCGAGAATCTCTGAAAGTTTCGGAAGCAACTACAGAGTCGCTAGAAGAAAAATCGCACCGCCAAAACCAGTATATTTCAATGGCTGCTCACGAATTGCGTAACCCGCTAAACGCGATTTTAATATCTGCGGAACTGCTAAAGCTTCGCACTCGCAGCAGTGACGAATCCCAAGTCAAAACCCTGCAGCTAGTACACTCAGCTACCCAAAAAATGAACCAGCTAATCGACGATATGCTGTTCATGGGCAAAGCAGAAGCAGGTAAACTAAAATGTAATCCATTACCCATAAATTTAGTCGAATTTTGTCAAGAGTTGCTGGCTCAATTGCAGTTAGGAAATGAATCCAAGCACAAACTAACATTAATCCCGTCAGATGTTACCAGCGCGATGTTAGACCAACAACTGCTGCACGGCATTATTTCTAACTTAATTGTCAACGCCATCAAATACTCCCCAAACGGCGGTGAAGTCAGCTTGGAATTGGAATACCATCAAGCAGAAGGTGGTGACAAAGAAGCTATTTTGTGCTTGTCTCCTGAGTGTTTGTTTCGCAATTCCAAAGTTACAAATATTAACTCTCCCTCACTAATTATCCGCATCCGAGACGAAGGTATCGGCATCCCAGAAACCGAAGTAGGGAAAATATTTGAAATGTTCTACCGCTGCAAGAATACTGGGAAGATTCAAGGTAGTGGTTTGGGACTGACGATTGTTAAAAAAGCTGTGGATGTGCAAGGAGGTGCGATTTTCTGCGAAAGCCAAATCGGCCTTGGTACTACCTTTAGAGTGGCGCTTCCTTACGTTGCCCTTTCCTCCACAACTCAATTGTCAACAACTTAAATGCCACTACAAACACTAATCAAAGTGTTGTAAAATCCACTCAACCGCCGTCGCTAAATTTGGTGTAATAAAATCCGGTTTAGTATGGTGCTGATACTCACCGCTCAACACGCTTTCCCCGTAACCAGTTTGCACCAAAATACCAGTACAACCGGCATTGTGAGCCAGATCCACATCAGTCGCTTTGTCTCCCACCATAAAACTATTTTGCAAATCTAAATCCTGTTCCCAAGCCGCGGCTACCAACATCCCTGTATTCGGTTTTCGCCAAGTTGTATAGCGCGTAAATTCGGGGTTAGTTCCGCCTTCGGCGGCGCTCAAATAAGGACAATAATAAAGAGCATCTAACTTTGCTCCTGCTTCATTTTCTAATAGCTGACAAAGGCGTTTGTGCAGCGCTTCTACGTGGCTAACAGGATAATAATTTCTCGCTGGGCCTGATTGATTGGAAACCAGACAGCAAAATATTTGTCGGTCATTTAAACGACGTACAGCTTGGGCGACTCCGGGGATTAAATGCAAATCTTCTACTTTGTGGATGTAGCCGGCTTCGATGTTGAGAACGCCATCTCGATCGAGAAATACTGCTCGTTTCATGGTTGTATTGTTTGTTAAAAATTGGGTGATTAATTGTAAAGTTTTATGGTTAAGTTTGTGGTTCCCAATTACAGATCGACTCTGGCTTGAGAGGGCAAGTTTTGGGTGCGATCGGATTTCCGTTGAGTTCGAGATCGGTCAGTCTAGTCAATGATTTTAGCGGTTTGATGTCGCTGATTTTATTGTCTCTGAGGTTGAGCCAAGTCAGGTTAGTCAGGGATGCTAGCGGTTTGATGTCGCTGATTTTATTGTTGTTGATGATGAGCCAATCCAGGTTAGTCAAGGATGCTAGCGGTTTGATGTCGCTGATTTGGTTGCCGTTGAGGTAAAGCCAATCCAGGTTAGTCAAGGATGCTAGCGGTTTGATGTCGCTGATTTGGTTGCCGTTGAGCCAGATCCCAGTCAGGTTAGTCAAGGATGCTAGCGGTTTGAGATCGCTGATTTGACGCTCGACGCCGAGGTTGAGTTGCGTGAGACTAGAAAGTTTCTGATTAGCCGGATCGCACTCAGTAGTCCCCGCTTCCTTCAATAGCGCCTCAACAGTATATTTAGCTTCAGGACTCAAAGAAGCTTTTTGGCGACACCAATCCGCAAATGTTCGTCCACTATTTCGCGGTTGCCGATCAGCGACTAATGCGGAAGGTTTATTGTTTCCAGGTTGCGGATCTGCGGCTAACTCGGAAGGTCTATTTCCAGATGATGCTAGGCCGATCGCACTACAAGTAACTGCTATCAATTTGGGTAAATTCATGTGTTTGTGTGCAACTATAAGTGTCATCATCTTGTACATCTAACTTTCTGATAGATGAAAATCTGACAAAAGTTTCAAAAAATTTGTTCGCAGTAAGGACTTTTGTCATTTTTTATCTTACCCAAATCTGCCTTGAGGACTAAAGTCCTTACTACGAACTTTTGGGAGGACTAAAGTCCTTACTACGAACTTTTGTTTTTAGGCGCCCCAAACTTTCTTTAAAACTTCTTGAGGAGAGATGTCTGCCATTTTGCCAGTAGGAGATTTAATTCCCAAAAATCGATCGCTCTTTGGCAACAATTTCGCCGGTTCAGTCGGGCCAAACAAAGCTATTGTGTAAGTTTGCACCGCCACAGCTAAGTGCATCGGTGCACTGTCAGTGCATATCATCAAATTAGCAGCAGCAATGGTGGCCGCCAACTTGCCGACATCCTCCGGCGAGATAACTTTCAGCTTCGGACACAACTGAACTAATTTGGTCACGAAAGCTTCATCTTCGGGGCCTTTTACCACAACAACGGGCAAATTCGGCTGCCGCTGCTGACAGTCTTCAATTATTTGTTTCCATTTGTCTGTAGGGTAAATTTTGTCAATACCTTTAGACAAAGCTAGCTGACTGGAACCGCCGTGAATTAGAATGTAACCGCTTTCTTTTACGCCCAACTGCTGCTGTTCGGCTTCCGCCCACTGAATGTCTTGTTTTGGTACATTAATTGCTAGGGGCGGACAAGGATTGTTAATGTTGAATCCTTGGAGCAAATCGTGATACATTTGGGCGGCGTACTGTTCTGTTTTGAGCGGTACGGGCTCGGTGAGAAATAAACCATTGTTGCTTGCTGCATAGCCAACTCTTTGGGGAATTCCAGTCAGCCACAGCAAAAGTCCTACAGTCCACCGCTGGCCGAGGGAAATCACTGCTTCGTATTCGCGATCGCGAATTACGCCGAGTAAATTGCCCCAATCTGCCATAGCGTTGCGGTCTTTGAAATTGTACGTCAAGACTTCTTTGACGGACTTGCAGACTCGGTAAGCACTTTTTGCCCTCGGTTCCACGATGACATCAATCTGAGACTCTGGATAAGACTGTTTGAGGTCATCAAGAGTGGGGAAAAATAAAATTTGGTCGCCAATCCCGCCAGGGACAAGTGCTAGTATTCGCATCATAAACGATCGGGCTATTGTTGATCGAGGTAGCTCTCCGAGATCAATCTTCGGCTATCAGCTTATAGTATTTTTAGAGTTTAAAAGCTACTGGCTGATAACTAAACAACTGACTCAAAAGTACAGGACGCTCTTATTATATATATCTAGTTGGGTTAAAAACGGTTAGTTAATGCACTTATTAATTGCGGCGGCGGGTTCGGGGCGACGGATGGGGAGTCAGCGGAACAAACTGCTGCTGACTTTGCTCTCTAAACCTTTGCTGAGTTGGACTTTGGCTGCTGCTGAAGCTTCGCAGCAGATTAGCTGGATCGGCATTATGGGCCAGCCTGATGATTTTCCAGATTTTAAGGCAATTTTGGGCGATTTAGCTTTGGTGAAGCCCGTGGAACTGATTTTGGGAGGCGCTACCAGACAAGAGTCAGTTTACAGGGGTTTGCAGGCTTTGCCGCCCAATGCCGATCGAGTGTTGATTCATGACGGGGCGAGGTGTTTGGCAACTGCTGAATTGTTCGATCGCTCGGCAGAGGCTCTGTTGGACTGTCCTGGCTTGATTGTCGCCGTCCCGGTCAAGGATACAATCAAGGTGGTGGACGAGTCTAGAATCGTGCGAGACACGCCCGACAGGCGCAATTTGTGGGCGGCCCAGACTCCCCAAGGATTTGAAGTGAATTTGTTAAAGCAGTGTCACGAACAAGGGCGACAGCAGGGTTGGGAAGTTACAGACGATGCGGCTTTGTTTGAAAAATGCGGTTTAGCAGTGCGAATTGTGGAGGGGGAAGATACGAATTTGAAGGTGACAACGCCCGTTGATTTGAGCGTAGCAGAATTCATTTTGCGCCAAAGATTCGGATAAATTATCTTCAACGGATGCCGGCTGGTTTGGTCTGACAAGCAGCGGTTGAAGTCGCAGATTCTTCTTTCACAAATCTGTTTTTTTCGTTTTTTGACATTTTTTGTAAAAGCAACTGTTCGGGGACTTTTGGGTAGTTATGTTTGACGGCGCAAGGGAGTTTGTTGCACGCTTAAACTATAGAATAAATGTCTTTGTCCGTCTTTTAGCGGAAGTTAAAGACTTGCTTGATTTGTTCGATATGAGATGTTGCACCATTCTCAATTAGTTGTTTGGGAACAGGCTGTTTTGCCTGTGAAGCGAGAAAATTTATCTTTTGTGGAACGGGCATCTTTCCTGTTCTTGACTGTGGTGCAAGATGTCTGTTTTAACTGATATCTTGCACCAAGGTCAATAAGCTTTTTATGGGCGGGTTCTCGGCCCCACCCCACAAGAAAATGCACTTGTTGTGGAACAGGCCCAGAGCCTGTTCTTGACTGTGGTGCAAGATGTCAGTTCGATCGCATTTGTACTGATTTTTTTCTGCTCCTAGATGTTTGAGATTGCAGCTCTTTTAGGAAATGAATCAGCCCAACCCAATTTTGCGATCAAAAAAATCAGGGTGAGCGAACACTCGTCGAGCAAGATTTGCCCGTTAGCAACCCGTCGCCAGCGGTTTTTTTCCCCAAGCAACCAAACTCTAGAGATTCTATGGATGAGTATGCTTGTACGGCGGTAGCAAGTAAGGGACACTGTAAGTAGCAAGTCAGTCCCAGTACGGCCTGAAAGCACCTAAAAACGGTGTTTTGCTCGACTATTCCTAGAGAGGAACTATTGAATGGCTGCAAGTATTGATAGTTCGTTGGGTTTTAGATAAGTTTTCAAATGGGGAATTACTTATCTAAACTTGCATAAACCGGGTTCTTTAAAGGATTCCTGGGCTAGGACGAATAATTTTCTCCAAAAATCAAGGCGAACGCTATCGGTGCGTAAGTCCTACAAATGTTAAGTTTTTTGTAAAGGAGATATCAGCTCTGAGCGATCCAGAACTTTCGGGCAACTTTGGTGTTTCACCTACAGCTTTGCTTCCCCAACTGTCAATCGGTATTTTTGTAGGCTCACAGGAACTCGCAGGCTCTGCGATCGATCTTTTGAGGGACGAGCGCTATGCTTTAACGCACATGAAGTCGGCGGTGGAGTTTTTGGGACTCCTAAAACACAATTACCACCTCGATTGTTTGGTTGTTGAGGTAGATGGGGATCGGCGCGCGCTTCTGAGCAAGCTCCAAGAACGATCGCTCTTTTTGCCTGCTGTGATTTTTTCGCCCCAGCCGGCGGAGGATGGAATACCAGAACCACCACCTTCAGATCATTTTGAGGCCGCGCCCAGTCGCGCCGACAAGAGTCAAGAGCAAAGTTGTGCTTTTTTTTATCACCCTGCTGAGGTGCAACTGCCGATCGCCCGAGCGAGCGAAATAGCTGCCAGTATCGATCGGGCGATCGCGCAATTTCTCAAACTTTCAACTCCGGTTCCTATCAATGACCAATCCGCAAGCGTCGATGCGACCACCCAATTGACAGCTCAAAGTTTGCTAAGCCGACAGCAGCGGCGACTTGCGGAAAAATTACGTGAGCGATTGGGATACTTAGGTGTGTATTATAAAAGAAACTCCCAGATTTTTTTACGAAATCTGTCTGAGTCAGACAAGCAAAAGTTTTTGGAGCAACTCAAGTCAAGTTATCGCGACATCGTTTTGCATTATTTTTCAGAAGATAGTTCGGTCAACAATCAAATAGATGAATTTGTGAATTTGGCTTTTTTTGCTGACGTTCCTGTGACTCAACTTGTAGAAATTCACATGGAATTGATGGAGGAGTTTGCTAAACAGCTAAAATTAGAAGGGCGCAGCGAGGAAATATTGCTCGATTACCGCTTGACTCTGATTGACGCGATCGCTCATCTGTGCGAGATGTACAGGCGATCGATTCCGAAAGAACTATCGCAAAGTAAAATATCTCTTGGGTAGATGAGGTACAGGTTGAGATTTGAGATCCTTCGACTTCGCCAACGTACAAGTTTGAGATTTCAGATTGGGAAATCGAGTAATTGGTCATTAACTGGCGATCGCCTCACAGCCAAGAGACAACCGCACAACAAGGTAGAAGCTAGAATTTAACAAAACAGAAAGGAGAAAACATTCGGTCCGGCGATCGGCAAGCAGAAATTATTATATAATAACAAAGAACAGCCGATTTAAGAGAAATAACAACTACAACTAACATCTGACAACTCATACTCAACATTTAAAAAAGTTCATGAGTCCTCTAAAGAAAACCTACGTTCTCAAACTCTACGTTGCAGGGAATACTCCCAACTCAGTGCGAGCTTTGAAAACCCTAAAGGACATCCTAGAACAAGAATTTCAAGGAGTCTACGCCCTGAAAGTCATCGACGTTCTCAAAAATCCTCAGCTAGCAGAAGAAGACAAAATTTTGGCAACCCCCACTCTGGCGAAAATCCTGCCGCCCCCGGTGCGAAAAATTATTGGCGATTTGTCCGATCGGGAGAAAGTTCTGATAGGATTAGATTTGCTCTATGAAGAACTCCGCGAAGAAGACCTGAATTCATAAGACCATCGGGTGACAGTCAGTCAATTTTTAATTTTTAATTTTTGATTGTTTGCTCCACAGATCAATCTAGGAACTCGCACACAAATCGAAAACTGCGATCTCTCCACCACTGTTGTCGGAAACTTGTATCCGTTTTTGGGCGGGGTGATTAGTCAGCAATCAGCAGTCATTAGTTATTGAGCAAGAGCCCAAACTAAAAACTGGGTACAAAGACTCATGAGCGGCGGTTAATCAGTGACAACCAAAGAATACTGAAAGCAGATAAAAATCGATATGAATGAAATGATTCAAACGGTGAAACCAGAAGGATTTGTGACAGCAGGAGTTCAAAAACTTCGCACCATGATTGAGGGTTTCGACGACATCAGTCACGGCGGAATGCCCGTCGGCAGAACTACCCTAGTCAGCGGCACATCAGGAACTGGAAAAACTTTATTCGCCGTACAATTTATCTATAACGGAATCACCCACTTTGACGAACCAGGAGTGTTCGTAACTTTTGAAGAATCTCCAACAGATATTATTAAAAATGCTTGCAGTTTCGGTTGGGATCTGGCCAAATTAATCGATGAAGGCAAGCTATTTATTTTGGACGCTTCCCCCGATCCCGAAGGTCAAGATATCGTAGGAAATTTTGATTTATCTGCTTTGATCGAGCGGATTCAATACGCCATTCGCAAGTACAAAGCCAAGCGCGTTTCTATAGATTCCGTGACAGCAGTATTTCAGCAGTACGAAGCTGCATCGGTGGTGCGCCGAGAAATTTTTCGCTTAGTGGCGCGCCTCAAACAAGTAGGCGCAACTACAGTTATGACTACCGAACGGGTGGAAGAATACGGCTCGGTGGCGCGGTTTGGAGTCGAAGAATTTGTATCGGATAATGTCGTGATTGTTCGCAACGTTTTAGAAGGGGAACGCCGCCGCCGCACAATAGAAGTTTTGAAGTTGCGCGGCACAACTCACATGAAAGGTGAATATCCTTTTACTATGACTAATGACGGCATTAATATTTTCCCACTAGGAGCCATGCGATTAACTCAAAAATCTTCTAACGTGCGAGTGTCTTCGGGAGATAAAACTCTCGACGAGATGTGCGGGGGCGGTTTCTTCAAAGACTCGATTATTTTGGCTACGGGTGCGACGGGAACCGGCAAAACCCTGTTGGTGAGCAAGTTTTTGCAAAATGCTTGTACGAACGGCAATCGGGCGCTGCTTTTTGCCTATGAAGAGTCGCGGGCTCAGTTGTTCCGCAATGCTTATTCTTGGGGCATTGATTTTGAAGAAATGGAACAGAAAGGACTGCTGAAACTGCTGTGTACTTACCCGGAATCTGCGGGTTTGGAAGACCACTTGCAGACGATTAAATCAGAAATTGCTGAGTTCAAACCTTCTCGAATTGCTATAGACTCGCTGTCGGCTTTAGCTAGGGGTGTCAGCAATAATGCTTTTAGACAATTTGTAATCGGAGTAACTGGTTTTGCGAAGCAGGAAGAAATCACCGGCTTTTTTACAAATACCAGCGATCAGTTTATGGGTTCTCACTCGATTACTGACTCGCATATTTCTACAATTACTGACACGATTCTCATGCTTCAATATGTAGAAATTCGCGGGGAAATGTCGCGGGCAATTAATGTGTTTAAGATGCGCGGTTCGTGGCACGACAAAGGGATTCGAGAATATACGATTACTGAAAGAGGGCCGCAAATAAAAGATTCGTTCCGCGGTTACGAACGGGTGATCAGCGGTTCTCCGACTCGGATTGCGATTAATGAAAAAAGCGAACTATCGCGGATTCTTCAGGGGGTGCAAGGTCAAGATGATGACGGTATTTGATAGTCAGCAGTCCGCTGTAGTGTGCGCTGCGGCGCACCGCTGTATCCCGATATCGATCGCCAAAACAGCCCATCTAATGATTGCTCATCAAGGGCGATCGGCAGCCATCAATTAACTTACAATTAACTTAAATGAGCACGGAGGGATTTGAACCCCCGACCCTCAGGACCGGAACCTGATGCTCTATCCACTGAGCTACGTGCCCTCGACTTTTCCGACTATAACACGTCTTGGCGAAAATGTCTAGTCGATCGAGCAAATTCGATCGCCAGCCTCCAAACCCCAGGATCCTGAAAGGGTGCAACTCGCCAACAGACCGCGCATCAGTCAGTTCCCGCAGTCAGAAACTGCAAATTTTACCGGAATCGTCAATAATACGGCAATGGCTAAAATAATAGACTTTAATATAACAAAGATTAGGCTCACATTCGATCGGGGTTAAGCACTACCACAGCTAATATAGCCCGCATCAATTCCTCTAGCTAGTCGGCAACATCTGGCGCTGCTGTTGAGACAAGCTCTGCAAGGACGGTTCTAGGCTGAGTTCAACAAACCTCTAAATCTTATGGCTTCTAAAATTTTAGACAAATTACCGCTGCGAACAGTTCTCATAGTTCCATTTGTACTGCAAATCGTCGCAGCAGTGGGACTCGTAGGGTATTTGTCTTTTAGAAACGGACAAAAAGCGGTTAACAACCTTGCCGGTCAGTTAATGAACGAGGTGAGTTTGCGTGTCGAGCAGAACCTAGAAGTTTATTTAACAACTCCCCATCAAATCAATCAAAGCAAGCTAGATACAGTCAAGATCGGGTTGTTAAAAATGGAAAACTTATCAGATTGGGAAAAATATCTTTGGCGGCAAGTACAATTATATCCCTATATCAATTTTACATCTATTGGCAACAAGTATGGAGACTATCGAACCGGAGAAAAACTGTCAAATGGCTCTCTAATGATTAATGAGTCAGGTCAATCTACGGGTTTTGATTTTTATTCTTACAATACTAATAATCAGGGCGATCGCACTACCGTAGCCACCGTTGTCAAAAACTTTGACATCCGGCAACATACTTCCTACCAAGATGCAGCTAATGCGGGCAAACCAACATGGAGTTCCGTTTATATTTCGTTCCTAGAACCCACATTAATCCTCAGCGCACTTCAACCCGTATACGAGAACGATATGCTAGAAGGAGTATTAGTTACTGCCTTGCGTCTCGACCATATTGGCAGATTTTTAAACAATCTCAAAATCGGCAAATCCGGGCAAGCATTTATTATCGAAAAAAATGGTACGTTGCTGGCAACTTCAACAGCCGAACAACCCTTCCGTACCAAAGATAATAAAAAACAACTCTTTCAAGCCGAAACAAGTGTCAACCCCTCAACTCAAGCTACAGCAAAATATCTAGGAGCTCGTTTTGGAAAATTAAAAGAAATTACGACTTCCCATCTCTTGAATTTTGAAATAAATGGCAAGCGACAATTTGTAAAAGTTCTACCATTCCAAGACGGCAAAGGTTTAGATTGGCTGATTGTAGTAGTAGTTCCCGAAGCAGATTTCACAGCAGAAATCAATACCAATACCCGCACGACTATTTGGCTGTGTTTCGCAGCTTTAGCCGTAGCTGTAGTTATCGGTATTCAGACTTCTAAGTGGGTGACAAATCCAATTTTGCGCTTAAATACAGCAGCCAAAAATATTGCCAAAGGTGAATGGGACAAAACAGTAGAAAGTCAACGCTCTGACGAATTGGGGGAATTAGCCAAGTCATTTAACAGCATGGCTCAACAACTCCAACAATCTTTTGAAACATTAGAGCAGCGAGTGCGGGAGCGAACTGCCGAATTGGCTGTAGCTAAGGACAAAGCAGAAGTAGCAAATCAAGCTAAAAGTGCCTTTCTGGCTAACATGAGTCACGAATTGCGATCGCCCCTCAATGCAATTCTCGGCTTTTCCCAACTGATGACTCGCAGCCAAACTCTATCCCCAGAACATCAAGAAAATATTAGCATAATTAGTAGCAGCGGAGAACACCTGCTCACCCTGATTAATAACGTACTCGATTTATCTAAAATTGAATCGGGGCGCACCACCCTCAATCCCAAAAAATTCGACCTCTATCAACTGCTAAACGACTTGGAAGATATGTTTCAGCTTAAAGCAGATGACAAGCACTTGTGGTTAGTTTTTGACCACAGTGCCGACGTGCCGCAATACGTAGAAACTGACGAACTAAAATTACGGCAAATCTTAATTAATCTGCTCAATAATGCTCTAAAATTTACAAAAAAAGGCGGTGTTGCAGTCACAGTTAGCAGGCAGTTATCAGCTAAAAATAGCAAGCAAGAAGGAGAAAGAGTTTACCCTTCAAAACTATCAAAAAATACAAATATTGCCGCAAATAATAGTGAAATTTCCCAAATAATTTGTTCGGAAAACACAAGTTATGCAGCCACAAATAACGGTTTAGGTTCTGCCTATTCCTTGTTTCTTCATTTTGAAGTCAAAGATACCGGCCCCGGTATTGCTGCTAACGAATTAGACAATCTTTTTGAAGCTTTCGTGCAAACCCAAACAGGTAAAGATTCCCAAGAAGGTACAGGCTTGGGATTGCCAATCAGTCGCAAATTTGTCGAATTAATGGGCGGGGAAATGAGCGTCAGTTCTACTGTCGGAAAAGAAACTAATTTTAAGTTTGATATTCAGGTTTTTGCGGTTGATTCATCTGAAATTGAAACCACGAAAACCACCCGCAATGTGATTGCACTCGCACCCAACCAACACCCCTATCGAATTTTAATAGTAGACGATAAACCGCTGAACCGTCAACTGTTAATAAAACTTCTCAAGCCTCTAAACTTTGAACTGAGAGAAGCTACTAACGGTGAAGAAGCTATTAAAATTTGGGACATTTGGGAACCGCATTTAATTTGGATGGACATGAGAATGCCCGTGATGGACGGCTACGAAGCAACAAAATACATTAAAGGGACTATTAAAGGTCAAGCTACTGCTGTTATTGCGCTGACAGCGAGTGTTTTGGAGGAAGAACGGGCGGTTATTTTGTCGGCGGGCTGCGATGCTTTTATGCGGAAACCTTTCCGGGAAGCCGATATTTTTGATGCTATGCACAAACAGATCGGAGTACGCTATATTTATGAAGATCCGGGTCAAGCTAATTTATCGGCAATCCAAGAGCAAGATAGCGAAATGACTGAGGCTGATTTCGTGAAATTGCCTGACTCGCTGGTAGCGGATTTAAAGCTGGCCATACTGAATGCAGATATGGATTTAATTGAAAGCTCGATCGAGCAAATTAGATTAAAGGATACAGTAACGGCTAGTGCGATCGCAAATTGTATAGAAAATTTCGAGTACGACAAAGTATTAAAGTTAATCTCTCAAGCAAATTCACATGAATAACCACATTCCTAGCACCGATCGCGGCAATATTTTAGTAGTTGACGACACCCCAGCTAATTTGCGGCTGCTAGCTGGAATTTTGAATGGGAAGGGCTATAAAGTCCGCCCCGTACCTAGCGGCGAATTAGCACTTTCTGCTGCCAAAGGTATGCCGCCCGACTTGATTTTGCTGGATATTATGATGCCAGAAATGAACGGGTATGAAGTTTGCGAAAAAATCAAAGCTGACGAACGCACCCGCGACATTCCGGTGATTTTCATTAGCGCGATTAATGACGTACTCGATAAGGTCAAAGCCTTTGCTGTCGGCGGAGTAGATTATATTACCAAACCCTTTCAAATGGAAGAGGTTCTAGTTAGGGTAGAAACCCATTTGGCCATGTGCCAGTTGCGGAAAAAGCTCCAACAAAAAAATGATGAACTCACAGTCACTTTAGACGAACTGCACGCAACTCAGCATCAATTAGTTCAATCCGAAAAAATGGCAGCATTGGGGCAACTGATTGCCGGGATTGCTCACGAAATCAATACGCCGCTGGGAGCGATTCGATCGTCTATTGGCAATATTACCAACTTTTTGGATAACAATCTCGAAACTTTGCCAGTTTTTTTCAAAGAA
>NZ_JADEWV010000423.1 GCF_015207455.1 Microcoleus sp. LEGE 07076
CCCCCACTCCCCCTCCCCAACTCGCAAAGACCGACAATCCGCGTAGACTTAGAACGCTTAACAGAATTGGTGAATCTAGTCGGAGAATTAGTCATCAACCGTACAAATTTAGAACTTCAAGAATCCGAACTGCGGGGCGAAGTCAAGCGCATCCGCCGCAGTATCGTAGACTTGAACCAATTCGGCGGTCATTTGCGAGAAGAATACGACAGACTGAGTTTTGCAGATTGGAAAGGGGTAAACGGCAATTCGGGAGTGGTGGGAAAAATTGCAGGATCTGAAACAGAATTTCCCGCGACTGCTAACGACAAATCCTCGATCGCCCACGCTCACTTCGATATCTTAGAGATGGATCGTTATACAGAGTTCCACTCCACCGCCTCCGAAGTTATCGAAACAGCCGAAACAATTTCTCAATCCGCTACCAAATTAGACACCTTAGCCATCAAATTCGAGCGCAGTACCGACCAACTGCGCCGGATTACCGAACAACTCCGCAGCCGCGTCATGCAGTTGCGAGTCGTCAGTTTCAGTCGCGCCGTCGATCACTTGCCCAGAGCGCTCCGGGATCTGTGTCTCACCTACAATAAAGATGTCAACCTGCTGCTGCTGGGAAGAGATACCAAAATTGACGAAAGTTTGCTCGACGCTTTGCGCGACCCCTTAGTACACTTAGTGAGAAATGCTTTCGACCACGGCATCGAAATGCCCGAAGTTCGGCAAGCAAGCGGCAAGCCCGCCAGCGGTCAAATAGAAATAACAGCGCGTCACCAAGGCGGCCAAACTATTATTACTGTCGCCGATGACGGCAAAGGCATTGACCCGGAAATCATCCGCCACAAAGCGATCGACAAAGGTTTGGCGACAGAGGAACAAGCCCAAGACTTTTCCATTGCTGAGCTCTACGATTTTCTGTTTTGGCCTGGTTTCAGCACCGCAGAAGGAGTCAGCGACCTTTCGGGGCGGGGAGTCGGCCTCGACGTGGTGCGAACAAATTTGCGGACTGTGCGGGGAACTGTGAAGCTGGACTCTCGCCTGGGAAAAGGTACGAGTTTTATCATCAAGCTGCCGCTGTTGCTGTCGATTACTGACGCTTTGATGGTGAAGACCGATCGCAATAAAATAGCGGTGCCGCTGGATGCAGTCGAAGAAATTCTCCACATCAAAGCGTCGGAAGTTCACACCGCCGGCAATCAGCCGATGCTGTGGTGGCGGGAGGAATTCATTCGTTTGGTGAGGATGCAGGATTTGCTCGAATACAGCGTCTTGGGGCCCGATGCTCCG
The DNA here is from genome assembly GCF_015207455.1 of Microcoleus sp. LEGE 07076. GTDB lineage: Bacteria > Cyanobacteriota > Cyanobacteriia > Cyanobacteriales > Microcoleaceae > Microcoleus. The sequence goes on from NZ_JADEWV010000423.1 coordinate 1,285, forward strand.
TCTCCAGACCCTTTGACCCAAGACCACATTCCGGTGCTGGTTTTGGCTTCTAGCGAAGGAATGCTGGCGGTGGCTGTGGAACGGCTGATCGGCCAACAGGAAATTGTGGTTAAACCTTTGCCACCGCCTCTATCCAAGCCTCGCGGGGTTTTGGGGAGTACGATTTTGGGGGACGGCAAAGTTGTAACTATTTTGGATGTGGATGATTTGGTGGGTCAACCTTCTGCAGCGAATAGTTCGATCGCCCCTGTTTCCGGTAAACTGCCGCCCGTAACGAGTTTGAGTCAGTCACCGCAGATTTTGATCGTGGACGATTCCTACACAATTCGGCAGTTGCTGTCTATGATGCTGACTCGCGCTCGCTACCGAGTCGTGCAGGCTAAAGACGGGGTGGATGCTTTGGAAAAGCTGCAAAACGGTCTTGATTGCAGTTTGGCGATTGTCGATATTGAAATGCCTCGGATGGACGGATTTGAATTGTTGCGATCGATGCGATCGACCCAGCGGTTTGCTAAAATCCCTGTAGCCATGCTGACATCCCGCAGCGGCGAAAAACACCGGCAAATGGCAATGGAATTAGGCGCAAATAAATATTTCACTAAACCTTACAGCGAACCTCAACTTTTAGAAGCCATCCCCAAATTAATTAGTTGTTAGTTGTTAGTTGTTAGTTGTTAGTTGTTAGTTGTTAGTTGTTAGTTGTTAGTTGTTAGTTGTTAGTTGTTGGTTGTTAGTTGTTAGGAATGAAAATTTAATAACTTAAGCGATTGCTCGTTACCAGGCTCTGCCTGGTAATGCAGATAGGCGAGGCTCTGCCTCCTTCGAGGAAAGCAACTTACAGGAGAGAGGACGGTAGGAGGTGT
>NZ_JADEWV010000104.1 GCF_015207455.1 Microcoleus sp. LEGE 07076
CTTTTGGTTCGGGATATTTGTACTCCAGCATCGCTTCCTGTTGAGCTTGAATAATCCGCAGGGCGGTGAGCAAATGCTCTAACGTTTCTAAGTGCGCTGGGGTGAAGTGGATGCTGAAGCCTTCGCCATCCCGCGCGTAGCCCGGACAAACCAGTGAGGCCGAGCTTTGTTCTTCGTGGGTGGCGATGTATAGCCAGTCATCGTCTTCGAGCTTGTAATGCGTGTCTGTCCAGGTTCTCAGCATTTGCTATCTGTTCCTCCTTAATTTGCTGCGTACAAGCGTTTTGACGCCCAGCGCCGATCGCTCCTCTAAAGTTAATGGCGCTATATGTAGGGCTTTGGTTGGGATAATTTGCACCTTTAACCATACCCGTGCGGTTAGATAAGTTGATTAAACCGTCAACTAAACCTATGGTAGCGCGTGTTGATTTTCCCGTCAAGTATCTTGTTGAATTTTTCATCAAAACAGGCTAGAATGCTTGTCAGGAGGCAAAAAAACCGTGGAACAAACATTTGGAAGACTGATCCGTAAAGCTCGGAAGGACAAAGCTTACTCACAACGTGAGCTGGCTGCTATGCTAAGTGTGGATTTTACTTATTTGTCGAAGTTGGAGAACGATCGAGCGGATTATGCGCCAAAAGAGGACGTAATTCGAGCATTGGCGCGGAATCTCGACATAAACGAAGAGGAACTGATTTTTCTGGCGGGTAGGCTGCCTCAGCAGTACGAAGCGCTGCTGAAGCAGAATCCGAAGGAAATGCAGGCTCTTTTCCGCCGGATGCAAGAAAATCCAGATTGGCTCAAACAATCTTTTGAAGCGTAAGAGAGGCCCCTGATAGTGAGTATTTTTAAACCGTATTGCTTCTATCCCAAAGAATCGATCGAGCGTTTGGCAAATGACATTTTAATGCAGATGCAGAAAACGCAAATTTTTGCTCCGAGATGGCCTTTTGATGCGACAACGGTTGCTGATTTTCTGGATTTGGGCGTAGTTTGGGAGTGCATTGAGCCGGACTCCGAAGGTGCGATCGCGGCGAGGATTTTACCGCAGCAGCGCTTAATCGAAATCAACGAATTGATTCTCGAAAAACCGCCGGGGTTCATCGAATCGACGATCGCCCACGAAATCGGCCACTGGGTACTGCACGTCAATCAAGACGAAGCAGAGGGTACTGTGGAACAGTTGGAACTCAATTTGGGCGATACAGAAAAAACAGCGTCTGATGTCGAAGAACCGTTTGTTTGTCGGGGTGCGATCGCGAATACCAAAATTGCGTCGATCGAATGGCAAGCCCAATATTTTGCAAGCTGTTTGTTAATGCCCCGAGTTGTTTTGGAAGATAAAAGAAAGGGACGCGATTTAACAAAATGGTCGCATTTATACAAAATGAGAGATGAATTGGGAGTCAGTATTTCCAACTTGACAAACCGCCTGCAAGAGTTTGACTGGATTTACATTCCCAAGGGAACGCGCGAGATTTATGCCGGGAAAGATGCGGCAAACGGGCAGCAGCGGTTGTTTGGATAAAATTTGATTCAATTTGAGGTTTGAGAGAAATGTTCAAACCTCAGCTTTTTTTGGTGTAAGGAATGGCGGAAATAATATCAGGGAATAGTGCAGAAGAGCGAAACTGGAGACAAGACAAGCTGCTTACCAAGCAGGAGATTGAGAGATTGAAAACAGGAGAAATTGACATACACGAAATCAAAAACGAAGAAAATGCCTCTAAAAAAGACCTTTACAAAGACAGAGATGGAAACATATATGTCAAACCTAAAGGCGGTATGAGTCCGGGCGAACCAACAGATATAAACATTAATGATTTCTAATCATATTAAACAGGAGTTTGAGGATGGAATCAGAGATTTACGCTTATTTTGCCTTAATTGGAACTGACTTATCTCCAGAAGAGGTAACAGAAAAAGTCGGCATAAAACCAAGTAAAACTTGGAAAATTGGCGATTTAATTCACTCAAAGGCTACTATCCGCAAAAAGTACAATGGCTGGAGAGTAGATTCTCAACTTAGCAAGTCGGACGACTTAGAATCTCACATTAAATCTGTGATGGAACAACTTCAACCGGGATGGCTATCTTTGGTAGAGTTGTGTAAGCATTGTAAAGTCGAGATTTCTTGCGTCATTTATTACAAAAGTGGCAGCATCCCAGCGATTCATTTTGATAAATATATTGTTGAAAAAGTACATCAATTGAATGCGGCAATTGATGTAGATTTTTATGTTTTGCCAGAGGAGACTGCCTCGGATGAAGCAGTAGCAGCATGAGGGGTATAGGGCAATACGGTTCACTTAAGACAGATACCCCCTAACCCCCCTTGAAAAAGGGGAGTAGGGGGTGGGACAAGAATGCTCTCAAAGTCCCCCTTCTTAAGGGGGATTTAGGGGGATCTCCGGCGCATAAATAGTGTTAACTGTAGTTTAGACTAAAAAATGAGCGCAGCTAAAAGTAGCCACCTTTGAATCTTCGGCAAGCTGTTACTCAAAAACTCAAGAGGGATCAGATTAAATAACTAATCTTGAAGACTTTTTACGTCGAGAAACCCGTTTTTTGACAGTGGGATAGCACGGTGCCTTGGTACGTACCTTTCCTTTTTCCCAACCGGGGGATTTTCCCCTCTGTTTAGGGATTTTTGTTGGAGTCCCAATGTCAACTAAAAGGGAAAACATTGATTGAGCAACACGTCCAGGGGTTAAATTAATCGTAGCAGATTGCCAAGGTAATACATTCTCAACCACTAAATCCCTAGCTAGCCAGAGTTGCCAACTCATTAATGGCATTAAATCACTCCAACGCTCGGATTGTTCAGGGGTTCTCAAATTAGGCAATGTCCAATGCAATCTTTGCTTGGCAAACCTATACCAATGATCCACTCTCTTTGCGTCGTAAATATTTGAACCAGACTGTTTTTAGAGGGAGAGTTCGTTCTCCCACCCAAGCCAACCATAAGGGTGGAAATGGCTGACCATTTGACATGGGCTTCATTCTTTCGATCAGAATTAAATTGACTCTTTGTTCAGGGGCGCGATAAAAATGCAAGTCAATCCATTGTCTGAGGAGGACTTTTCCCAAATCTGGATGTTCGTCAATTTCAATCTCTGTATTTGCTTGAAGCCATGTGGTTGGGTCATTGAGTCTCATTTTTTGCCCATGTTTCCGTGGTCTACCGCGACCACTATAAGCTGGTGGTGCTGACCATAAGCAGGCATTTTTTCGGACTCTCATTAAACAATCAGCAGGGATGTCCGCTTGCGTTAGCGCCAGTACCCAACTTGCATTGCCATATTCTCGGTCTAAGACTGCTAAAACTGGATTGACGCTCTGTTCACAGACAAGTTTGAGTTGGGAGGCTGCTTGAAGTATGGGTGAAGACCCACTACTAATTCGTTCATGGAGTAGGGGTAATGCCCAACTTCCGTGAGCTTCAGGTATCCAGGCAATTGTACTGTACCCCTGTCCAACTATGGAGCCCTTCTGATATTCATGGGTTCTGTCTTTTAATGTTTTGGCATCTGGTCTCCCCCATGCAGTGTGGTCGATTGCCACTAATATGTGTTCCGTTGGGGGTGCTTCTTCCTGTAATTGCTCCAGATACAGCAGCATGAGTTTTTTCCGATCAGGTCTACAGTCTTGTAAGGCTTCATAAATGCTCTTGCATTGACGTTTGAATAATGGATTGAGGGAAAATTCCGCTAAACATGACGCATTTCTTGTGGTCATCACTGCATCCATCAGCTCGAATGTGGCATCTTTCGCTCGTACCAATAAATCGTATGCTGCTTGACGAAAGTCCTTTAATCGTTCACTGTTCATTTAAGGAGTGGATAGGTTTTGTTTTCACCCTCATTCTCTCCTGGCGCGGTGGCTCTAGTTCTTCTTTTGCCACCGTTCTCATCTTTGGTTAGTCTAAACTACAGGTGTTAAGTAAACCGTATTGGGGTATAGGGTTGTTCTGCAAAGAGCGATCGCCCTTTTAGTCTCATTGCTTCCTCCTGTGGTACAGTATGAATGAAAAAAATCAAGGCTTACGCATGGTGGCTAGAAACCGGGTTTCTACGAGTTTTAAGAAACCGGGTTTCTGAGGTCAGGGCGCGTAAGTCCTAAAAATTTATCCTGTTCAAGTTATGCTAACGAATATTGAAATCCTGCTGGCAGCTTGTGAGGAATTAAATATCGCTTACGAAATCCTGCATCCTACCCAAAACTTGATTAGAATCAAACAAGGCGGGGAAGAATATTATTTTGTCAATTACATGACACCATTTAACAGCGCGTCAGCAGCAGAGATTTTTAAAGACAAAGAATATACTTATCAAATCTTAAACGGCAAGATAAATACTCCCAAAACTCTCAATTTTGTCTCGCCTCACTGCGAGGAGAAGTATAAAAAATATTTAACTTTCCCAGATATTGAATCAATGGTTGTAGAAGTAAATAAAATCTTTGCTTTTCCAGTTATTCTCAAAAAAAATCGCGGTGCTGGTGGCAACAATGTTTTTTTGTGTAAAACTATAGAGCAAGTTAAAGCAGCTCTACAAATTATATTTAACGTCAACAGCAAAGATTATGACTATGTGGCGCTAGCTCAAGAATATATCGAAATTGTCCGCGAATATCGGGCTGTATTCTGCAAAGAAAAGCTAGTTTTGCTGTACGAGAAAGACAAATCTCAGGCTGAATTTGCGGGGAATTTAAGCCCGCTGCACTGGGAAGGTGCAAAAGCCAAACATATAATTAATCCCGCTCTTATGTCGGAGATTGAAGATTTTGTTAAACCTGTTTTTGATGAAATGGCGATTAATTATGCTGGGCTTGACATTGCGCTAGATAAAAACGGAGTATATTGGTTAATTGAAATTAACTCAAGTCCCAATTACGATATTTTTGTCAGAGATAACGATCGCCAAATTGTCGTAACAATGTTTAAAGGTCTTCTGGAGAGCTTGATTTTTAACAAAAAGCCGTAAATGCTCCATTTTAATTTACTCGATCACATTTAGATGGAATGTACTGTAAGGTGTAGAGTAGCTGAAAGGCTTTAACCTAAATAGTTTTCAGCCAATAACTTAAAATTCACATTTTTAAATTTAATGTAGCCATCCATGAAAGTCGAGCTATCTTGTAACAATTCTGAATCATCCGGTAGGTAGCTAGGGAGCCAAAAGCTACTCCGAATACTCAAATTACTGTATTGATCGTTTCTCTTCTCTAAAGCCTTTTGAAGCAAGTGTTCATAAACAAACTGCTTACGAACGCTTCTGCGTTTAATTTCCTCAATTTTGTTTGGATCTTGGAAGTATTTAGTGTCTAAGTATTTGATGTCGATTATTTCACAAAAACATTCATCTTGATTTAAAAAATGTCGAATAAAATTATTAAATTTTTCCCCGATCAACTTATAATCTTTATCCCGAAAAAGTGAAGCATTGAAAACATCATCTCGGGAACCTTTATATAAAGAACCAGAAAATATACCCAAAGGTTGAAGAATTTCTTTGTTAAATCTATCCCAGTCCGTAATCTGTTTTGTTAGGGCTAAATAAAAGAAATGATTGAAGTAATACATCTGATGCAAAGATTCTAAATCAAGCGGAAAATCAATTTCCCAAAATGAGTAGAAATTGTTGGGTAACGGAGCATTAATAATCACCTTCCCCGAACTATCAATCTTATATAATTCCTGTAATTTATTGATTGTATGATTGTTCGTTTCTTGACCAATATAACCAACGCTTGGGTTACTATCAATATTAAGACATTTGATGATGGTTTTATAGCCATAATCATTCCAATTATTAGCATACACTTTATAAGTCTTATCACCCTTGATTTTATTGGTAATCGATTCAAAGACAATTGCATCTGGCTTCAGTGAAGAACCATTTATATTGAAAGCATTTGATAAGTTAATGAGCTTAGTAGATAATTTTGCTCTTTCCACGGTTTTAGAACTTAGATAGCGATCATCTAAGTGCAGAAGCAATGAGGGATCGGTTATTTGTACTATATACGTCAAACACATCGACTCCCAAACACTATGAAAATTTTTAATTCCCCAAATTTCACCATTTTCTGCATGATGCCAATTGCCATAAATAAATAACTTGATTGCTTCATAATACTGCCAATAATCAGCATCTTTTATGGGTGTGTTATGGTCAATTGTTTCTAAGGCATCCTTGAGTATATCTAAAACCTGCTCATAACTATGTTCATCAAAAAGACTGTCTTGATTTCCGAGATGGTGCTGACGAAATCGCTCAGCTAATGCTGTAATTTCAGCATTTACTACCTCTCCAAGTTGCTGCTTAATCTCGCAAAAGATATAGCAATACATCGTGACAATATCAGTAGATTCAAATTGCATTACTCGTCGTGGAAGTAGCATTTCATCGACATAAGCTGCATGATTAGGTAAATACACAGCTTGATGTAAGTATTTATGAATCTGGCTGACATCAAACTTGTTACTTTTGCCCAATCGATAAGCAAGAGCTAAAATTTTGGGTTCCTCATAAGCCTTCAAAAAGTTAGTAATAATGTCCAGCTTCGAGTAAAATATATTTTCTGAATCGTCTTCCTCATCTTCGATTTCAGAACCCCGATGACTGTTAATTACACCATCACGATCCTGGGTGCCAAACTCATCAAGATCATCTATATAACCTTTCTCAATACAGATTTCTTTAAAAGTGCCGAAAATTTTATATAGTAGGAAAAACAAATCTCGTTTACCTACAAATGTGTCAAGCTCAGATAGTCGAGCATCAAACCCTTTAGGTAGATAAAAGTACAGTTCGTTATCTTTCTTTTGAATGCCAACAAACGAGTAATTATCGGGGACTATTAACTTTAACGAATTGAAGTTAATCATAATTGGCAAATCCTCTAAAATATAGCAACCGCCTTAGCAGTTAGAATACAAAGCGTAATACATTTGTGAGTGCATTTCTGAGGTGATCACACCGATCTAGATGTTTACGAATTGGGTTTTATTCCCATATTATAGGTCTAATTCTTCGTCGTCCATTATAATGCCATGATTTTCTTGACCAAGATTACATACTTTGATCATAAATTCTTCTGTCAAATCGATAAAATCTGAATAGCCTGTTAATTTTACTGATGGCTTATTTGGAGTCGATAAAAACTGCTCTAACGGTCGTTTATCTCTTGCAAATACACTATCCCAAAGATAAAACATTAATTTATCTTTTACTTGGCTAAGCTCCACTTGATCGTTTTCTGGTTTAATGAACCACCAACCAATTTGTTTATCTTCAATCCGCCGAATCACCTGATGATTTGATTTAATCAATTGATTGATTCCAAAAATACAGTATGGCCACTTTTTTACTTCCTCCTCTTCCTCATAGTTGATTACTAGCTTCACATCTCGTAATGCTTTTGGAATATGTGCGTCTCCTACTGGAGCATCAACGTATTCCCAGTCCCACCGCCGCTTAAAGGCACTGTCAAGGTAGTAAATTGATTCATCCGAAGTATTAATTGTCGCGAGAATTGACAAGTTATGTGGAATATTAATTCGCCGTTGTTGTAGAAGGCTAAATACTCTGCTACCATCAGAATTTTCTTCTTTTAATTCATCTTTTCTTCTTTGACAAAAGTCTTCACAAGGTATTTTGGTCTTTCCTTCTTTGATTTCAATTGTTCCATCTTGAATAATTGGCTTTAGGCGCATTGCTTCCAGTAAGCCAACTAACTCCATGTCAGAAATATCCACTTCATAACTTGACCAGCCATCACTTTCGCGATCGAGCAACTGAAATACAGTACCAAAAATAGCGGCCGCATTTCCTCGATTTAATTCATCAATTACGAGCAAATAATGGTCTTTCTTACCATCAATTAAACCTTGGTATGCCATTCCCAAAATGCGAATGAAATGCCCTGGATAAAATTTATAAATAACCGAGTTTCCTTGGGTGAGTGGCAATAATTTCCCCATAAAATCAGCATAGGTGTACTCTGGATGAAACACTGTCTTGACAGTGTGAGTAGTGTCATCCAATGGAATTCCTAATTTATCTCTAGCAATTTCCCGAATATGGTAGCTTTTTCCAGTCCCTGGACTACCGAAGAGAATCTTTTGAATCGGCTTAATATCGTCAGGCATTAGGGCTATCTAGTATCAATTTCAATATTTTACAGTAAAAATCATAACATACTCTCTTTGGCAGCATCGAAAAATATTCCCATTAGCCTGAAATTTGACGCAGAAAGGGGCGATCGCACTTCTGCACACGCTAAAATAAAATTAGTCACAATTCCATCAAAAAAATGACAACACAACTACTAGAACTAGAGGGAACGTGGGAAGAAATTCTCGCCCAATCAGCTAAATTTGCCGATCGCAGAGTTCGCATCATCGTTCTTGCTAACGAAGATGAAGAGGTACTCCCATCTCCCGAAGAAAGCTTTCGGCAAGCATGGCTGGAAATAAAGACCGGAAAAACTAGACCTGTATCGGAACTGTGGGAAGGTATTGATGCAGCGATCGAGATGATGCAGTCTCTGCCAGAAACTTTACAGCAGCAAGTGGCAGAATACTTGAAAGAGTATATCGCAGACTTAAAAGATGAGCTTCAATGGGACGAATCTTTCCAGAAAACGCAACCGCAACTTGTGGCTGCTGCCCAACGCGCAAAACAAGAAATTGCTCTTGCTGACGAACCTTTGAAGTCAGCAGAAGAGTGTTTTCGCCAAGGATGGCACGAAGCAATGACAGGAGAGACTGTACCGCTTTCTGAGCTGTGGGATGGAATTGATGCAGAATAATCCTCCTTTGTTGGATCGGAATGATTTAACCGCAGAGAACGCAGAGAACACAGAGAAAGAGAAGAGAAAGAGATGAATAATTCCGATGAAGAGCGAATTTGATATCACATCCTCTCCAAGACTTGAATTCCTAACAATCCTAATCCTAACTTCAAAGTCCGCGCCGTCAAATCGCACAAAATTAGCCGCGAAGTCCGCAATGGTTCCTCAGCTTTCAAAACCGGACATTGTTCAAAGAATTGATTGAATTTCTGACTCAATTCAAACAAATACTGACAAATTCGATTCGGCAATAAATCGCCGCCAACAGCATTCACAACTTCATTCAATTGCAATAAATGCTTGGCTAATACCAACTCTGCATCGGACTGCAAAATTACTTTTGCACCAGCATCTAAGTTATCAAAATCAATCTCTCCTTTGCGCCGAATTCCCTGGACGCGGACGTAGGCGTACAGCATATATGGTGCGGTATTTCCTTGTAAGGCGAGCATTTTTTCGTAACTAAATACGTAGTTGCTGGTGCGGTTTTGACTTAAGTCGGCATACTTGACGGCACTCAAACCAACTGTTTGAGATACGTTGGCAATAAATTCTTCGGTTTCGTTTCTTTCTTCTGCTTTTAGTCTATATTCTAAATCTTGGCGCGTGCGGACAATTGCTTCGTCTAATAAATCCTGCAATCGCACGGTGTCGCCTGAACGAGTTTTTAATTTTTTGCCGCCTTCTCCCAATACTAAACCGAAGGGAATGTGGACAATTTCCACATCTTCTGGAATCCAATTGGCTTTTCTGGCTACTGCAAATACTTGGGCGAAATGGTTGGCTTGTCCCGAATCGGTGACGTAAATCAAGCGTTTTGCGCCGTCTTCTTTGATCCGGTAGCGCACTGCTGCTAAATCGGTGGTGGCGTAGTTGTAGCCACCGTCGCTTTTTTGGACAATTAGCGGTAGCGGTTCGCCTTCTTTGTTGGTGAATCCGTCTACAAATACGCATTTGGCGCCGTCGCTTTCTACTAGCAAACCTAACTCGGTTAAGTCTTCGACTACTGCGGGTAATAATGGATTGTAAAATGATTCGCCGCGTTCGGTTAATTTGATATCGAGCAAGTCGTAGATTACTTGGAATTCGCGGCGGGATTGATCGCACAACAATTTCCAAGCGCGCCTGGTGTCTGCTGCGCCTGCTTGCAGTTTTACTACTTCTTGGCGGGCGGTTTCTTTGAAGGTTTCGTCTGTGTCAAACCGCTGTTTTGCTTGGCGATAAAATGCGACTAAATCGCCTAAGTCGAGGGCGTCAGCAGTTGTTAATGCTTCGGGGTGTACTTCGCGCAAATAGGCGATTAGCATTCCGAATTGGGTGCCCCAGTCGCCGATGTGGTTGATTCTGATTACGTTGTGGCCTTGAAATTCGAGGGTGCGGGCGATCGCATCGCCGATGATTGTCGATCGCAAATGTCCGACGTGCATTTCTTTGGCGATATTCGGGCTCGAAAAGTCGATCGCCACTTTCTGAGGCGTTTGAGTCGGTGAAATCCCCAAACGCGAGTCGGCGGCGATCGCGCTGATCTGCGCTTCCAAATAAGCGGGTTTCAGCTTCAAATTGATAAAACCCGGGCCGGCGATTTCTGGGGTTTCGCAGATGTCGCTAATATCTAGGTTTTCGACGATCGTAGAGGCGATCGCCCGCGGTGGCTTACCTAACTTTTTCCCCAAACTCATCGCCGCGTTGCACTGAAAATCCCCAAACTTGGGATTATTCGCAGGCGCTAGCATCAGATCCGTATCGGCATAACTTTCGCCGAATGCCGAGGTGAAGGCTTGTTCAAATCTTGTTTTTAATTGTTGGGCGATCGAGTTCATCTTTAGTATTTTGATTTGATACTTAGTGTTTTTAACTTATGTATTTGTACTTAGCTTTTGCTGCAGATGCGATTTTCATCACTGGCAGTGCTAACACAGAGTACATTTTATCACAGTTGCGACCGCTACACAAACCAAAAAAGATCACATCTTGTCAACGATCTCGATCGCCATATAATTTAGTTAAATCACTTAGATTAAGGTATGTTAATATTTTTTCAAGGCTCGCAAAAATCGCACGAAAGGAAGTAATTATGTTATCTCAACCTGTTTTTGGCGATCGTTCTTTGACAACCGCCTTTTATCAAGCAGTAATCGCTCGCTTCGATCACCCTCTGAGTCTCTCGACTCAAGCACTGTTGCGAGAGTGCACCCTCGGCTTCGCCCCTTCTGTCGAAGGAGTCAAAACCTTTTTCATCATCGCGCCGAGTCTGGATGCAGCAGAGCAGCTAATTGGAAAAATCGACAGCATTTTAGAGCGAGTTGCCGAACTGATGGCTGGAGTCGGACAAGTTGCCCTGTGCATCGTTCCCCCCGGCAGCGAGGCAGAGCAACCGATCGATCGGCAAGAGTTTGAAAAAGTTCCCGCCGATTGTCTGGCTTGCAAATTATTTACTATTATCTGTGCCGATGCTGCGACAGATCGCTAAAATTGACAGTCAGCAAACCAACAAATCGCTGTGCAGGAACCAAGCGGTGCGAGTGCCAACATCAGGTATATTGCCTGTTAGTTCAGTCGCTGGAATTCTGGGGCAAAGCGTGCAGGTAATTCGATCGAAAGCAACGTTGCACTCGCTATCGAAGAGTGCTAAACAAGCAGTCACAATTAATATACCAAAAGCCCGCTTGTGAGTCGATCTGATTTTTACCTGCCAGCTCAAACAGCCGTGCATCTACTTTTTACCTCCCCAATAAAAGCCGCCAAAAAGCCGGAGCAACTCTCCAGGTGTCTCGATTCAAAAGACAGCAGCAGGAATGAGGCAGTAGGGTGCGTCAGCCCGCAGTTTCGCTCCAATTCAAACACTTTGAAACTGACGCACCATAGGGCGATATATCCTTAGTAGTTAGTAGGGTGCGTCACTCCCAATTTTTGACACAATTCAAACACTTTGAAACTGACGCACCCTAGGGGTTCTGTAGTGCGATCGCTCTGCCGAAATCAGAGAATTTGTTAAAATTTTAAGGTAAAAATTTTAATTATTAAATTTTAGGTCTAATATTGGCGATAAAATCTAAAATTGAAATTCTCAAATCTCAAATCAAGCAATCATGGTAAAACTGACACCGAACCCCAGCTTTAGTTTAACGATTCGCGTTGCTCTGCCGAACCAGCCGGGAATGCTCGCGGGCGTTACCAGCGCCATCGCTTCTGTGGGCGGCAACTTCGGACAAATCGACTTGATCAACCAAACCCGCGCCACTACAATTCGCGATATCACCGTCGATGCTTCGAGTACCGAGCACAGCGAAGAAATAGTCCAAGCAGTGAAAGCGTTACCGGATATCAAAGTGATCGACGTGTACGATCGCACTTTCAACTTGCACCGCGGCGGAAAAATCAGCGTAATTAGCAAAATTTCCCTCAAACGCCAGTCGGATTTGGCAATGGCTTACACCCCTGGAGTCGGCCGCATCTGCACTGCGATCGCCAATGACCCCCAACAAGTTTACAACCTCACAATCAAACAAAATACTGTTGCCATTGTTACCGACGGCAGCGCAGTTTTGGGATTGGGAAATCTCGGCCCAGCCGCCGCACTGCCAGTCATGGAAGGCAAAGCCATGCTATTTAAAGAATTTGCGGAGATTGACGCATTTCCTATCTGCTTGAACACCCAAGATACCGAAGAAATTATTCGCACAGTGCAGAACATTGCCCCGGTTTTTGGCGGAGTAAATCTCGAAGATATTTCTGCTCCCCGCTGCTTTGAAATCGAAGCAAGATTGCGGGAAACTCTAGATATTCCGATTTTTCACGACGACCAGCACGGCACTGCGATCGTCAGTTTGGCAGCATTAATTAATGCCTTGAAAATCGTTAAAAAAACCCTCGATCAAGTGTGTATCGTGATTAACGGTGCCGGTGCGGCCGGAGTCGCGATCGCCCGCTTGCTGCGCCAAGCAGGTGCCGAAAACATCATCATGTGCGACTCCAAAGGTATCCTCTCCAAAGACCGCACGGATATGAACCCAGAAAAATTAGAATTTGCAGTGCCTTCGGGCGGTACTTTGGAAGATGCGATCGCCGGTGCTGATGTATTTTTAGGTGTCAGTGCCCCTGGCGTGCTCACCCGCTCTATGGTGCGTTCGATGGCCGAGAACCCGATTGTTTTTGCAATGGCAAATCCGATTCCCGAAATTCAGCCAGAATTAATTACCGAGGATGCGGCGATAATCGCCACCGGACGCAGCGACTACCCAAATCAAATTAACAATGTTTTGGCATTTCCGGGGATATTTCGAGGTGCTTTGGACTGCAAAGCTAGCACGATTACCACCAGTATGTATTTGGGTGCAGCTTACGCGATCGCCTCTTTAGTCAGCCCTTCCCAGCTTGACAAAGAACATATTATACCGTCGGTTTTTGACGAAAGAGTTGCCGTTGCTGTCGCTGGTGCAGTGCAGTTGGCTGCCCGAAACGAAGGTATTGCCCGCGATTAATTGAACGAAGAAGGAAGAGGGAAGTTATTTCTTCTTCCTTACCGAGCGATCGAACTCACAGCAATAAACCAGATAATAAAGATATAATTAGATAACCCAAGTCCAGCTAGGTCAGATGCAAAGCCTGTTAGGAGAAGACCGGAGCGATCGCAGCAACCGCCAATTACTAGAACTCAGTCCCATCGGGCTGGCATTGTGCCGGACAGACGGAACTTTTATCGACGTAAATCCAGCTTTTGCAAGTACGATCGGGCGCACAGTTGCAGAAACTCTCAACCTCAATTACTGGGAAATTCTGCAAGCAGACTGCGCTGGTAGAGAAAAATATCTAGAAAATCCAACTAAAAATAGCTGCACGCGATCGTGCGCGGCAGCATACAAACATAAAAATAACTATCTCGTACCCGTGCGGATTTCCCAGCGGACAATTGAAACAGAGGGAGAGTCAGCGATTTGGCTGAGTGCGATCGAAAATTTTAACGGTAAAGATGAAAATAGCGAGCCGCTAGAATCAGCGCCGCACTGCAATTCACAACATATAGAAAAATTTCTGACAAAGCAGACTGCCGAACTGGCAAAAACTCAGGAACTACTCCAAGAAAAAATTGCCGAACTCGAACTTGCAAAATCGCAAGTGCAACTGCAAAATCAAATTTTAGACCAAATTCACGAAGCGGTGATTTGCACGGATGCAAACGGCTCAATCACAGGTTGGAATCAAATCGCTCAAAGACTTTACGGCTACGATAAAAGTGAAGTAACAGGTAAACATATTAGTCTGATTTACCCGCCTCAAAAGCAAAAGTTAGTATTAGAATCAGTGACCGAATCGCTAGAAAAAAAAGGCGAGTGCGAACTAGAAATTACTATGCGCCGCAAGTCCGGGGAAGAATTCTACTCGCACTTTTCAGTGGCTCTTCTGAAAAACGTTAGCGGCGAAGTGTTGGGGATTGTTGGCTGCATCAGGGATCTTAGCGACCGCAAAAATTTAGAACAAGAATTAGCACAGAAACAAGCACTATTTGATAGCTTTTTTCACGAGGCGCCGGCGGGAATTTGCATTTTTGACTCGCAACTGCGGTACGTGCAAATCAATCAATTTCTAGCAGAAATAAATTGCCTCACTCCCGCAGAACACTTAGGCAAGACTCTCCGCGAAATACTGCCGCATCTCGCTCCAATGGTAGAGCCTTTGTACGCAGAAATATTGAAAACGAAAACTCCGTTAATTAACATCGAGATGAGCGCTGAAAATCCCAGACGGCCGGGGGTTGTCGGACACATGACAGGCTCTTATTTTCCTCTGTTCGACAAAGACGGTGAGGCGATCGGCATCGGTGCACTCGTGATTGACATTAGCGATCGCAAACAAGCAGAAGCAGCACTGGAAAAAAGCGAACAGCTATACCGCACGATGGCAAGCAACATTCCTAACGGTGCGGTGATGCTGTTTGATACAGAAATGCGCTACACCCTGGTAGAAGGTAGAGAATTAGCAGCAGTGGGGCTTTCCAAAGAATTGATGGCAGGCAAGACAATCTGGGAAGTATTCGAGCCGGATTTTTGCGCTGCTGTCGAGCCAAATTATCGGGCAGCGCTGGCTGGAGAAACGGTTGTAACAGAATTTACTTACCGCGATCGCATCTACCTCGCTTACACTTTGCCAGTCAGAAACGAACGGCAAGAAATCACCGGTGGATTGTTGATGACTCAAAACATTACTCAGCGCCAATTGGCAGAAGAAGCGCTCAGGGAAAGCGAGGAAAAATACAGGTGCATTGTCGAGACAGCCGATGAAGGCATTTGGATGATCGATGCGGAGAGTAAAACTACTTTTGTCAACCAAAAAATGGCCGATATGCTTGGCTGCACCGTAGAGGAAACGATCGGAGAGTCAGTATTTTCTTTCATGGATGCAGAAGGCATCGCGATCGCCCAATCCATTGTCAACCGCCACCGTCAAGCAATTAACGAACAGCTAGATTTTAAGTTCCTGCGCCGAGACGGGAGCGACTTGTGGGCGATGGTTTCTACTAATCCCTTACCAGACAAACAAGGGCGCTATATTGGCTCTTTGGCAATGGTTGCCGACATCACCGATCGCAAGCAAACAGAAGCCGCATTGCAGCAGTCGGAAGCTAAATTTCGCTCGCTCTACGAATTAACCAGTTTGCCTGTTTTGATGTTATACCACAGTGGCATAACTGATGCGAACGCAGCCACCCTCAAACTATTTGGCTGCACCGCCCCGCAACAGTTGTACGGCAAAAACCCCGGCAAACTGTCCCCTGCTTTCCAACCCAACGGTAAAGATTCTTTGAGCATGGCAGAGGAAATGATGGCGATCGCCCTGGAGCGGGGAAACCACCGTTTTGATTGGCTGCACTGGCGCTTAGACGGTACTGAGTTTCCCGCAGAAGTCGTGCTGACAGTCATCGAAGTGGGAAATCAAAAACTTATCCAAGCAGTCATCCAAGATTTAACCGATCGCAAATTTGCAGAAGAAACATTAGTGCGATCGGAACAAGCGCTCAGACAGCAAGCTCAGAGAGAACAACTGCTCAATCAAATTGCCAACCAAATCCGCACTTCTTTAGATTTAGACACAATTTTAGCAACCGCAGTTCAAGAAATTCGCAATTTGATGCAGGTAGATTGGTGCATCTTCATTTGGTATCGCCCCAACAGCAATCCTCCCGTTTGGGAGGTGACTTGCGAAGCAAAGAATCCAGATTTGCCGAGTTTGATCGGTACTTATGCTGTAGACGACCAATCTAGTGTCGCAGTGCAGCAGATTTTGCGCCGAGAAATTCTGCAAATTGATGATATCAGCACTTTTGGAGAGGCAGAAGTGCGCGCAATTTTCCAGGCATTTAAAGTTAACTCAGTGCTGTCGCTGCCGGTGCATACTGCTTCCGGCGATGTAGGGACGATTAGCTGCTATCAGGCTGTGTCCGCGCGCAATTGGAGCGATTCGGAAATCGAACTGATGCAAGCTGTAATTGCTCAAATTGCGATCGCGGTAGACCATGCCGAACTGTACGCCCAAACCCTCACCGCTGCCGAATTAGCTCGCTCTAAAACTCAACAGCTAGAACAAACTTTGCACCAACTTCAGCGCACCCAAACTAAATTAATTCAAAGTGAAAAAATGTCAAGTTTGGGACAGTTAGTCGCAGGTGTCGCCCACGAAATTAACAACCCGGTTAATTTTATTTACGGCAATCTCAGCTACACCAGCGAATACACTCAAAACTTGCTAAAAATACTGCAACTTTACCAGCAGCAATACCCGCAGCCGCCCGTCACAATTTTAGAGGCAAGAGAAGACTTTGAAATTGATTACATTGCTGAAGATTTACCGAAAATAATATCATCTATGAAAGCCGGAGCCGATCGCATCCGCGACATAGTTTTGAGCCTGCGGACTTTCTCAAGATTGGACGAAGCCGAAATGAAGCAAGTTGACATTCACGAAGGCATAGAAAGCACGCTGCTGATTTTGCAAAATCGCCTGAAAAATAAACCCGATCGCCCGCCAATTAATCTTATCAAAGAATACGGTAACTTGCCTTTAGTTGAATGTTATCCCGGTCAGTTAAATCAAGTATTTATGAATTTGTTGACAAATGCGATCGACGCGGTGGAACAGGAGATGAATAAATCCGATCGCGCGGGCAAAAATCTCGCAATTACGATTCGCACCGAAGTAACCGACAATAACTGCGTAGTAATGCGGATAGCTGATACCGGCACCGGGATGAGCGAAGACGTGAAACGGCGCTTGTTTGACCCATTTTTCACTACAAAACCAGTCGGCAAAGGCACAGGCTTAGGATTGGCAATTTCGCATTCTATTGTCGTAGAAAAACACGGCGGCCAGTTGTCTTGTAATTCTGTAATCGGAGAAGGTACCGAATTTGCGATCGAGATTCCGCTGCGGCAAAATAGAAATTAAAACCCGTAAAATTCCCAGAAACTGGGTTTGGGGAAAGAAGGACTTGCATTCCTCACTACGAACCTGGTTTTTTGGACTTGGCTTCTAACCTAAACATTTTACATAAACCCGATCGCACCTGGGCGTTTCCACACCAGTCGCCGGTAGATATCCGTTCTTTTCGTACAAGATCACAGCTTCCTTGAGAATGCTAGCAGTTTCGATCCAGATTTCATCAAAGCCGCGAGCCATAATTTTACTTTCCAACTCTTGCAGTAAAAATTTCCCCAAACCTTGTCTCCTCGCTGTCGGCAAAATATACATTTTGCGAATTTCCACAGCATTCTTACCGCGTTCAATCGGATAGTAAGCCGCTGTACCCACTATTTCTTCTTGCCGTTCAACCACCCAAAATTCTCCACCGTTTTTATGATAAAATAATTCTACATCATACACATCTCGATCGGCCCCGAAAGGCTCGCATTTTAAACCGTACTCTACTAAAATATCGCGAATTAAATAGAAGGCCTCAGCTCGATCGCGCGTTTCCCAGGAACGAATTAAAAAATCTAGATGTTGGGTTTTCATGGGCTGTTACAATTTATACTTAAAGGTTGATTTTAGCAACTGTAAAATTTCAGTAGTCAGTAGTCAGTAATCATTAGTCATTAGTCAGTTGGTTGGGGCGGTGGATGGTGCGTGCCCACCCTCTTAGTTGGCAGTTGGCAGTTGTTAGTAATTAACAGTCAACAGTCAACAGCGAACAGTCAACAGTCATCAGTCAACAGCGAACAGTCAACAGTCAACAGTCATCAGTCAGTAATCACTAGCCAGAATTTATCCTATTTTACACAGTTTTGCAAACACCGCATACATATCACCAGCAAACTTCTTCGGATTCCACAGCGGCGACAAATTTGCTGGATCTTTAGATTGCACCAAATGCGATTGAATTGCGCGTCTCAAATCACCATCTTTTCCCAATTTTACACCCAAATCAACATATTCCGCCCAAGACCGAGCCACACCAGTTTCCATCCCCAAAGCCTGCAAAAACGAATAACCCATCCTCGACAAAAATTGCTCTCCGGTACGAGTCACCACAGGCAAATTAAACCACAAAGCCTCTAAAGTGTGAGTTCCTCCATTATAAGGATAAGAATCCAATAAAACATCGGCCAGCAAATAGATAATTCTGTGCTCTTCCTCCGTAGCAAATCTCGGCAAAAACTTAATTCGGTGCCGGCTGACTCCCTCAGCTTCGCAAGCTTGGTGATACGCAGCTTCAAACACCGCAGCATCGCCTAAAGCTTTGTGAATTAAGACGCTGTTTGGCACTTGTTTGAGAATCGCAACTTGTGCTTTTACTAAGTCGCGGTTGAATTTTCTGCCGGGAGCGACGCACAGGTAAACTGTCTGATCTAAACCGATCCGATTCGATTTTCTCAAGGCCACCGGATCGACTCCGTACCTCTGAAAACCTGACACGGCTACAAAAGAATCCGGCATCCTAATTAGCTGCTCATCATAATATTTTTCTCGGCCTGCTGGGTGCGAGTGCCAGTCTGTAAGAAAGTAATTTTCCGAGGATATGTAAGGGGCATCAAATCCGAGCCAAGAAATACAAACTGGTGCGGGTTTTTGGTAGAGAATGTCTGCGTGAACTGGTACGCTGAGAGAATCTAAATCGACTAAAACATCCAATTCGTCTTGCTGAATTTGGTCGATAATTTCTGCGGAATTGGCAAGTCCGTTTGGATAAGTTGTGGGAAAAGTCAGTTTGCCGAGACTTTCAAATTGCTGAGTGCGATCGTCCGCAACAATTCTTTCGGAAGCGTATAAATGCAAGTTGGGTGTGATTTCCGACAATTCGCGAATGATGTCAGCGCTGCACCAACCTACAGAATGACGGCTGAAGTGATTGGACAAAAACCCGATTTTTAATTTACTATTTGCAGCTTTTGGTTGGTAACTGTAATTTGCAGGTTGAGGAAAATTAGGTTTGATACATTTGTTGGTGTATTTGTGGGCAATTAATCTGTAAAGTTGAGAGTTGGCTGCCAAGTCATCTCGCAGATAGGGCGTGCTGAATAAGAAGTTTGCATAAAGCGATTTAATTTCTACTGAACTCGCGGTTTCTAAGTTTTGCTGCAAGTACGATTCTAGTTCTAAAAATCGATCGCCCGCAATTTGATTCAATCCCGACACTTGATAGGTGCTGACGAAGTAAATCGCCGTCATAATCGGATCGGTTTCGGCACAGATTTGGCTGTATTTGTGCACGGCTTGCCGCGCGGCCGCTAAATCGCTAGTATCTCTGAGGATGCCGCACAAATGTTGGTGGGCGGCAATAAAATCTGGTTTAATTTCTAGGGCTTTTTGCAGGTTGGGTATTGCCTCTTTAAAATTGCCCTGGTGGCGCAAAACTATGCCAATTTGACAGTATGCTTCGGGTAAATCGGGTTTGAAAGCGATCGCCCGTTGCCATGCAGCCACAGCCTCATCTAACTGCCCCTCCCGCGCTAATTTATCTCCCAAATTTATGTGAAAATCTACCTGAGCCAGATGGGGATTGAGTTGGAGAGCTTTTTGCTCGTAGGCTACTGCCTCCTCAAACTGCCCTTGCTGCTTCAGCGCCCCTGCCAAATTCCAGTAAGCAGCAGCCAAAGTTGGTTTGAGTTCGATCGCCTTTTGGTAGTTGACAATCGCTTCCACCAAATGCCCTTGTTTGTAGAGCATACTCCCCAAATTAGCATAAGCCTCAGCAAAATCGGGATTTAGGGCGATCGCCTCGGAATAAAACCGCATCGCTTCCTCAATTTGTCCGCTTGCTTGCTGCACGTTACCCATTGTCACGTAAGCCGCCGCCCAATCCGGTTGCAATTCCAGGGCTTGGCGGCAAGCAGCGACTGCTGCTGCTAAATCGCCTTGGGAGTAATAGGTTTCTGCAACGACAGTCAGCGATGCAGCATCTTCTAATTTGGGTGTTTCGGATTGATTGCGAAAATCGGAATTCATTTGGCGGCCTATCTGTGCTATCAAGTTAAAGGTTGAATCTATATTATTTTGCAGAGTACCAGTTTTAGCGGAATTACGCGCGATCGTCACAGAGAATTTATGAGCGACAAGCAAGCGACACAGCGCCCACATCACATCAAGTGGAAACCAAACCTCCTGCTGGGGATACTTTTGTTAGCCTTAGCAACCCCCTTGCCTTTTGCCCAAAAGACACTCGCACAACAGCAGACAGCAAGCTTTCGGCAGAAATTATTTCAAACAGCTCTTTATTTCACCTTATATTTTGAGGGCGGATTCAGCAATCACCCCGCAGATAAAGGCGGCAGAACTTATCGGGGCATCCTGCAAACAGAATACAACTCGTACCGCTACAGTCGCGGGCTACCGCCCCTCGACGTGACGCAGATATCGGAAGCAGAGCTCCTAGAAATTTATAAATATTACTGGGATTCAAGCCTTTCGGGCACGATGCAGCCTGCTTTGGCGATCGTCATGTTTGACACCGCAGTTAATTTCGGTATTAACAATTCTATTACATTTCTCCAGCAAGCCTTGGGATTGCCACAAAGCGGCGTTTTTGACGCACGCACCAGGCAAGCATTGAAAATCGCTAACAACAAGAACACAGCGCTGCAAATGATTAACGAACGGATTATTTACCGCTACAAACGGGTGCAAGAAGATCCGAGTCAAATGGCTTTTTTCCGGGGTTGGCTGAGCCGCGATTACAGTTTGTGGGGCTATGTAAGTAAGATTAAGTAGTTGGCTGTTGATTGTTGATTGTTGGCAGTTGTCAGTTGATTGTTGGCAGTTGGCAGTTGGCAGTTGGCAGTTGGTTGTTGGCAGTTGGTAATTCGGAATTATAATTAACAAATAACCAATAAGAAATAGCAGTCAACAGCCAAATGACTAATGACTAATGACTACTGACTACTGACTACTAGCAGCCCGTCAAATTACTTTTGCCTTAGTCCCGATCGCAATCCGTGAATTCATACTAATATCGTGGACGGTTGCATCGGAATAATAAAATCGAGTCAACAGTCAGTAGGGGCGGTGGATGGTGCGGGCCCGCCCTCTTAACAGTCAACAGTCAACAGTCAACAGTCAACAGTCAACAGTCATGAGGAGTGCAACCGGAATTGATATAACACATCAACCATTTGTCAAGTAGATAGAGTTCATAAAAATCACAACTTTGATTCATAAAAATCATATTAATCAAGATATATTTCAAAAATTTAAAATCCTAGCAAATTTGTAAAAAACCGCCTATAACAAAAATATAAAAACCAAATTATAGTAGCTGCACAAGTAACTTAAGCCATGAAATTATGACGGTAGAAGAAGCAATAATCTTTTTGGACAATCTGGTGTACGAACAAACTCAAAAACGCCTAACTCGGTTGCAACAGTCGATCGTTCGAGGCGTTGTCGAGGGTTTGACCTACCAACAAATCCACCAAAACGATCCGATCGCCCGCGGGTACACAGTGGGCTACCTGGGGCGGTATGTCGGCTACAACTTGTGGAAAGACCTCACCAAGGTACTGAAGCAAGCAGAAATTATTGGACAAGAAGAAAGAGTAGTCGGAGCAAATCTTTGGGACTGCATGATCAGATCCGTACAAAAAGGCACGCAACCAGATAAATCTGTCGATCCGATGTTGCAAAAGCTGCTGCGGATGCGTTACCGAATTCGAGAACACTTTGTCAGCACCGACTGCAGCGATACCTATCTTGCTGAAGATGAAAATTTGCCCGATCGACCTTTGTGTCTCGTCAAGCGCCTGAAAAGCCAGTCAGACAGAACCAGCCAGCTATTCGATCGAGAAACGCGAGTGTTACATCGATTGGGAAAACACGATCGGATACCGGAATTGTTAGCTCGATTTGAAGAAGATGGATATTTTTATTTAGTCTATCAATTCATCGAAGGAGAACCCCTGTATCAAGAATTAATCAAAGGTCAACCCTGGGAAGAACATCGCGTTATTGCTTTGTTAAAAGATATCTTAGAAGTGCTGGTCTTCGTTCACAAACAAAATGTAATTCACCGAGACATTCACCCTCAAAACTTAATCAGGCGCGCATCGGACAGCCAAATTGTATTAATTGACTTTGGAGCAGTTAAAGAAATCGAAACTTCGCAAAACAGCACAGGTCAAACGAAATCGCGCGGTGGCACCCAGCAAGACTACATTCCCCCCGAACAAGCCATCGGTTCGCCGCAATTTTGCAGCGACATCTACGCTGTCGGAATCATCGGGATTCAAGCCTTGACAGGGATGCGCCCGAAACAGCTCAGAGTCGATAATTTAGGCAATCTCATCTGGCAGAAAAATGCAACTGTCACCCCGGAGTTTGCTAGCATTTTAGACCAGATGGTGCTGTACGCTTTCCCCCAGCGTTACCCATCAGCAACCGAAGCAATGCTCGCACTTCAAAACTTAGTTATTAGTTATTAGTTGTTGGTTGTTGGTTGTTGGTTGTTGGTTGTTGGTTATTGGTTATTGGTTATTGGTTATTGGTTGTTAGTTCGTAGGGGCGGTGCCCCCGTGCTCGCCCTCAGCGGTGCCCCCGTGCCCGCCCTCAGTTGTTAGTCAGTAG
>NZ_JADEWV010000424.1 GCF_015207455.1 Microcoleus sp. LEGE 07076
GAGTTGAAGGGGTGGCCCGATGCGATCGGGGCGATCGCACTGCACGATCGTTAGTCAATTTTAGGCTTGCAATCGACAAAGGATAAAGCCTCTTCATCGAGATAACCGGCGATCGCCATTTCAATTACTGCCAAAACTGGATAGTTCATTGTTTTAGCCCGCATGGACAGTGCTTCACGAATGGTTTTAGGTAATCCTTCTAGAAAGATTTGTGCTAATTCCGGTGACAGATGTTCGGCGATCGTAGGCTGGGTGTGCATAGAATTAGTCCCTAGCTGGAATTTTGACGTACTGCCTAGGTGAATGTTACAATAGGGTGTGATTCCGCATTGTGCAAAAAAATTATGACTCAGATACCTATGCCATCGGTAATCCAAGAACATATTGAAATTACTCCGGGTGTTTGTGGGGGTAAACCGCGCATTGCGGGCCATCGAATCAAAGTACAGGATATTGCCATCTGGTACGAAGATATGGGAATGTCTCCTGACGAAATTGTTTATCACTATCCTTCAATTACTTTGGCAGATGTCCATGCTGCTTTGGCGTATTATCACGATCGCCGACAAGAAATCCGACAACAAATTAGAGAAGATGAAGCTTTTGCCCGCGAGATGCAGGCGCAAACTCCTTCTTTGCTTCAGGAAAAATTAAAAAATCGCATTGTCTGAAACTATTCGCTTTCATTTGGATGAAAATGTTAGTAATGCGATCGCCGAAAGTTTGCGACGGCGTGGCATTGACGTGACGACTACGCCGTCAGCAGGCCTAATCGGTTTCTCAGATGAGGAACAAATTGCTTTTGCTTTGGAACAACACCGGGTTATTTTTACTCAGGATACAGATTTTTTACGGCTAAATCAAGAGGGGGTTACTCATAATGGTATAGTTTATTGTCATAAGAATAGCCGCTCAATTGGTGAAATTGTGCGGGGTTTAATTTTAATTTGGGAGTATGTAGAACCGTTCGAGATGCGCGGGCGGGTTGAATTTATTTGAGGGTGCGATCGCACTTTTTGACTTATTCCAAAAGGGCGATCGTTGCTCTTACCTCAGTATCTCAATTGCTTCTCTCAGAACTTGAGTGATTTCAGGTTTATCAGAAGCAATTACGTCATCTGGTAAGTGTTTGTGATAGGGGAAGTTAGGTAGATTGGGAAAATGAGGTGTGCTGTCATAGCGAAAAATAAGTTGATTTTGTTCATTCTGAAAGTGATAGCGGTAATCAAGAAATTCTAATTGATTATCTGTAACTACGACCGCTTCATTGATTTCTAGCAGGTATGTTTGATTAAAACGTAATCGAATTCGTAGATTAGCCCGTTTTGGGGTTAAAATTTCTTCCTCATAGCGTTCGACATAAACATTGCTGCATTGTTGAATGGCTTGCTCGACTCGATCGAGGTAATCAGATAAAATATTAGGCAGCATAATTCAGTCGTTGCGCTAGTTCCTGATGCAAAACCAGGTAATGTCGATAGTCATTTGCCCATTCTATAAATAGGGCGTCATCTGATAATAATCCCTGATTGTATTGGTTGAAAAATTCTTCTGAGTCAATTTTTTGCTGCTTCTCATACAAGCTGAGTCGCTTGGCAACGGCAACTAAGGCATCTAAGGGTGATGTATATTGAATGGTCTGTTTACGCATGGGCTTCTTAGCTGTGTAATGGATTTATTTTGGTACTGATATTTGTAATTGTTGACATTTTAGCAAATCTATCTGTGTAATGGCATTTATTTGATGATTGATGAGAACAGAAAAGGCGATTCCCTACGGGATAGCTTCGCTTCACGCACTTTTCGACTGATTCCAAAAGGGCGATCGACCTTGTTTGAGAAAGAGGAATAAAGGGCGATTCCCTACGGGATAGCTCCGCTTCACGACCTTGTAGTTTATCAAGGCTAAGCAGCCATCGGGCAAAGGCTGAGAGTTGAACAATCAACTTTAATTCTCGGCCGCAGTTCAACTTTAACTAAAGTCTTGAACTCTTCATTTTGGGGGGCAACTAAAAATTCTAATTTACCGTTAATATAATCATTAATTTCAATAAAGTTCACGAGTTCAAAACACATAATACCCACAGTGGCATCGGCTATCTTTAATTCAATTTGAACTGATTTTTGA
>NZ_JADEWV010000105.1 GCF_015207455.1 Microcoleus sp. LEGE 07076
GTTCTGAGGGGAGTGCGTCTGGGGCGATCGCGCTCAGACAAAATACTAAAATGCAAAATAGCATCAGCAATCCCATTTGCTGTTTCCACACGCGCAGGGGAATCGCCGCAGCTAGCGTCAGTACAATTAACATTGCTACTAACATCAACCGCCAAGCTGGATTGGCGAGTATTGGCGCAATCAGAAATGTCATCAACCAGGCTAGTTTGACGCGGGAGTCGAGCCGGTGGAGCCACGTTACTGGTTGTTCTAGGTAAAGTCCAATGGGGAGCGATCGAAGTAAATCCATCTTGCTATTTTAGATTTTAGATTTTAGATTTCGGATTGCTTTATCGTTTGATTGTTTAATTTAGGATTTGGATTGTTTGATTGTTTATTGGGTATTTTGGCTAGGAATTTGAGATTTTTTCATTTTCGATTACCTGTGGGATTTCTAGCCATTAAAGTTTTGATAGACGCAACTGTCATAGCTAAGATTTCATTGGTTTCTGACATGATACTTCTCAGATTAGTGACATCTACTAATTTAGCTTCAACTATCAGCTCCATCCAATAAATACATTCATCTGCTGCTTCTTCAACTATTCTGAGTTTGGCAATTAAGTCTGCTGTCGATCTAGCGCCACAAGCTGCTCTATAGTTAGCCCCTACAGAACTTCCTGAACGAATTAACTGCTTGCCAATTACTTCGGAAACGGTATTTTTGGGCAGTGAACCTACTAGCTTAATCACTCTTAATGCTAGCTCGTTCGTTCTTTTTTTAAACTCTTGTTCGTCCACCTTGTAGATTTTAGATTTTAGATTTTAGATTGTTAGAGGGGAAGATGGTTAGATTGGGGGATTGTTTTATTTGAGATTTTCTGTTGGATGTTTAGGGATTAAGGTTTTGATGGATTCAACTATCAGATCTAAAATCAAATTTATATCTGACAATATAAACAAGAATAAAATCGCAATCTAATCATATCATTAAATTGCGTTTTTTCTTCAATCTAAAATCGCAAATTACTTGACGCGCAGTGCTCTGTTTGTGCTGCTTTGTTCTGATTCGCGAACTTTTTTGCCTCTCCACAGCAGCCGCATTGGTGTACCGGTAAAGCCTAGGTGTTTGCGGAATTGGCTTTCCATGTAGCGGCGGTAATTTTCGGTGAAGCGTTTGGGATCGTTGACGAATAGGGCGATTGTCGGTGGCTGCGATCGCACTTGGGTGCCGTAATAGATTTTGCCTTGTTTTCCTTGGCGGGTAACTGGGGCTGAGTGCCAGCTTGTGGCTTCTTCTATGACTTCGTTAATCACGGCGGTGGCGACGCGGCGTTTGTGTTCGCTGAAGGCTTTGTCTACTAATTCAATGATTTTTTCAACTCGCTGTCCACTCATGGCGCTGACGAAAATCATTTCTGCCCAGTCAAGGAAATACAGTCTGGTTCTGACTTCTCTTTCGTACTCGTAGATGGTGTCGGAGTCTTTTTCTATGGCGTCCCATTTGTTGACGACTATGATGCAGGCTCGACCTTCTTGGCTGATGCGATCGGCTAATTTTTGATCTTGGTCAGTTACGCCGTCAATTGCGTCAATTACTAGCAGTATGACGTTGGCACGGCGGATGGCTTTGAAAGCGCGGTTGATCCCGAAGAATTCTGCACCGTATTCGACGTTTTTCTTTTTGCGAATTCCGGCTGTGTCGATTAGGCGGTAGGTTTGACCGTTGCGTTCTACTAAGGTGTCGATCGCGTCGCGGGTAGTGCCGGAAATCGGGCTGACTATGGCGCGGTTTTCGCCGAGAAATGCGTTTAGCAAACTCGATTTCCCGACGTTGGGACGGCCGATAATTGCTACTTTAATTTCATCTATTTCTGGCTCTACTTCTGTGGGAAGGTGAGTCATTAATTCGTCTAGCAGTTCGCCGGTGCCGTTACCGTGAATGCCGGAAACTGGGTAAGGTTCTCCCAGTCCCAATTGCCAAAAATCTGCTGCTTGGGTGAGTCCTATATTTTCCGATTCGCATTTGTTGACTGCTAGAATGACGGGGACTTTTTGTAGCCGCAGCCAAGAGGCGATCGATTCGTCGCCCCCTGTGAGTCCGGTTTGTCCGTCTACTACGAAAATGGCTGCGCTGGCTTCTGCTAAGGCCGCCAGTGCTTGTTCGCGAATTAATGGCAGAAATTCGGTTTCGTCGTCAAATACTAGCCCGCCGGTGTCTACGACTTGATATTCGCGATCGCCCCAGTATGCAGGTCTGTAAGTGCGATCGCGCGTAATTCCCGGTTCGTCGTGGACGATCGCGTCTTGGCTGTTGGCTAAACGGTTGACCAGCGTCGATTTGCCTACATTGGGGCGTCCAATAATAGCAACTATAGGTAGAGGCATAAAAGTAGCAGCAATTAGGCTGCGCCGTAATTTTGAGCTTTAATGTTTAATTATAAGGGAATGTGACTGAAATGGAAAGACTTATTTCTGTGGTGGGGTTAGGGGTTTTTGTCGGTTTGTGCTACGCCTTTTCAGTCGATCGGCGCGCTGTTAAGTGGCCGCCCGTACTATGGGGAATTGCTTTGCAGCTAATTTTTGCAATTTTGATTCTCAAAACTGCTCCCGGTTTGGCGGCATTTAAATTTTTGGGAGATTTAGTCACTCAATTTTTGAATTTTTCTGATGCTGGGGCAAAGTTTGTATTTGGTGATCAATTTACCGATCATTTGATCGCTTTTAAAGTCCTGCCCACTATCATCTTTTTCTCTTCATTTATCAGCCTACTTTATCACTACGGTATTTTGCAGCGAGTGGTGCAAACTGTCGCTTGGGGCATGATTAAAACCATGAAAACTTCCGGTGCAGAAAGTCTTTCCTGTGCTGCCAATATTTTTGTCGGACAAACAGAAGCGCCACTGTTAATTAAACCCTATGTAGCCACGATGACTCTCTCGGAACTGCACGCTGTAATGACCGGGGGTTTTGCGACAATTGCGGGCGGAGTCATGGCGGCTTACATTTCTTTTGGCGTGTCTCCTCAACATTTAATTGCTGCGTCGGTAATGTCGGCACCGGCTGCTTTGGCTATGTCTAAATTGCTGTACCCGGAAACAGAAAAATCCCTGACTGCTGGCGAGGTGGAAATTAAGGTGGAACAGGTTTATGCTAATGCCGTGGATGCGGCGGCTTCTGGTGCAAGCGATGGCTTGCAATTAGCGGCTAATGTGGGGGCAATGCTGATAGCTTTTTTGGGTTTATTGGCATTTTTCAATGCGCTTTTAGGTTGGTTTGGAGGGCTGATTAGTTTGCCTCAGTTGTCGCTGGAATGGATTCTTTCTTTTTTGATGGCTCCGGTGGCTTGGCTGATGGGCGTGCCTTGGGCAGATTGTGGAAAAATAGGAGTAATTTTGGGGAAGAAGACGATTTTAAATGAGTTTATTGCTTATTTGGATTTGATGGAATTGGTGAAGCAACAGGCGATTTCGGAACGATCGGTAATTATTGCGACTTATGCTTTGTGCGGCTTTTCTAATATTGGTTCCATCGGGATTCAAATTGGCGGGATTGGTGCGATGGCGCCATCGCGTAAGGGTGATTTGGCTCGGTTGGGCGTCAGGGCGATGATTGCTGGTTCTGTGGCTTGTTTCATGACTGCTTGTATTGCGGGAATGCTCGTCTAAAAGTTTTGAGTTTTGTAAGGTGCGCCACAAGCACCCAACTCTCTAATCTCAGGGTTATTAAATAAAACTTAAAATTTGATGATTAAAGTATGGCAAATGTTTAATAAAATATAACGAAAAACATCTAACTTTAGCGATCGGCTATTATGGAAAACAAGCAAGAATTTAGTCTGTAACAACAGTATATAGAAACTGGCAACTAAATTCTGCTGAGAGCGAAATAAATAGGTGATGTAATATGGCTGTTCTGCAACTAGAAGATGGTAGGACATATACCGATATCGAGGCGATCGCCAGCCAACTGGCTGTTTTAAATATTGAGCTCGATCGCCTGCCAAATCAGGAAAATCCTGCGGTTCAAGAAATTCTACTGCAAGACATTCTCAATGTCAAAGAAAAACAGCACATTCTCGCAGCATTTAAAACCGAGTTTGAATACTTCAAGCGCGCCAACGGATGTCAGTGGTGCGACTTAAAAGTGCTGCATCCGGGTTCGCCACAGATTTACCCGTTGATGACTCAAAGCGATCGCACTCACACCCACGCAGATGCCGAAGTTCTGCACGTTATAGCTGGGGAATGTGTTTTTGGGTTTGTCTATCCTAACGGCTCTCAGGTACAATTAATGTTGCAAGCTGAAGAATATATTAAAGTGCCTCCTAATACTGAACATTGGTTTTATCTGACTCCGTTGCTGTACTTGAAAGCTGTGCAGTATTACACCACGGCTCAAGGGTGGGTTCCTCAGTATACAAATAGGAAGTTAAAAATTAAAAACTAAGTCATTCGGCGATTGAAATCGCGTCTACACAAACCATGTCGGCCTCCGCGGACTAAGAAATAAAGATCGAGCTTAGCGATTGAAATCGCTTCTACGCAAACCATGCCCTAACAAGCGAGGGTGTAAAGAAAACAACCTAAATTTAACCGCCTATTCTTCAACCCGCGTCGGCGGGTTTGGTTTGTATAGACGCGGTTTCAACCGCCCGATATTGTAATTCAATAGGTGTGGCAATTTCAATTTCTTCGCACCGCTGCAAAAGCGCTTCTATTTCCTGGGCGAGAAGAATTACTTCCGGCCAAGAAGAACCGTTGATTAAGTCTTGGGCGTGTGCTAATTTGTTTCTCAATGCTTCTGCTGACTTTAAAAAACGCTCTCCGTAACGTTTGGATTTAAGCCCCAGCCGATCGACTATTTCGGCATTCGTCAAGATTAAATCTCGCTTGTCGCAGAATTGCAGGTAATCGATCAAGTCAATTGCCTCATTTCGCGATCGCCCCAATTCCCACAGGTGTTTTGCTGCTGAAATGCGATCGCCCTTAAGCAATTTTTGCCAAGAATTTTCGGGAAAGTAGATCCGCACAATCCGCAATAAATTCATTTCTAACAGCGTCACCAACCCAAACAGCAGCATCCGCACCGGCGCTTTTTGCAAATCGCCACAGGTGACAATCCCGTTGATGCGGTTGCTTTCCAAGACAAATAATCTCGGTTTTTCTCGCAGCAGCGGCAGCAATTCCATCAACGGAGTCGAAGCAGCCATTAATTCACAGGGATGAAAAATTTGCTGGTAGTCGCTACATTTACCGGAGATTAAGTGCGATCGTTCTACATAGCCGCAAACCGTGCCGTTTTCTTCGATCCCCAGCACGTCAAAATCCCGGGCCTCCATCCACGATCGCAATTTGGCTGCATCTTCGCTAGCCGGGACAGCTTTCAGCGGTTCCGCCAGGTATTTAACTGTAATGCTGTCTTTGAATAAATCCCGCAAGTCGGCGGAACTTGATTTTAAATGTTTCATCTACTTTAACTTGCACAAAAATCTGTAATGGTCGATCGCATCCTCAATCGAGTGACTTCCCTCTTTTCACTGACTTATTTATTCGCCAATTCCGGGCAATAATGGTTACCTGCAAGAATAGTAATAATATCAGTATCCGCGAGAAAACTTTCTTTGACAGTTGGATTTTCGATACTGAGAGCTTGCCCGATCGCCCTTAATTTAACTTCCGCCAAAGAAACTCCCGATTTTGCATCCGCACACATTTTTTTGGCTGCGGCAATTTTACGACTTGGGCTGCTTTGAATTCCTTGCAGTAAATTGTTAGTTGCATCTGGAGAATAGCTTTTTGCTAACCGTTTGTAATCTTCGATAAATTTCCCATCCTTTCCTGTAAGTTGAATTGATTCTTGAGGCGAACACAACAGATTCAAATTAATCACTTCTCCCGCTGAGTTGACCAAAAAACATCCTTCGTGTTCTTGGGCGATCGCGCTTTTGTCGATGGGTACAAATTGTATAATAACAGCGGACATCGCAGCAGTTAAACGCAAGCGATTTAGCACGGTACTGAACTCCTTTTTCGTGTATTAATTATTAGTCCGGATAAACGCGGACTAAGTTAAGTAAGCATTTCGTTGTCAAAGGATGATTTTATTAATAGTAGGCACCCGTCTTTTGTGATTGACGAATGAGTGGAACCAGGAACTGAGCGAATATAATCCCCTTGATAACAAACTTCTCCTTCGACAACCAAATCTCCTTCTAACACGAAGATTTCTTCTACTCCGGCGTGTCTGTGCCGGGGAAATTCGCTTCCTGGTTCTAGGCGGAGCAAACAAGTAATTTCCCGTTTTTTCTTGTCAGTAAATAACCTACCGATTGAGATACCGGAAACTCCGAAATCTTTCCATTTAACATCATGCCCTCTGCGGATAAAATGCGGCGATTTAGTATTGGGAGATAGATCGTAAACTGGTTCTGAACTAACTTCCTCGGCGGGAGTTGATGAAACTTCGGCTATGCGCTGAAACAGGCGGTGTTTGAGGTCGGGGGACACGGGAACGAGCGGTGCTGTATAGGCGATCGCCGCAACTGCTACTTCAAAGGCCGCCCGTTCGCTTTGCAGTTCTGGGGATGCTCTCAATTTTTCTGTAAGCGCGCGAATTTCTGACTCATTGAGCGTATCGAGAGCTTGAAGAACTGCAAGCATATTAAACTCCTCCTCTGGCATCATTTCCATTTTCTATTTTCGATTAGAGATTTTAGAGTTGTTTTGTGGCAGTAAAAATGGAATATTGGAGATGCGACGATTTGAGATTGATGTTAAACAATTTAAATTATTTTTTTTTGAAATTCTAAATTTCTTCACTCAAAGCTTGGCGCAATTTAGAAATACCCAAACGAATTCGAGTTTTGATTGTACCTGTCGGGATACCAGTTTTATCCCCGATCGCCGCGCAAGTCAGCCCTTTGTAGTAAGCTAGTTCGATCGCACTTCGCTGTTCTGCTGGCAGTTTTTCTAGCGCTGCTTTGACTTTTGCGCTGCGTTCTTCGATTATGGCATTTTCCATCGGTTCTCGAAGGCTCGAAAAAGGAATTTTCGCATCTTCCAGACAAGCTTGGGCGGCCCGGACTGTTCGCTGCACTACTCGAAGCCGATCGAGGGAACGACTGCGGGTAAGCATGAACAACCACGTATCTACTCGACTGCGAGAAGGATCGTAAGTTGCTGCTTTTTGCCAAATTTGGGAAAAAACATCGAGTACCACTTCTTCAGCTTCTTCTACCGAACCCAGAATTTTGTAAGCTAGAGCGTAACTTGGGCGACCGTAGCGATCGTAAAGTTTAGCTAATGCCGTTTGGTCATTCTTGGCAATCTGCACTAAAAGCAGCGATTCATCGCTTAACTTTTTACCTGTCATCTCAGTGTACCCAAAAAAAATGTTTTGACTGCACAGATCCAAAATTAAAAATTTGGCGTATATCACTACAGAACATAATTATAAGTTTAAAGTTGGGGAGACAAGCTGGAGTATACCTTTCATGCCTAACTTTGTCGTGCTTTGAATTGTAAAAATCCCAATTCATCTTGCAGTTTACCACCTAACTCGAACGATTTTACACAATTTAATGTTTTGCCAGAGATCCAAAATCGTCAAACCTTCGTATACCAAGCAGAGAAGGTTCAGTGACAGCAGACTAAAGTCCGCAGATTTTCCAGGACTTTAGTCCTCAATACAAACCTTGTCGATCGACAACCATAAAATTGGTTAGTAGTGAGGACTAAAATCTGCAGATTTTTTCAGAACTAAAGTCCTCACTACAAACCTTGATTGCGGATGCTTTGATTTGACATTTCTGTAAAAATATCATAGCAATAAAGGTGTTCACTGTGAAACTCACAAAAAAAATTCGCCAAACCATACTAGCTCTTGAAGTAGCTCTAATTGTGGTATTAACTCCAGGGATAATTGCCGCCTCCGACCACGACGACGGCGAAGTAGATATTAAAGGTCGCGCTGTCAATTTAACTGACCTGTACGTATATCGCGAAAAAGACCAAAACTCCGGTGCGGCAGACGGGGATTTAGTATTTACCATGAATTCAAATCCCAGGTCAGTAGCCCGCTATCAATATTATTTCAGCACTACAGCCCTGTACCAATTTCACATCACGCAAGTAGGCGACGTGAACTCTACCCCGACTGGACGCGCCGATATTATCTTGCGGTTTGCCTTCAGTCCGCCTAATAATAAAGGTATGCAAGCCGTAGCCATAACTGTTGTTCGCAACGGCTCGGAGACAACTACTAAAACCACAGTTAACGGCGGGCTAATTGCCACAACTCCGCTAAATTCTAATAGTGTTGTGAATACAGTCCCTGTCGGCGGTTCTAACTTGACTGTATTTGCAGGCTTGCGGGAAGATCCGTTTTTCTTTGATGTAGAACAATTTTTCAGAGTCCGCGCTGGGGCTTTGGGCACGGGGGCGAAAGTAGGTTTCAAGGAACCGAGCAGAGCGATCGACTTTACTAAAGGTTACAACGTCAATACAATTGCCGTGCGCGTTCCCAAAGCATTTTTGCAAGCCGGAACTGGGGCGAATACTTTTGATGTTTGGTCAACAGTTTCGATCCGCGATGGAGCTGGCGGTTTCAAACAATTCGAGCGTTTGGCGAGACCTGCAATTAATGAGGGTTTGATAGTTACTCCCGAGTTTCTGGAGGCATTCAATAATATTCCTCCGAGATTGGATTTGAGCGCTGCTGCTGCTCCGGTGCGTCAGGAAGCTGTTGCTACTCTGAATGCTGTCGATCTTTTGGACGGTAGCGATAATGTCGATCCAAATGCGATCGCCGGAGCTTTCTTACCCGATGTTATGCGGATCGATACCACAAAAACCAGTGGCTATGCTAGCGCGACAAATGCTCAAGGAAGCTTGATCGGAGGTCGTATGCTGATGGACGACGTTATTGATATTACTTTGGGAGCTTTGGTGGGTTCTCCGGTTGGCGATAACGTTTCATATAACGGAACACCGGGAAATCCGGCTCAGGGACACAAGCCGTTAGAACCAAATTTTCCTTATTTGGCTTTGCCGAATTAGTTATTGGTTATTGGTTATTGGTAATTAGTTATTGGTAATTAGTTATTGGTAATTAGTAATTAGTAATTGGTGATTGGTGATTGGTGATTGGTGATTGCTTGTTGGTTAATGACATATAGCGGTTCGATCGCGTGGTGAGGATAGCCCTATGCTCTATGCCCTAGGGTGCCTCATCTTTTTTAGAAATGACTATCTAAAGTGCTTTTTTTTTACCGCAGATGAATGTTGATTAACGGGGATGTATGAAAACTAAAACAGGACAAATAATAAAATCTGATATTTTTTGGTGGTGGTTATTGATAGCAGTTCCTGTTGTGGGTATTGCTGTTATTAACATTCCCCCAAATCTGCATTTGCTTTCTGATTTATTTGCTGAAAAAAGTCCGGCGGAACTTGATGCTAAGTACCGTTATAATTTTTCAGAAACTTTGAGAAAAAATCCCAGTCAAAAGGAGGCAATTCAACAAGAAATCGCTTTTTACCAGCAGCGATTGGCTGTGGATTCCCGTAGCGGTTTGAACCGGGCTGCACTGGCGGGTGCTTATTTGAAAATGGCTCGCGCCACTGGTGAGGGAGGCTGGTTTTTGTTGGCAGAACAGGCGGCGGAAAGGTCGATCGCCGATTTGCCTTTTGACAACAAAGGTGCGCTGTTAGTTTTAGCTCGAATTGCCGAGGCCAGACACGATTTTGCTACTGCTTTGCGCTTGGCTAAACAGGTGGGTTTTAAAAATGAAGATGCGATCGCCATTTCAGTTACATCTTACTTAGCGACGGGAAAAGTGAGCGAGGCTAATGCAGCCGCAGAAGTCTTAGTTAATCGGATTCCCAACTTGGGATCTCTGACTTTAAGAGCGCTAGCGAGAGAGTCGCAGGGCCGGGATGCTGAGGTTTTGCAGGATTACCGGCAAGCAATGGCGGCGGAGGAGCCGGGAGAAGTGGCGGGTTCGGCGCGGGCCCGATCGCTCTTAGGTCGATTTTACGCCCGCCGCGGGGAGTTTGTGCAGGCGAAAGCGCTATTTTTGGAAGCGCTGCGGTTGATGCCTCGATACCCGCTAGCGCTGATTTATTTGGCAGATTTGGAGACGCGCCAGGGCAATTATCGGGAGGCTGAGGGCAATTACAGCAAGGTTTCTGCCTATTCTGGCGGGGCTGCGACGGTGTTCGATCGCCTTGTCGATCGCGGTATGGCGAGGGTGAAGGAGTTGCAGGGAGATGCGAGATCATCCGTGCGACTGCGCGACAAAGCAGAAGCCGGGCTGCGACAGGAACAGGTTTCTGGATCTGGCGGTTTCGGGCACCGCAGGGATTTGGCGAGTTTGCTGCTGGAAAAAGGTCGATCGCAGGATGTCGCCGAAGCCCTGCTGTTAATGCAGGATGAGGTGAAAATCCGCAGGGATGCTGTGACTCTGGATATTTACGCCTGGGCGCTTTCGAGTGCTGGGGAATGGCAAAAAGCCGATCGGGTGATGGTCGAAATAGTGCGATCGGGCATTCGAGACGCGGGTATGTTTTACCGGGCTGGTGCGATCGCCCGCACATTAGGTAAAGATGCTGAATCTCGCGCTTATTTTCAAAAGGCTAAAGAAATCGATCCGAGTTTTGATAGTCGATCGGGCAAAACATTAGGTTTGGGAAGTTATGAATTTTGAGATTATACCAAATCCGGCTTAAATACTCCCTCGATCTCTTAGTCTGCGGAGGCAGACTACCCTTCGGGAAGGCTAACACGTTTATGTAAACCTGGTTTCAACCGCCGACTGATTGAGTAACAAACCTAAAAACAAAGGTATTTATGCACTACAAGCTGAACCAAATATCCAAATTGTTTACCCTATTTTTACTGACAACTTTATTGTTATTAACCACCTCAACCAAACCAGTTTACTCGCACTGGTCAGACTTATCCGTAGCAGAAATAATCGTCAACGATTTCCAAACCGAAGTAACATTAACCTTCCCAACCGGCTTAACCAACTTCGCCGACGACAATCGAGACAGCCAGCTACAAGCAGCCGAAGTTCGCAGCCACAAAACACAGCTAGAAAAGTTTTTCGGCCAAGAAATCCGCATCACCAACAGCAGCAACATTCCAGGAACGGTAACAGTAACACCGCTAGACATAGCAGCTAAAATAGCCAGCTCTATCCAGCAGCCCAATACCCACAGCACCTTAATTTTAGGCTACACATGGCCCGCTTCTAAGGTAATTTCAAAACACGAGAAATTGCGGATTAACTACAATCTATTTTTACCCGGAGTAGCGACAGCTAGCTGTCAAGCTACAATTGTGGAAGCTGGTGCTGTAAAAAGCTTTGTATTTACACCGCAAAACCGAGATTTTTTGTTAACAGGAAATGAATCTATCTGGGATACAGGTTGGAGTTTCGTGCTAGCAATAGCCGGAGCATTTACTTGGGGATGCGTGCACGCGATGTCGCCCGGACATGGAAAAACCATAGTCGGCGCTTATTTAGTAGGTTCGCGGGCTACTCCCCTGCACGCATTATTTTTAGCAGCAACAACCACAATAACTCACACTGCGGGCGTGTTTGCTGTCGGCGCAATTACCCTTTTCGCTTCCAACTTAATC
Organism: Microcoleus sp. LEGE 07076; assembly: GCF_015207455.1. Lineage (GTDB taxonomy): Bacteria > Cyanobacteriota > Cyanobacteriia > Cyanobacteriales > Microcoleaceae > Microcoleus. The sequence continues at coordinate 11,629 of NZ_JADEWV010000105.1, forward strand.
GATCCTGAAAAATTAGATCCTTGGCTGAGTTTAATCTCAGGCTTATTAGTAGTAATTATCGGGTTTAAGTTACTTTCAGCAAGAATTAAAACCAGGTTCGTAGCGAGGAATTCAGTCCGCACCAAGACCAACTTAAATCACCTCATCGAAAAAACCAGGTTCGCATTCAGGACTTTAGTCCGCAAAAACCCAAGGACGAAAGCCCTTACTGCGAATATTGAAGAACCAGTAAATCTTTTAAATAGAGGAACATGGGAAAGAGAATTTAAACCTGTAAAACCCGATCGCACTCAGCACTACCACCACCACGGAGACGGCCACATTCACTCGCATTTGCCCCCCGGTGCTGACGGTTCTCCCATTACTTGGAAAAGCTTGTTAGTGTTGGGGATTTCCGGCGGTTTGCTGCCTTGTCCTTCCGCTTTGGTGATGCTGCTGAGCGCGTCGGCTTTGGGCAATGTTGGTTTGGGGATGACGCTTGTGGTAGCCTTTAGTTTGGGATTGGCTTTGGTGCTGAGCGCGATCGGATTAATCTTAGTTTACGCGAAACAAAAGTTTGATAAACTACCAAAACAGATAACATTAGTTAAATTTTTGCCTGCAATTAGCGCGATGTTTGTAATGTTTTTGGGGTTGGGAATTACCGGACAGGCGATGTTGAAAATATTGGCTGCGAATCAATGGGTAATTGGCAATGGATAATACAATTCTCGCGGTTCTCAGTAACATGAGGTACGCTCCTAGCTGAGAAAAGTTATATTTTTTTTAAATTAACTGAGGCGGGAACTTCCCGCCTCGACAATGATTTGAATAGGTGGCAAATTTCCACTAATTCAAGGTTCAGAGCGAACTATGTTTATTAATAATTTCGGCTAAATCCGGTACTCCCTTTTCCACGTAAGTCTTAGCTGAGGGGCGGAGTTTGCCATAGGCTCCTTTAACAACTGCTCTTGTGCTGTTTTCAGCTTTTTTGTCACTAATTTGGAGCAATTGATCTGCTACTTCAGCTTTTCTTTGGGCGAGATATTCGACTGGGCTGCCATTGTTTACTGCTTCAGTCCACATCGGATCGAGTGCTGTCGAGATTTCGGGCAGAAGCTGATCCACGACTTGGGCGCAATAGTCCGCCCGTATTCCTTTGACAGTAGAGTAGGCTGCTTTCAGAGCCAAACCGCCCAATCCCTGCGCTGCTGCAACTTGTTTCTCTATCAACTTTACACAGTCGTCAACAAAATTGTCTCTGTTGTTTTCACTCAGTATAATATCGCTAAGTGCCATTTTCACTCTCCTTAATTTAACAGTCAGTTCCTGATTAGCTTTGAGCTCCATCTGGGGAGCATATATCTATTTTGATCGTTGACTGACAATTTCACAAATATTTTAAGGTTTGAGTGTTTATACTTGAAAACCTGGTGTTAATGTTTATTTAGTATGCGATCGCAATTAATTAATTAATGTAGGGTCTGCTAATTTTTCTTTACTTACTGTTCGATCGAACTTATGAGTTGCCAACAGTCACTTGACAAAGAGAACAGCTCGCACTTGCGCCGATCGTCTTCCGCCTCGGATCAAGATTCGACGTTCGGCTCGAAGCCCGCAGGTAGTGGAAGCATTGGAAGTTTCAGGGCTGGTGCCGACAGGTCGCTCGATCGCAATACAATATTTTTCGGTAAGTTGGAGGGAGTGCTGACTCCGGCAAAAATTTGAACCGATAAGGTTAAAGTCGCAGCTAACAACAATTTTTCTAACATGGCACTACCTCCAATATCTATGCCCGAAGGCATAATTCCTCTTACACTTACACTCTACAGAAAATTTTCTAGGGTCAGTGCGATCGTACAAGCACAGTTAAGTGACAGATATCACCGCCTATAAGGGGTGAGACCAATAAGGGGTGAGAGGGGAGAGGAGGAAAACGAGCGAGATTGGAGGAGCGCGACAAATCTTCACGCTCGACCATCCACCCGTGAAATCCTTTAAATCCGTTGAATCGATTACACTCATCCGTTGCCGAACTTGCTTCCAAATAGAGAATTGTCCTAGAGAAAGAAGCCGTTGAGTGTCTCGCAAAGGTAGAATTAGCGCGTAGAAGTTATTTGACACAGCGGAGGTACCGACAAGATGCTTGCATACATTCTGGCGTTGGCGGTCGGTCTAGGCAGCTTCAGTATTTACATGGCGGCCTTCTTTTTTCCAGAAGTTCACCGCAAAAGTGATTTTACCTGGAGCGGGATAGGACTTTTTTATGCGTTAATTTTATGGGCTTGTGCGGGGCGAATTACTGGTGCTCTCCTGCTGGGTCAAATGGCGGGGGTGGCCATGCTGGGCTGGTTCGCTTGGGAAACTTTGACTTTGCGCCGGCTGGTAACGCCCGTTGCTCAGCAAACGCCGATTCCTAAGTCGCCGAATTTGACCGGGGCGACGGGCGGGCCGCTATCAGGTTTGTTTGGTAAGAAACCAGAACCTGCAGCCAAAAAACCTAAGTTTGTTCGATCGCCCAAACCGAAAGCTGATGTTGTTCCAGCACCCGCTGCCAATCAGAGTCAGGTTAAGCTAGAAGAACAGCCGGCGACTCCCCCAGTAGCTGAAACTATTGGCGATCGCCCGATCGCCCCTGAGTTGACAATTCCCGAAGAAAAAGCACCTGCAGTTGCAGAGATACCAGTATTTCCCGTTGAAACTCCTGCTGCTGAAACTTCACCAGACCCAGCAGAATCAGCCAGCAGCTTCACTCCTCTACCTCCTCCTATAGAATTTTCAGAAATTGCCGCCCCAGCAACTGTGGAGCCAGCAGAGGCTCAGCCACAGCCTCAACAGCAGCCTGAAACAGACGATTTTGAGGAGATGTGGAGGGCGAAGGCTAAAGAGTCCAAGCCGGCAGCCCCGACGGCAGTAGTCCCAGAGGCAAAGTCAACTTCAGCCAAAGCAGTTAAAAAATCCGGCGGTTTCGGAAGTTTGTTCGACAATATCAAAAATAGTCTCGGCGGTATGTTGGGGCTCGGTGCCGATAAAAGCAAGTCTGATGCAAATACTCCGGCGACAACAGAGAAAAAGACTCCCGATCCGATCGCACCTGAATCTAAAATAACGGCAATTCCAGCACCGGATCTCGATCGGATTCTCGAATCAGAATTAGCCGAAGCCGCCAGCGAAGCAGCAGCCGAAATTAGCAACACTGCTGTGGAAACAAGCCAAGCAGTGCCGTTTCCCACCGATGTGGAAACAATGGCCGATTTGGTGGCGGCTCAAACCGCGAGTTCTGCAAAAATAGAGGAAAGTTCGATCGGCCCCGATTCGTCGGCTGACAGCCAGACACCGCCCGCGGCAGTTGGTGAAACCGCAGCAGCAGATGTACCGGAAGCACCATCTCTCGAAATGACCGTGGTGGAAATGGTTGCAGTAGCCCCGGTAGAAATGGAAGCATCAGGACAACCCGAGGAGATGAGCGGGGTGGAATTAGTTTCAGTAAAAGTTGTGTCGATCGAATCCACAGAAACAAAACCCTCTGGCGACGAAGAACAAACGGAATTGACTCGCCCGACTCCCCCCACTCCCGAGATAGTAGAAACTGCCCAACCTGCCGCTGAATCCAAGTCGGAGAATCTATCCGACGAAGATAAGCCCCTAGCTTGAGCAAAAAAGCAAAATGTAGAAACCAGAATTTTGGCGATTCTGTTTTCTACCTTCTTAAGCTGTTCCGGCATTTAAACTGTATGTCAAAAAACAATAAAATAATCAGTGGGGTGAGCAGAAGAGCCTGCCCTGAATACGCACTTTAAATGCGCGACAGCTGATCTCCAGTCGGGAAAATCACCCATCATAAAATGCGCTGTGAAGACGAAGAGTCTTCACAGCCAAACAGGTCAATCAAAACTCTTCGTTTTTATTACAAACGACTTTTCTTGTGAGTGATTTACCGGACAGGATATTACTTCTAATTTGTATTTTGTGCCTTATACATTCTGCATTTAAAATATTATGAAAGCAATTATGGTCGTGGGAACAACATCTCACGCAGGAAAATCTTTACTCGTTGCAGCACTCTGTCGAATCTTGGCTCGGCGCGGCTGGCGGATAACTCCCTTTAAAGGTCAGAATATGGCGCTGAATTCCTATGTCACCGCCAGTGGCGGAGAGATTGGCTACGCTCAAGCAGTGCAAGCTTGGGCCGCAGGCGTAGCGCCTTGGGTAGAAATGAATCCGATTTTGCTCAAGCCACAAGGAGACATGACTTCTCAATTGATTGTCAAGGGCAAGGCGATAGCCAATGTGCGAGCAGCTCAATATTACGAGCAGTATTTCGATCTAGGCTGGCAAGTTATTCGGGAATCTTTAGAGGTTCTGGGTCAAGAATTTGAGGCGATAGTCTGCGAGGGAGCCGGCAGCCCTGCTGAGATTAATCTTAAACATCGCGATTTAACAAATATGCGGGTGGCAAAATACTTAAATGCTCGCACTTTGCTCGTCGTTGATATCGAGCGCGGTGGCGCTTTTGCTCACATTATCGGCACTTTGGAATTGCTAGAACCTGACGAACGGGCTTTAATTAAAGGATTCATTATTAACAAGTTCCGAGGACAAAAATCGATCTTAGATCCGGGGCTGACTTGGCTGGAAGAAAGGACGGGAATCCCGGTAGTTGGGGTGATTCCTTGGATAGACGAAGTTTTTCCCTCAGAAGATTCTCTCGATTTGCTCGATCGGCGTTCTCCCAATTCTCAAACCGACCTAAACATTTCCGTCATCCGCCTGCCCCGAATTTCCAATTTTACCGACTTTGACCCCCTGGAGTCGGAAACTACCGTCACAGTCAAATACATCAGCCCAAAAGACCATTTAGGCCATCCAGATGCTGTGATTTTACCGGGGTCTAAAACTACAATTTCAGATTTGCAGGTGCTGCGCCAAACAGGTATGGCAAAAGCTATTAACAATTACTTAGTAGCTGGCGGTACAGTCATGGGAGTTTGTGGCGGCTTTCAGATGCTGGGACAAAGTATCACCGATAAACAAGGGCTGGAGGGACAACAGGGAGAATTTGAAGGATTGGGATTGCTGCCTTTAAAAACTGCGATCGCCCCGAACAAAATTGCCCGCCAGCGCATCGTAACATCTAACTATCCTCAACCGGGTTTACCAGTTTCCGGTTACGAAATTCACCAAGGAAGAACGCAAATGCTAGAGTCAGATTTGACTCAACCGCTATTTGACGATCCAACTTTAGGAATTGTCAACAATTCTCAATCAGTTTGGGGCACATACCTGCACGGCATCTTTGATAATGGAGCTTGGCGGCGAGCTTGGTTAAATTACTTGCGCCAGCAGCGGGGACTCCGCGCATTGCCTACAGGTATTCCCAATTACCGGGAACACCGAGAAGCTCTGTTAGAGACTCTAGCGGATACGGTGGAAAAGCATTTAGATATCAACCAGATTTTAGGTTAATTAGTTAATTAGTTAACTGTTGACTGTTGACTGTTAACTGTTAACTGTTGTTTGTTAGAGTTGAGGTTAAAATTAAATGACAAAAATTGTTTTTTTACCGGATAATGTGACAGTAGAAGCAGAAGCGGGAGAGCTTTTGCTAGATGTAGCCAAACGTGCGGGGGTTTCCATTCCTACCGGCTGTCTGATGGGTTCTTGTCACGCTTGCGAAGTAGAAATTGACGGCGGGGAGACAATTTGTGCTTGTATTTCCGGCGTTCCTTCGGGGAAAAAGCAACTTACAGTTAATCTGTATTTTGACCCGATTTGGTAATTAGGCAGTTAGCCGTTGACAGTTGGCAGTTAGCAGTTGGTGGTTTGCTCGTTACCAGGCTCTGCCTGGTAATGCAGATCCGGAGGCAGAGCCTCCTTTGAGGAAGGCAACTTATATCAAATCCGTTAGCATCGTCCTGTATTCATTTCTATCTGATCTCTCTGTGTTCTCTGTGTTCTAGTAAGGTTAAATCATTCCGATGCAACCGGAAACGATATTACAGGAGAGAGGACTGTAAAAGGTATTTAAGTTATTAAGTTTTCGATCCTTAGTTGACAGAAAAGCAGTTAACACTCTCCCATACTTTATTCCCAACCTTTAATTATTTTGCCATTGTTGCTGTTTTTTACGAGCCGATTGCAGCCATTTTTGGGATTCTGGATAAACAGTTGTCCCGGGTTTGACGGATTCTAATTGATTGATAATTTGTTGCAACTGCCCCAGAGAGTTACCGGAATTTTGACTGGGAGAATTCACATTATTTTGCAAGTTGGCAAACAATGTTTTAGCTTCTTGCAAAGCTTTTGCCGAATCTTTTTCTGATTGCAGTCTGATCTGGGTAATTCCTAAATTCTTTTGATATTCAGCGAGTTTAGTTTGAGCGTCGAGATAGCCTGGATTATCCACAGAAATTAATTTCAGTCGGTTAATTCCTTCTTCCCACAATCCTGCTATTTGTTCCCACTGCGCGGCTGGATGCGGCGGCTTTTGCGATGCTACAGCCGCTGAAAGTGCAAATTCTTTTGCTGCTTCGATTAAGTTGTCGGCGCGCACGGAACCGGTGGCTACGCCGCCCATTGCTTGAAAGTCTCTCTCTGCTGCTTGGAGTTTTTGCTTAGCTGTTTTTCCCGCTAGGGTGTCGGCGGAGATTTGATTGAGTCGATCGATCGCACTTTGCCAATTTTCACTCGCTTTTTGCCTGTCGGCGGCAGTTTTTGCTTGCTGGTACTGCTGTTTCGCCTCGTTAAGCGTTTGTTCGACTTGATTTAATTGAGTAAAAGCATTTTTTTGCTGGAAAATCTGCGCCTCCATCCGCCCGACATTTTTGCGGGCTGCTTGAAATTCATCGACTGTAAACCGCCAAGTGCAGCCAAAAAAAGAGCAGTAGGTTTGTGGATAGTAACCCAAAAACCAAACCGGCAAAGCATCGAGGTGTTTTTGCGCTTCTTTGGCTTTAGTTTCGCCCCAGTCAAAATCTGCCGCAGCAGTCGCTTTGTTAACCAGTTGATCAGATTGTTCCACAAGAGCGATCGCCTGTCGGTAATTGTAATCCATGCTGATAAAACTCGGCAGCAACAATATCGGCATTGTCTTCGCCACGGGCCACCGAATCATCGGAAAAGGCAAATTTAGCAGCCAAATTATCCCCGCCCCAGCACCTAATAAACTGCCCGCGAAGACAATTTTGCCGAACAATCCGGGCGGCTGGTTGGCTTTGACAGCTTCTTTGAGAACTTTTTCGCTGAAGTTGGGAAATTCGTCTTTGAAGGTATCGCGGATTTCTTCTGTTGATGCGAAAGTTCCCTCTTGCGATCGCAACTTCTCCAGCCGCTTGATTACCATACTGCGGTACACTGCACCCGCTACAGTATCCTGCGCCGCACACTTGTCAACTTCCCCCCGCAAAATTTCAAAAGCTCGATCGGTAATACGCCCCATAAAACTCACCTATTCCCTTTTGATTATTCTACAGGTTCCTCTTCGAGCTCATTGTTAAAATCTTTAAATCCACCTCAAATATCCCAATTTATTTCTTGCCACTTTAATCACCGGTGCTTCTGGCTTAACTGGTGCAGCCTTTCTCGCCGAATTAGCCAAACGCCAGCACAATCTAATTTGGGTAGTTCTCACGGGCAGCCAAATTGCAGCAGCTAGCTGCTCAACTGCAACATGAATTTAATATTTTTATCGAAATTATCGTTCAAAATTTTACCGCACCAGAAGCCGTAATATCGTGGACGGTTGCATCGGAATCATAAAATCGAGTCAACAGTCAACAATTCCCCAGGAGTGGAACCGGAATTGATATAAATGCTATGTTTGACGGGATTGCTCAAAAAGATGGGACAGTTGATTTGTTGGCGAACAATCCTGGTTTTCGCAAAATTGCGGTGCTTTTGTCGATCGCCCTTTAACAAAACAATTAGCAAACTCGCTAACTCAAAATTGTAGCATTAGTTCAACTCTCCACCTGATTTTTGTCAGAAACCAAGGTAATGGCGATCCCTGCGTCCTTCACTCTCAAATCTCAAATCTCAAATTCGATCGCCCGCCCCAACCCAAAACTTGGTAATGACTAAATTTAATTAAAATTTGTTAAGATTAACTCGACCTCAGCGCCGGTATCCCATCCGCCGCTAAACCTGCCCTTCCCAAGTCTCCACAACAATGCTGCGACTCGAACACATCAGTAAAATTTATCCCACAGGCGTCGTACTCAAAGATGTCACCTGGGAAGTCAAACCGGGCGATCGCATCGGCTTAGTAGGCGTTAACGGTGCCGGCAAATCCACCCAACTCAAAATCATCGCCGGCGAAATCGAACCCACCGCAGGCGAAGTCATTCGCCCCGCCAGCCTCCACATCGCCTATCTCTCCCAAGAATTTGAAATCGATCCCACCCGCACAGTCAAAGAGGAATTTTGGCGCGCCTTCAGCGAAGCCAACGAAGTCCACGAATCTTTGATGCAAGTCCACCGAGACCTGGAAAACTCCACCCCAGAAAATCTCGACGACACCATCCACAAAATGGATCGGCTGCAACGGCAATTTGAAGGCTTAAACGGTTACGGTTTAGAAGCCCAAATCGAGAAAATTTTACCAGAAATCGGATTTGAACCCGAAGATGGCGATCGGTTAGTCAGCGCCTTCAGCGGCGGCTGGCAAATGCGGATGAGTTTGGGCAAAATTCTCCTCCAAAAACCCGACATCCTGCTGCTAGACGAACCTACCAACCACCTCGACTTAGAAACGATCGAATGGCTGGAAGTATACCTCAAAGGGCTGACAACCCCAATGGTAATCGTATCCCACGACCGCGAATTTCTCGATCGGCTCTGCACCCAAATCGTCGAAACCGAACGCGGCGTTTCCAGCACCTACCTCGGCAACTACTCCTCCTACCTGCTGCAAAAAGCAGAAGCCAGAGAAGCCCAACTCAGCGCCTACGAAAGCCAGCAAAAAGAACTCGAAAAACAGCAAGCATTCGTAGAAAAATTCCGCGCCAGCGCCACACGCAGCACCCAAGCCAAAAGCCGTGAGAAACAGCTAGACAAAATCGAACGCATCGAAGCCCCCACCGGCGGCTTAAAAACCCTGCATTTCCGCTTTCCTCCCGCACCCCGCAGCGGCCGCGAAGTAGCAATCATCGAAGATTTGGTACACACCTACGGCGAAAAAATCCTATTTTTGGGAGCAGACTTATTAATTGAAAGAGGCGATCGCATAGCCTTTCTCGGCCCCAACGGCGCCGGAAAATCTACCTTGCTGCGCCTGATTATGGGGTTAGAAACCCCAACAGAAGGTACAGTCAAATTGGGCGGCCACAACGTCGTCCCCGGTTACTTTGAACAAAATCAAGCCGAAGCCTTAGATTTGAATAAAAGCGTGATCCAAACCATTCACGACGAAGTTCCCGACTGGAAAAACGAAGAAGTTCGCACCTTATTGGGGCGGTTCTTATTTACCGGCGAAACAGTATTCAAACACGTCGGCGCTCTAAGTGGCGGAGAAAAAGCCCGTCTAGCTTTAGCAAAGATGCTGTTGACTCCCGTGAACTTGCTAATTTTGGACGAACCGACAAATCACCTCGACATTCCCGCCAAAGAGATGATGGAAGAAGCGATTCAAAATTATGACGGTACGGTAATTATCGTCTCGCACGATCGCTATTTCATCTCCCAAGTTGCCAACAAAATCGTGGAAGTTCGCGACGGCGAGTTTCGGACTTATTTGGGAGATTATCACTACTATCTCGATAAAATATCTGAGGAAAAAGAGCTGGCAAAATTAGCCAAGATTGAATCCGAGAAAGCGGCTAAAAAGGCTGAAAAAGAAGCCAAGAAAAAAGCTGCTGCCAAACAAAAATAAAGTCTCAACAACCAGGTGATATCAAATGCCGTGGCATCGGAATTGATCTTAATATCATGTCCCATCGAACGATCGCGATCGGAGGAGTTATTAGTGAGGATTTTAGTCCTAAAAATTGAATGACTAAAGTCCTCTCTACTAACCTTTTTTCTGATAAGCTGTTGCGGCATTTAAACTGTATATCAAAAAACAATAAAAGTGTTGTGGGGTGGGCAGGAGAACCCGCCCTGAATATGCAATTCAAATGCGCGACAGCTTAGTAATCAATCGAAATTGATATTACCCAGAATCAGGACACGCCATTCCCCTGTCCAAAGTTTCTTAGCGAGTACCTCGTCCACCAGACTTTTGCTTAAAGAATGGCTTCTGGGAACTAAGACACTCCTGCAAATCATCATCTAAATCTCTAGGAAAACCATCATCTGCGACATACTTAATCAACTGATTTACCGACCCAAACAAGAGAGTATCTGTATCTGGCTGCAACAGAAATGTATCATTAAATCCGTTAATTTTGTATAAGTCTTGGCGGTTAGTATCCGCCGCAACGGAAGCCACAGTAACTCCCTTAGAAGAAAAGCCTTTGAAGCAGATTCTATTTTCTTTTTCAGCAATTTGAATGTATCGAGAACCGGGGCCGCGATAGAAACCCACCTGTAAGGGTAAAGCAGCTAAAGCATTCTCAGCCCCGATGCTGCTCAAAAACAAAACTATAAATCCCAACTTGGTGCAACAGTGCCAAAACTTCATTTGTGATTCCGTATAATTCAGCTAATATTGAAATCTTCACCCAAAATTCTATTAATCATTTGATTTGCCTGCGACTCGTAACTCCCGCCGAACAAATTAAAGTGATTCAAAATATGATATAAGTTGTAAAGCATTTTGCGCTTTTCATAGCCTGAATCCAGCAACCAAACTTCATTATAACCCCGATAAAATGCAGGGGGAAAACCGCCGAAAAGTTCCGTCATCGCAATATCGACTTCTCTGTCGCCCCAATAAGCCGCCGGGTCAAAAATTACTGGTTCCCCCGCAGCAGTTACCGAGGCATTTCCTCCCCACAAATCCCCGTGAACTAAAGAAGGTTGAGGTTTGTAACCCTCCAATAACTTGGGAATAGCTGCTAGCAAAGTTTCTGCTTGACTGAAATTTCCACCACGACGCCTAGCCAACTGTAACTGATAACCAATCCGATGTTCTTCCCAAAAATCGGCCCAATTTGTCGTCCAGTTGTTAATTTGCACGGTTGAGCCGATCGTATTATTAATATCCCACCCAAAACATCCCCTTAGCAACCCAGAATCAACCTCTTCTTCCCCCCTTAGCAAGGGGGGGCTGGGG
>NZ_JADEWV010000425.1 GCF_015207455.1 Microcoleus sp. LEGE 07076
GTACCCCGCTGAGCAGACTTTCTCCTTCTACCTCGCTGCCCGACCCAGTACCCGCAACTTTTACAGACCCTTCAGACCAGTCGGCGCCGGCGGGTTTGAACGTGCAGGCAAATTCCAACAAGCCGATCGTCAGCATTGAAGCCTACTTGATGCGCCAAGAACTCACCAACCTCCTCGGTAGGTTTGAAAGCGCCCTGACAGCATCTAATTCAGGCAACACCGCCGTCAATCTCGCCGCTCCTGCCCCCCCTCAACTGGTGGCGGGAAGCAACAGCGCTGGCGCCCCGACAGCCAATCGCCCGCCTGTGGTGCAAGCAACCAAAACCCGGGCGATCGCCAACGCCCGACAGGTTTTGCAAACCTTTGACCAACTCCTGCAACAGCAAAAATACGCTGAGGCCAGACAGCAGTGGGTGCAAGCGCGAGAGTTGCTGTGGCAAAATTACCCGCAGGAAGGGCAGCGCGTCGGGGCGGAAATTCGGGCGGTTTGGCTCGATCGCGGTACGATCGTCGCAGCTCGATCCGAACAAGGTTTGGCTGCAGTGTTCGATCGGCTCGCCGCCGCGGGTATCAATACCGTTTTCTTTGAAACTTTAAATGCCGGATATCCGATTTATCCCAGTCAAGTTGCACCGCAACAAAACCCCCTCACAGTTGGCTGGGATCCGCTGGAATCTGCGGTTAAATTAGCCCGCGAACGAGGCATGGAACTGCACGCTTGGCTTTGGATTTTTGCCACCGGAAATAAGCGCCACAATACTTTAATCGGCAAGCCTAGTTCTTATCCCGGGCCGGTACTTTTGGCTCATCCAAATTGGGCAAATATCGACAATAAAGGACGCACGCAAAATCCTAATGACGGTAAATTTTATCTCGATCCGGCAAACCCGGAAGCCCGCCGTTATTTGCTGCAAATTATCGGCGAAATTACCAGCCGCTATAAAGTAGATGGCGTGCAGTTAGACTATATTCGGTATCCTTTTCAAAATGACAATGCTGGCTTTACCTACGGCTACGGTATTGCGGCGAGGCAGCAATTCAAGCAGTTGACCGGTGCAGATCCGGTGAATATTTCTCCGAATGACGGCAGTTTGTGGCGGCAGTGGGTTGAATTTAAAACCAATCAAATTAATAGTTTTGTAGCTGAAGTTTCTCAGCTTTTGCGGCAGAACTATCCGCGCACAATTCTCTCGGTAGCGGTGTTTCCGCACCCTGCAAGTCAGCGGATTTACAAAATTCAACAAAATTGGGAAGTTTGGGCCCGTCAGGGTATTGTAGATTTGATTGTGCCCATGACTTATGCTTTGGATACTAACCGACTTGAGCGCATCACCGAACCCTTGGCGAAGGAACAAATGCTCGGTTCGGCTTTGATTTCTCCGTCGGTTAAGTTGTTGACTCTCCCGCAAGTTGTGGCGATCGACCAAATTCAAGCTTTGCGCGATTTGCCCACAGGGGGCTATGCTATTTTTGCCGTGGAAAGTATCAGCAGCGCCATGCAAGGCTTTTTTAACCGCACTCAAGGCCCCCCAGTGCGCTCTACTTCTGCAGCAGAACCGATTCCTTACCGGCAGCCGTTTGCAGCGGCGGCTTCGCGCTATACTGCTATCAAGCAGGAATGGAGTTTTTTGTTGGCTAACAATCAGTTGCGGGTGTCGGAATCTGAACTGAAAGTTCTGCAAAGTCGATCGGATGAATTGGGTGTTGCGTTGAGCCGATTGTCGGCCAATCCTTCTACCGAAAGTTTAGCAACTGCTAAAAGATTATTGGCGAGTTTTAAATCTCAGTTTCAATCTTCGATGCGCTGGCATTCTGGAGAGAATAGCTATCAGGTACAAACTTGGCAAAATCGTTTGGAGAGTTTGGATATGCTGTTGCGTTACGGCGAAAGGGTGGAATTGAATCGCAGGTAAATACAGGCGTTTAGGGTGCGCGTAGTCCTTAGCTACTGTTTGTTCAAACTCACATCTTGCACCATTCTCAACAACCTGTAGGGGCGGGTTCACTCTTGAGCCTCAAAGCTTGCAGACAGGTTAAAGAAACCCGCCCTCCCCCACGATAAATCACCTTATTGACATTGCTGCAATATCTCAGTTTAAACTCACATCTTGCACCAT
>NZ_JADEWV010000426.1 GCF_015207455.1 Microcoleus sp. LEGE 07076
CCGGATTAAATTCTCCATTGCGTTTAGAATTAATTCAGCAACTCAAAACAATAGCGATCGCCAACACTGCCGCGGTGCGGTCAGGCAAATTACCGGATTTGCGTCCTTTGAAGACAGCAGGGGCGATCGAACTCAATTATATCATCGGTTCAGCCCTTGAGATTTGACATTTGACATTTGGGATTATAAATTTGGAATTTGAGATTGGTAATGACTGATTGGCTCTCCTGGCTATCCGGTGATTGATATAGGTTATGTGTCTCAGGGTAACGATTTCAGCGATTTCATCAGCATCACTTTGTGCTTTTTGATACATTTTGTACGCAAATCCAAGAGAGCCGACTGATTCTAGATGAGCGATGTTATGGCATAATTCGTAATTAATAATTCGTCATCCACAATCGAACGCTAAGAAAGAGGCTTGAAAAAAAGAAAATTTTTTGATTTTTTCTACCTGAAAGGGAGAGGCTTCTCTGAAGGTCGGATGAAGGATTCCAAAGCCCGTAATTATTCGGTCAATATCGTGTTACAGGTAATTATCCCCGTTAAAAATCGTCCTGAAATCGCTGATTGCGTGCGCTCTCTTTTAGCAATTGGTTATCCCGTGACTAAAATCATTATTTGCGACGGCGGTACCACTGAATCTAAATGTTTAATGGTTTTACAGGATTTAGCCAAATTATCGCAGGTAGAGTGGTTCAAATATCCTCAATCTGATTTTAATAAATCTCAGTTAATCAATCAGGGTATTCTCCGGGCTAGTAGCGAATACTTGCTGATTTCTGACGCTGACATCATCTGGAATCGGCAAGGAATTTTACAGCTATTATCTTGTGTTTTAGGAGAGTCCACTACTGGGGAATCCCTTTCTTTAAAAACTCGGATACAAGCTGTAAATTTTATTCCAAAATTCTCATCTTTATCGGCGGTAAATAATTTAGAAAATCGGATTATTTGTTGTGTTAAAACTGTAGCAGAGTCTTGCTTGCAAACAACGGCTTTAAAGCGGGAACGCTATACTTACAACATCCAGATGGGCAAAGGGATTGCTGCTGTTAATATTCTACTGGCGGTGGCGGGCGATCGCGATCGACCTGGATGCGGTTTGCTCTGTACTCGCAAACAAACGTTATTATCATTAGGAGGATACAAGGAAAGTTTTACAGGTTGGGGATGGGAAGACCAAGATTTGCTGATTCGCGCTACCCTGTTGGGCATCAATATCTGCGCGGCGGGAAATGTAATTCATCTTTCCCATAGCGATGCTGCGCGCAATCAACACCACCAGCAATTACCGCCAACAGAAACGCGCGATCGGAACATCATTTCTTGCTTCCAATCTCTCCAAAAAGGCGATATATTTGGCGATTTATGGCAACCAGCAATGCTACCACCTCATCCATTTTGGAAAATTACCACCAACTTTACCCCAAATTCTAGCTGTGAGTGAAATTCAGTTATCCTTAATTATTACCTACCGCCAGCGGGAAGAGCATTTGAAAACTCAACTCGCGTGGTGGAAAACTCAAGCATCGGAAAGTTTATTATCTCTTTGCGAAATCATTTTGATTGAACTCGATTGCATTCCTTCAGCTTGGATTTTACCAGAAATTACCCACCTTCCAGTCAGTTACAATTATCTTCCCATTGGGGGAACTTTTCATAAAACCAAAGCTTTAAATTTAGGTTTATCTCTGGCGCAAGGGCAATGGGTAGCAGCTTTTGATGTCGATCTCATTCCCTACGGAGATGCCCTCGCTCGCCATCTAAAAATGGCTCAACTTTCAGCCCAAATGTTAGTAACTGGCTATCGGATGATGTGCGATAGTGCTAACCTGGATTTCGCTCAAAATTCGGCTATAATTGAACAGTTCCAAGTTGCACCAGAAGATATGCCCACAGCGCTATTTAAGCACTTAATTCGGCGGGAGAGATTTGGAGTTTTACCTCTATTTCAACGCCAGCGCTTAATGGAAATCGGGGGATGGGATGAGACATTCATTGGCTGGGGGGCTGAGGATCAAGATATTGTGGAACGATACTTAGGAGAGGATAGATATTTTTGTCGATCGCCTGAATTAATTTACATCCATTTAGCGCATCCACCCGATAATAAT
>NZ_JADEWV010000106.1 GCF_015207455.1 Microcoleus sp. LEGE 07076
CAAGTCTGACGCACCCTACCGCAACAATTTCTGTTCGCACCTGGGAATAAACGGTGCGTCAGAATGATACTTTCGCTGCTGATTGAGATTTTCAAGTCTGACGCACCCTACCGCAACAATTAACTTGAGTCCTCATCAAAGGAGAGAGGACTGAAGTCCGAACGATCGAACCTATTTAATTGTGGTGGTGACTGTGGACAGGATATTAATGCTGCAGCAGGTGCGATAAGCTTTCTACAGTATGACCGATCGCACTTGCAGCAGTTTCACAAGCGGTGACTTCGGCGGCGCAGTGACTGGCGTGGAGTGCGTTTTCGACTGTTTTTGCTCCACAGTCGATCGCGCCGTCAGCTACAAAACCATTAGCTTCGTACTGCCCCATTTCAGCTTGCATCTTCCCGTTAAACTCAGATTGATTCTGCCCCCAGTTGCGGACTGTTTGCACGATCTCGACACCAGCCCAAACCAACATTCCCAGGACGATCGCACCAATCAAATATCCCATAGCTTTATTTAAAAGTTGAACTTTGCTGTACCCAATTTAGCGCGGCGATTGCTAGCAAGCAGGATGAAAATCCTTGCTGTTGAGTGCGGATTTCCGCCTATTATACCGCCAGGAAGAAGCTCTGAGTTGTCCTCGATGGAAGTCAAAAGCAAGTCGATCGCCAACAGAATATTAAGCAATTGTAATATTTACACGCTGGGGAATTACACGGTTGCTGAACGGGAAATGCTATGAGGCGGCGCTATCGGTATAAATGTATCTGTGATACTTTACATGGCGGTAGAGTTTAAGTTAACATCGGCTGAGACGAGAAATATTACAGCCAAAAACACAATGTTCTGATGTACAGTAGCGATGGTTCAATCGTGCTTTGGCATGAATTAGTTAATTGAAAAAGTCTTAAAAATATCGCTACAGTTGGTCAAAATTATTTTCATCAATACTTGTAGATAAATATGTTATTTCCAGCAGCCGATCGCCCGCAATCCGTAACACCTGATAGTGAATATGCCGATCGACTTTCACCGATACAGCAAGGGATGCTGTTCGACAGTCTTTCAGCCCAACAGTCAGGAGTAGATATCGAACAGGTAGTCTGTACCCTCTGCGAAAAGTTGAATGTGGCAGAGTTTGTGCAAGCTTGGCGGCAAATAGTCGATCAATATCCAATTTTGAGAACGAGTTTTTGTTGGTTCGATCGAGAAGTGCCGGTGCAAACGGTACACCCACAAGTTGAAGTGCCAATTGTTGACGAAGACTGGCGCAATTTGTCTGAGGGCGATCGCACAAACCAACTCGCAGCTTATTTGCAAGCCGATCGCCTGCAAGGATTTGACCTCAGTCAACCCCCGCTGATGCGTTTGGCTTTGTTCCACATTGCAGAAACAGAGTACAAACTAATCTGGACTTATCACCACATTTTGCTCGACAGTACCTCAGCAATAACTGTTTTGCAAGCAGTTTTTAGTTTGTACGAATCTCTGGCGGGCGATGGAAAATTAGAATTAAAACTGCCTAGGTGCGATCGAGATTGCATCGAGTGGATGCAGCAAGACATCTCGAAAGCAGAAACATTTTGGAGACAATACTTAAGCGGTTTCAGCGCTCCTACTCCTTTGGTTGGCGATGTTTCCAGGGCGACAAAGATGCCCGCCCCAGCAGAAAAATCATCAGTTGTGGAACAGGCATATTGCCTGTCCCTGACAACGCCAGAAATCCGACTTTCTAGCACTGTTACAGCAGCATTAAACTCCCTAATCAAAGAACACCAAATCACTCTCAATACCCTACTGCAAGGAGCGTGGTCTGTACTTTTGAGCCGCTGTTCCGGTTTGGAAGATGTAGTATTTGGCTCTATTTTTAACAGAAGATCGCAAGCTGTAGAAAACGATGAATCTGCCGTAGGATTATTTATAAATACCCTGCCGTTACGGGTGATTGTATCTCCCGATTTGGCAGCTATAGACTGGCTAAAACAACTGCAAAATCAATGGACTGCATTGCAAGAACACGGTAACGTGCCGCTGGCAACAACTCAAGAATGGAGCGAAATTCCCCGCAGCACAGCTTTGTTTGAAAGCTTGGTAGTAGTTGAAAAAACTCCGATAAATGCAGCTTTGCAATCTCTAGGCGACAACTGGAAACACCGAGAATTTCAACTTTTAGAACAGACGAGTTTTCCCCTAACAGTTTACGGATATGGCGGAGACGAATTGCTGCTGAAAATTGCGGGCGATCGCGATCGGTTCGATCCGAGATCCATTACCCGAATGTTGGGACACCTGCAAACTTTGCTAGAAAGTATCGCCGCCAATCCCCAGCAGAAAATCGGCAAATTGTCAATGCTGACAGCAGCCGAACTTGCTCAATTGCAGCAGTGGAATCAAACTGAGGCAAATTATCCGCAAGACAAATGCGTCCACCAATTATTTGAAGCGCAAGTCGAGAGATTTCCCGATGCGATTGCTGCCATTTTTCCCCACAAGTCCCAACAGCAACTCACCTACCGCGAACTCAATTCCCAAGCCAATCAACTCGCTCATTACTTGCAGAAATTAGGCGTTGGGCCAGATGTTTTAGTTGCTATTTGCATGGAACGTTCCTTAGAAATGGCGATCGCAGTTTTAGGCATTCTTAAAGCAGGTGGGGCCTACGTGCCGATCGATCCAGCCTACCCCAAAGAACGGCTGACTTTCATGTTAGGCGACACCCAAACTCCGGTTATACTCACACAGTCTCACTTAGTTTCAAGTTTGCCAGAACATCAAGCCCGCACCGTTTGTTTGGACTCAAACTGGCAAGATATCGCCGATTGCAGCACGGAAAACCCAGCTAGCAGCGTCTCGCCCGAAAACTTAACATATACAATATATACATCCGGCTCCACGGGCAAACCCAAAGGAGTGCTCCTCCCCCACCGCGCCCTAGTCAACCTAATTGCGTGGCAACTGCAAAACTCCACCCTCGAAGGCGGGGCTAAAACATTGCAATTTGCCTCTCTCAGCTTCGATGTCTCATTTCAAGAAATGTTTTGTACTTGGTGCAGCGGCGGTACTCTCGTTTTCATCACCGAAGAAATCCGGCGAGATGCCCAAAGTTTGTTGCAGCTAATCGAGAGAGAAAAAATTCAAAGATTGTTTCTCCCTTTCATCGCCCTGCAACACTTAGCCGAAGCTGCCGATACCTACAAACTAGTACCAAAATCGCTGCGCGAAGTAGTTACCGCCGGCGAACAGTTGCAAGTCAATCGTTATATAACCAGTTTCTTTCAGCAGCTAGAAAATTGTACGCTGCACAATCAATACGGCCCATCCGAGAGTCATGTCGTTACAGCTTATACCCTCAGCGGCCCGCCGGAAAATTGGCCAGCACTACCTGCGATCGGCCGCCCTCTTGCCAACACGCAGATATATTTGTTACACCAGAATGGTGAGCCTGTACCGATAGGCGTACCGGGGGAACTGCACATCGGGGGCATCTGTTTGGCGCGGGGCTACCTCAACCGCCCGGAGTTGACTGCTGAAAAATTTATTTCTAATCCTCTTAAACACAGTGAAATACCCGCCACCGTCGAACAGGAATCAGATTTTTCTCTTCTGCCTTCAGAAGATCGGCTTTACAAAACCGGAGATTTAGCCCGCTACCTGCCCGACGGTAACATTGAGTACATCGGGCGGATTGACGGGCAAGTCAAAATTCGGGGCTTCCGCATTGAGTTGGGAGAAATCGAAACTGCACTGGCAAAACATCCGGCAATTAAACAAGCTGTGGTGCTAGCACGGGAAGACTCGCCGGGAGACAAACGATTGGTAGCTTATCTAGCAGTCAATTCGCAGGAGGAATTGGCAACAGCCGAACTCCGCGCCTACTTGCAAGGGCGACTCCCAGATTACATGGTGCCTGCGGTGTTTGTGACTGTGGAAACCATGCCGAAGACACCCAGCGGAAAAATTGACCGCCGCGCCCTGCCTGTCCCCGAACCACAGCGACAAGAACAGTCGCAGAGTTATGCGGCACCGCAAACCGAGTTGGAGCGAGTGTTAGCGGGTGTTTGGTCTAAGTTGCTGAAGATCGATCGGGCGGGAATTCACGACAATTTCTTCGAGATTGGAGGGAATTCTCTGATGACTCTGCAAGTTGTCGTGCAAGTGCGGACTCTATTAGGTATGGACTTGCCAGTGGTGAAATTGTTCCAGCATCCGACGATCGCCCAATTGGCAAATTTTTTAGATCGGGGACAGAGTGCGAAGGAACCCCCCAACAAAATTCAAGACAGGGCCGATCGACAAAAAGCTGCTTTTAATCGATCAAAACAATTCACTAAACGACGTTAGTCAGTAGTCATTAGACATCTGGCAAAAACAATCTCAAGCTGTTCTATAGATTTAGGTGTGAAGCATTTGGGCGACAATTTATGCCGAAAACTTACAGATTTTATGTCCAAATGCTTCACTCTCCCCGCCTGCTGCGATCGATCGCTCCTGGCCTAATTTCTTTGTTTGAAGTTGAATTAAATAAATTTAACCTAACTTATGACTGATACAACTGATTCCCAAGAAAACTCAGAACTTGAAGGCATTGCGATTATCGGGATGGCTGGCCGCTTTCCCGGTGCTGCAAACATCGAAGAATTGTGGCAGAATTTGTGCGGCGGAGTCGAGTCTACAACGTTGTTCAGCGACGCGGAACTAGACCTCAGCATTGACCCCAATCTCAGACAAGATCCAAATTACGTCAAAGCTAGAGGCATTATTGACGGGGCCGATCGCTTTGATGCAGCATTTTTTGGGGTGAGTCCCCGCGAAGCCGAAATTACCGATCCGCAGCAGCGAGTATTCTTAGAAATAGCTTGGGCTGCCTTAGAAAACGCGGGCTGCGATCCAAATACTTTCAACGGCTCGATCGGAGTTTACGCCGGCACGGGCAACAATACCTATTTTCCCAACAACATCGCCGGACGATCGGATGTAATTTCCCGCGCGGGCGAGTTTCAGGTAATGGTAGGAAATGAAAAAGATTACATCGCTACCCGCACTTCCTACAAACTCAATCTCAAAGGGCCCAGCGTTAGCGTCCATACGGCTTGCTCTACATCATTAGTTGCAGTTTGTCAAGCTTTTTATGCTTTGATGAGCTATCAATGCGATTTAGCTTTGGCGGGCGGGATATCAATTACAACTCCCCAAAATAGCGGTTATTTGTATCAAGAAGGAGGGATGTTTTCGGGCGACGGACACTGCAAACCTTTCGACGAAGCGGCCCAAGGAACTGTTTTTGGCAACGCTGCTGGGGCTGTGGTACTCAAGCGTTTGGAAGAGGCGAGATCGGACAGGGATACAATCTATGCCGTAATTCGCGGAGTCGGGCTCAATAACGACGGGGCGGCCAAAGTCAGCTTTGCAGCGCCCAGCGTAGACGGACAAGCAGAGGCGATCGCGATGGCCCAGGCGATGGCCGGCATCGATCCCGAAACGATATCCTACGTCGAAACCCACGGCACGGCAACTCCCCTGGGCGATCCGATCGAAATAGCAGCACTGACTCAGGCTTTTTCCTTGAAAACCTCAGCCAAACAATTTTGCGCGATCGGCTCCATCAAAAGCAACTTCGGACACACGATCGCCGCCGCCGGAGTCACGGGGCTGATTAAAACAGCTTTAGCCCTCAAACACCAGCAAATACCCGCTACCCTTCACTACGAAACACCAAATCCCGCGATCGACTTTGCCAACAGCCCCTTCTACGTCAACGCCGAACTCTCGGAATGGAAAGCAGGTAAAACGCCCAGAAGAGCCGGAGTTAGCTCGTTTGGCGTGGGTGGCACCAACGCTCACGTCGTCCTCGAAGAAGCGCCCGCGCTGGAACCTTCGAGCTTTTCTCGCCCGCGACAGTTGCTGCTGTTGTCGGCAAAAACAGCATCCGCTTTGGACTCCGCTACCGCAAATTTGCGATCGCACCTCGCCCAAAATTCAGAAATCGATCTCGCCGATGTTGCTTACACCCTGCAAACCGGGCGGCAAGCCTTCAATTACCGACGTTTTGCTGTTTGTAGCGATCGCACCGATGCCGTGCAGCTACTCGAATCCTTGCCACCGTTGCGTACAGCAACCCGCTGCGCCGAAGCGAGAAATCCGGCGGTAATCTTCATGTTTCCCGGACAAGGAGCGCAATACGTCAATATGGGCTTGAATTTGTACGAATCTGAGCCAGTATTCCGCTCCACGGTCGATCGATGCGCCGAAATTTTGCAGCCGCACCTCGATCGAGATTTGCGAAAAGTGCTGTATCCCGGTAGCGATGAAGCGACAGCCGCCGAATCTCTCCGCCAAACTTTCCTGACTCAGCCTGCGATATTTACCGTAGAATACGCGCTGGCCAAGCTGTGGGAAAGTTGGGGCGTTATTCCCCAAGGTGCGATCGGACACAGCATCGGCGAATTTGTAGCGGCAACGATCGCAGGCGTGTTTTCCCTCGAAGATGCGCTGATGCTAGTGGCTGCGAGGGGGCGCTTGATGCAAGATTTGCCCGGTGGTTCCATGCTGTCGGTACGGTTGCCGGCGGCGCAAGTCGAAGGGCGATTGAGTGGGGATTTGGCAGTGGCGGCGGTGAATGCGCCGGATTTGTGCGTGGTTTCTGGGCCGACAGAGGCGATCGCACTTTTTGAACAGCAATTAGCCAGCGAAAAGATTGTTTGCAAACACCTGCACACTTCCCACGCTTTCCATTCCCCGATGGTAGATTCGATCGTCGAACCATTCGCTGAATGCGTCAAAAAAGTCAAGTTATCGCCGCCAACCATCCCGTTTGTTTCCACTGTAACTGCTAGTTGGATCACCGCAGAACAAGCAACAGAGCCGATGTATTGGGCGCGGCATTTGCGAGCGACAGTGCGTTTTGCTGACGGGATAAAAGAACTGTGGCAAGACCCAAATCGGATTCTTTTGGAAGTTGGGCCGAGAACAACGGCTGCTACTTTAGCTCGCAAACAATCAAAGGATTTGAAACAGCAAGTCGCGATTTCTTCACTCAGCGACAATGCCGAAAATCAAGCTGAATGGAGTGCTTTGTTAAGCGCGATCGGACAGCTTTGGCTTTGTGGAGTATCGATCGACTGGCAGAGTTTTTATCAAGAAGAAACGCGCGATCGCATTCCATTGCCGACTTATCCTTTCGAGAGCAAGCGCTTCTGGATCGAACCGATGAGGGGAGAGGGGGAGAATTTCCAATTACCGATTCCCGATTCCCAATTCCCAATTCCCAACAGTCAACAGTCAACAGTTAACAGTCAACACTCAACAGTCAACAATCAACTACAAATGCCAAATTTACAAGTAGAAACCAAACCCGATCGCAAGTACAGACTCATCCCGAAAATCAAAAACATCCTCGAAGAAACTTCTGGCGAAGATTTAGACAGTGTTGACGAGGATTTAACTTTCCTGGAAATGGGTTTAGACTCTCTGTCTTTAACTCAAGTAGCGCTGAATTTGCAAAAAGAATTTAGCATCAAAATTACCTTCCGCCAGCTATTAGAAACTTTCCCGACTCTCAGCACTTTATCTGAATTTATCGATGGCAATCTGCCGCCGGAGGTTTTGCCTGCAACTCCTGCCGTTTTGCAAGTCGCGCCCTCACCAGAACCCGCACCGATGGCATCAAATGCAGTCCCTGTTGCAGTCAGCGCGCCTGCAAATCCTTTGCCCCATCCCATTAGCCCCGTGCCTGCCCCAATTGCGACCCAAATAGCGATTCCCGTACAGTCTGGCAATCTCGAATACCTGATCGGCCAGCAGTTGCAGATTATGTCGCGCCAGCTAGAACTGTTGGGGGGCGCTGGTTTGGTTCCTGCACAGCCGGCACCGACAACTAACGGTAGGGGCAGTGCCCCCGTGCCTGCCCCCTCGCAGCCGATCGCACCAGTTCCAAATATCCCCCAATCCCAGAATAACGGCAGCGCGATCGCACCAACAGCAGCACCAATAGCAGCACCATCCACCGAACCCACCGAACCCAAAAAAGTATTTGGGGCTGCCGCCCGCATCGACACATCCGATCGCGGTGGCTTAACTGCATCGCAAGCAACATATTTAGAAGCGTTTGTCAATAAATACACGACGCGCACTCAAAAATCCAAACAGTACGCCCAGAAACACCGCCACCACCTCGCCGATCCGCGAGTAGTTTCGGGGTTTAACCGCACGATGAAAGAATTGGTTTATCCGATCGTGACGGTGCGATCGTCCGGTTCCAAACTTTGGGATGAAGACGGTAACGAGTATGTGGATTTAACCAACGGTTTCGGGTCGAACTTTTTCGGATATTCAGCGCCATTTATCACAGAAGCGATCGCCGCCCAAATGCAATTAGGCTTTGAAATCGGGCCACAAACACCGCTAGCCGGGGAAGTTGCCGAGCTCGTGTGCGAAATGACCAAACACGATCGCGTCGCCTTCTGCAATACCGGTTCTGAAGCTGTTTTGGGCGCAATGCGAATCGCCCGCACCGTCACCGGCAACAATACGATCGTCATGTTTACCGGAGACTATCACGGAAATTTCGACGAAGTAATCGTGCGCGGAACTAAGAAATTGCGATCGCTCCCCGCAGCCCCCGGAGTTCCGCAATCCGCCGTTGACAATACCCTGATCCTCGACTACGGCGAACCCGAATCCCTGGAAATCCTCAAAGCACGGGCGGGCGAATTTGCAGCCATCATGGTAGAACCCGTACAGAGTCGCCGTCCCGACTTGCAACCGCGAGAATTCCTCCACGAAGTGCGACGAATTACCGAACAAGCCGGTTGCGCCTTCATTATGGACGAAGTGATTACCGGATTCCGAGTAGCACCGGGCGGCGCCCAAGAATATTTCGGCGTACAAGCAGATATCGGCACCTACGGCAAAGTTGTCGGTGGCGGAATGCCGATCGGGGTAATTGCGGGCAAATCGGCTTGGATGGACGCATTAGACGGCGGATTATGGCAATTCGGAGACGACTCTTTCCCACAAGTAGGCGTTACCTATTTTGCCGGAACTTTTGTGCGCCACCCGCTGACTTTAGCAGCAGCCAAAGCATCCCTCGAATACTTGAAACGGGGCGGCGCTTCCTTGCAGCGCGAGCTCAATGCCAAAACTGACAAATTAGTTGCAGAATTGAACGCAATATTCGATCGCCAACAAGCACCTTTTGCAGTGAAAAACTTCGGTTCATTGTTCAAAATCACCTACCCGCAAGAGTTTCTGCATGGAGAATTGCTGTTCTATATGCTGCGAGAAAAAGGCATTCACATTTGGGATCACCGCCCGTGTTTTTTGACGCTAGCGCATTCCGAAACAGATATTGCTTTTATCAAAGAAGCATTTAAGCAAAGTATTGCCGAATTGCAGTCAGCCAGATTTTTAGCCAGTGGATCCGGGGAAACTGTGAGGGCGATGGATTTGCATCAAAACGGATCGAAATCGTCAACTGCCTTCGCAAACAATGCTCCCCTACCCGGTGCCAAATTAGGGCGAGATTCCGACGGAAAGCCAGCTTGGTACATCGAAGATCCAGAGCGATCGGGCAAACATTTACAAGTAGGAGAAAGCTTATCTTAAGATTTAACATCTCAAATATCTAACCACAGAAAACGCAGAGAAATCAGAGAAAGAAGAGAGAAATTCGAGCGAGCTGACTGTACTGGATTTGACATTACCACAAGACCTCTCTTCCCTCTTCCCTCTGCGCCAAGAGCGCCCTCTGCGGTAAAAAAAAGTATCCGATTTTTCACCTGTTAACTAATGATAAAAACAATTGCTGATTTACCACCAAAACTAACCGCTGTAGACTTCGATCCTTTCGCAGGCGGAGAACTTTTTGCTTGCGTACCCGCGACAGAAGCGCAAAAGGAAATCTGGATTGCCGTGCAAATGGGAAACGAGGCAAATTGTGCTTACAATGAGTCGATTTGTCTGCGATTGCAAGGAAATCTCGATGTTGAATCTCTCCGTTTTTCAATTGAGGAATTGGTGCAGCGACACGAGGCGCTACGATCGACATTTAGCCCTAACGGATCGACTCTTTGCATTTCGTCGTCCATCGCACTCGATATTCCGACGATCGACTTGTCAATTTTGGACGATCGCGCTCGCGAATCCAAGCTAGCATATTTACGCCGCGAAGAAGTCGATCGACCTTTCAATTTAGTCTGCGGGCCGCTGTTTCGCAGTCAAATTATTAAGCTGGAAGAACAGGAACATATAATTATTCTTACCGGACATCACATCATTTGCGATGGCTGGTCTTGGGGCATCTTATTCCCGGATTTAGGGGAAATTTATTCTGCCAAAAATCAAGGCATTGCGGCCAATCTTCCCCAACCAGAAAGCTTTATAGAATACGCAGTTTTACAAGAAGAACAAGCAACAATTCCCGAAGTGATTGATGCCCAAAAGTATTGGTTAAACCAGTTCTCAGGCACAATTCCGGTGGTGGATTTGCCGACAGACAGACAGCGGCCTGCTTTGAGAACTTACAATGGCGCGCGGGAAGATTGGGAACTCAATTCCGATTTGGTTGCTAATCTCAAACGCCTGGGCAAAAAAGCAGGTTGCAGTTTTTTTACAACTTTGTTTGCTGGCTTTGAAGCTTTTATGTACCGCTTGTGCGGACAAGAGGATTTGGTTGTCGGAATGCCGGCGGCGGGACAGCTTGTTGGGGGCAAAGACAAGCTTGCCGGACACTGTGTCAGCTTGTTGCCGCTGCGTACTCAAATTAACGGCGAACAGTCTTTTCTCGATTATTTGCGATCGCGCCGCACGGCAGTTTTGGATGCGATCGATCGCCAGCAGTTTACCTTCGGTACTCTGGTAAAAACATTAGCAATACCGCGGGATTTCAGCCGCGTTCCCTTAGTTCCTGTAACTTTTAATCTGGACGTGCAGCTTGCGGAAGATCAGCTTAATTTTGATGGTTTTAAAGCTGAAGTTTTCTCGAACCCGAGAACTTGCGAAAACTTTGAATGGGCGGTGAATGCTAGCGAAACAAAAACCAAACTCGTGTTGGAGTGTCAATACAATACTAACTTGTTTGATGCTGCGACAATCCGCAGTCGCATGGCTGAATTTGAGGCGTTGTTGGAGGGAATAGTTGCTAATCCCAATTGCCTGCTGCAAAACTTACCAATTTTGACGGCAGCGGAAGAACAACAGCTATTAGTTGAGTGGAACAATACTCAAACAAATTATCCCGAATCTGCCTGCATTCACCAACTATTTGCAGTTCAAGCAGAGCAAACTCCCGATGCTGTAGCGGTAGTTTTTGGAGAGCAACAATTAACATACAAACAGCTAAATTGTCGCGCCAATCAACTCGCCCATTACTTGCAAACTTTGGGGGCTGGCTCGGAAGTTTTAGTGGGTGTTTGTTTCGATCGATCTCTGGATGCGATCGTCTCGCTGTTAGCTGTTCTCAAAGCAGGCTCGGCTTACCTGCCCTTAGACCCCGCTTATCCCAAAGAGCGGCTGGATTTCATGCTTTCAGATGCCCAAATATCGGTGCTTTTGACTCAACAACATCTAATAGAAAAACTTCCCGAAAACCAAGCAAAAGTAGTTTGTTTGGAGGCTGCGCGGGAGGAAATAAGCGCACAAAGTGAGACAAATCCTGCCAATCTCGCGAATGCGGAAAATCTTGCTTATGTGATGTATACTTCCGGTTCGACGGGCAAACCCAAAGGCGTTTGCGTCGTCCACCGGAGCGTAGTGCGGCTGGTCAAAGACACTAATTATGCCAGCCTCAGCGCCGCAGAAGTCTTTCTGCAACTGGCTCCGATTTCCTTCGACGCTTCGACGCTGGAAATTTGGGGAGCGCTGCTCAACGGGGCGAAATTGGCGATATTCCCTCCCGGTAGCCCGTCTTTGGCAGAGCTGGGAGAGGCAATTCGCTTATACAATGTGACAATTTTGTGGCTGACCGCCGGACTGTTTCACTTGATGGTGGACGAGCGGATTGAGGATTTAAAGGGCCTCGGCCAACTGTTGGCCGGCGGCGACGTTTTATCTGTTCCCCACGTCCAGAAATTGCTGAGAGAGGCTCCAAACTGCAAATTAATTAACGGTTACGGGCCGACGGAAAATACGACTTTTACTTGCTGTTTTACGATCGCCCCTGACAGTCAAATTAGCAATTCGGTGCCGATCGGCAGACCGATCGCCAATACTCAAGTTTACATACTCGATCCCCACTTGCAGCCAGTGCCGATCGGCGTTCCCGGGGAATTGTACGCAGGCGGTGCAGGCTTGGCCAGAGGCTACCTCAACCGCCCGGATTTGACAGCCGAAAGGTTTATTCCAAATCCTTTTATCAACCCAGAAAAAGGATTGGAAAATGCCGAAGAGCGATCGGTTGCCAGCCCTAATTATGATGCAAATCGCCTGTACAAAACCGGAGATTTAGCCCGCTACCTACCCGACGGTAATATCGAATATCTCGGACGCACCGACAATCAAGTAAAAATTCGCGGTTTCCGCATAGAAGTCGCAGAAATTGAAGCAGTATTAGCCGCACATCCAGATATCGCTCAAGTAGCAATTGCAGTTCAGTTAGATGCTTCCGGTAACAAATGTCTGGCAGCTTATGCAGTTCCCCGCCCCGGCAAAATTCTCGTAGCAGCAACCCTGCGGAGTTCCCTGCAACAGAGGCTGCCAGACTACATGATACCCGTTGGCTTTGCGTTCCTCGATACTTTGCCATTGAACGCGAACGGCAAAGTTGACCGCCGCGCTTTGACCACTCAAAAATGGCAATCTGCTAGCGTTGCGCCCGATGAAACAATCGCTGTTGCCCCCCGCGACAAGTTAGAATCGCAGGTGACAGAAATTTGGCAGCAAGTTTTAGGCATCGATTCAATTGGTGTCCGGGACAATTTCTTCGAGGCGGGAGGACATTCGCTGCTAGCAGCGCAGTTGCTAGCAGAAATTGAAAAAGTATTCGGCAAAAAGCTGCCGCTGTCTGCGATTTTCCAATCGCCAACAGTCGAACAATTGGCTGATATTCTCCGCGAACCGGAATGGTCGTCTCCGTCTCCATCAATGGTAGTTATTCAACCGGGGACAGCAAGTTACAAACCTCCTCTGTTTTGCATTCACGTCCTCGGCAGGGGATTAGAATTTTACCGTCCTTTGCTGAATTATTTGGAGCCGTCGCAGGCTATTTTGGGACTGTCAACTCAGATTATGGATGAAAAACTGGCTCCTCCAAATCGCGTTGAGGAATTGGCGGCTTATTACATCAAAGAAATGCAAACTTTTCAGCCATACGGCCCTTATTTTTTGTTAGGAGTATCTTTTGGGGGGACGGTAGCTTTTGAGATGGCGCGGCAACTTGATGCTAAAGGTGAGAAGGTAGCTTTGCTGGGATTGTTGGATACCTACGGCCCGGATGCTGTAAAAAAATTGCCTGAGATTAAGCAGAGTCAACGCACGATGAAAGTTTTACAGCTTACGCCTGGTGTATTTCTGAACAAAGCAAAGAGCAATCTGATCGGGAAAATCGAAAGCCTTACTGAGATTCAGTGGAGAATATTGTGCAAATTTTATCGATCGAGCGGGCGTCCCTTGCCGATTTATCTAGAAAACTTCACTCATCGAGAGCTCAATCAACAGGCATTGAGACAATATGTAGCGGGAGTTTATTCTGGTAAAGCGACTATCTTCAAAGCAGTTGAGAGCGCCATCTTGTTTGGTGCGGATCGTGAATTGGGTTGGAGTGAAGTAGTGAAGGGAGGAATAGAGATTCACGAAATCCATAGCGACCATTTGGGGATGTTAAAAGAGCCCCACGTTCGGATACTGGGGGAAAAATTGCAGGCTGCAGTCGATCGAGCTCGGGCCTAACAGCGGACAATTGACAGCAAAAAACCCGATCGAATACCAATACCCTAAAGTCTGGCAACAATTTGTTATTGGTTATTGGTTATTTGTTATTTGTTATTTGTTATTGGTTATTTGTTGTTTGTTATTTGTTATTGGTTATTTGTTATTTGTTGTTTGTTATTTGTTATTTGTTGTTTGTTGTTTGTTGTTTGTTGTTTGTTGTTTGTTATTTGTTAACAGTTAACAGTTAACAGTTAACAGTTAACAGTTAACAGTCAACAGTCAACAGTCAACAGTCAACAGTTCACCCTTCCAAAGCCGCCAAAAGACACAGCAACAAAGCTTCAGTCCACTCCACTACAGCACCGTAAGTATCGCCCGTGTGGCCGCCCAAACGGTGGTTGAACCAGGCTCCGGCAAAAATTCCGATCGCACTTCCCCCCAAAGCCATCCCTACCGCTAACAGCCACCGATCGCCATCCAAGACAACTTGCAGCACGCTCAAACTCAGCAACAACAGCACTCCCGGAATAAAATCAAAAGGTGAATAAATCGATTCTTTGTGAAAAGCTCCCTTACCCTCGGCCCGGAGATAGGGATAGCGGGCGATCGCCACCAGTTGGCCCCACCTCCCCCAACCCGCCACACCCATCAAAGCCAGCCACCGGTAGTGATTCAAATCCGAAAGAGCGACAGTTTTCAGCAGGACGATCGCGATCGCAGCCATTGCCCCAAAAGCCCCTGTAACGCTGTCCCGCATCACTTCCAGCCTGCGAACCGGGTCGGGTACGGCCAGCCCGTCCGCCGCGTCCATTGCCCCGTCTAGGTGCAGCCCGCCAGTGATGGCAATACCCAAAACTACTACTAATGCCGATCGAGTCAGAGCAGGCATTCCCAACAACTGCAACCCAAGATCCGCCACTCCCAGCATCCCCCCGATCGAAAGCCCGATCGCCGGCGCCAAGCGAGCAATGCCCCGAAACTCCAAAGTCCAAGACACAGGCACCGGCAAACAAGTATAAAAAGCCACTGCGGCGGCAATGGCAGCGCCTTGATTCCGGAAAAAGTCGATCGTAGAGCGAACCAATTTATTATTCACCATAAGATAGAAAGTTTTTCATCTGATATGCAGTTGTCAATCGATTAGCCTGTGCCAGAATTGGAACTGTACAAACACCCTAGTCTTTTGGATCGGGCGTTCCTCCTGTCCGAGCAATTTTCCCCAGAAAACCTCTGCCGGCAGCGCTCCCGAAGATCCCTATCTAAAATGGCTAAACTAAAGATCAGCATTTCCCGCATCCAGAATTCTAGATAACTCGCTGATTTTCAAGACGGGAAAATACTATAACAGAGGCTTTTGCTCCATGAGTTACGACCAATTAAATAACAGGGTAGTTGCTCCTTGCATAATCGATACAGGCATTGTCGTCAACAAGCGCGATATCAAAAGATTGCTGTTTGATTTAGGACGTGTCCGCTACCTTCACATCCAAGATGGCAAGATTTACAGCGAAGGGGAAGGTTATGTGTTCGAAGTCTTCGCCAACCCCCACCGTTCTACCTTGATTGCCAACAATGCGCTTTATTTGAACGTGTATAGTTTTGATTACCTGGAACTGAAACAGTCCCCGGTCGAGGGTGCTTATTTTGACCTGATTCAAGAGGGGCGGCAGTTGCGGTTAATTCCCCTCTCCAATCCTTTGCAAGAGCAAGTAGCCCGGAATTTAAATGCTGCGGCTTTGGATGCCGTTGTCGATCAGGTACTCTCAGGCAATTGGGATCTGCAATTCGATGAGGATGATTCCCCGTTTTAACCATCAGTCAGTGGATTTGAGATTTGAGATT
This sequence comes from Microcoleus sp. LEGE 07076, assembly GCF_015207455.1. Taxonomy (GTDB): domain Bacteria; phylum Cyanobacteriota; class Cyanobacteriia; order Cyanobacteriales; family Microcoleaceae; genus Microcoleus. The sequence goes on from NZ_JADEWV010000106.1 coordinate 15,703, forward strand.
TGAGATTTACTCGCAGCGCCGTGAATCTGGGAGGTAGAACTAAGGTCTAAAATTTTTGCCCTCCACGACAATTGTCGGAAACTTGTCTCCGTTTTTGGGCGGGGTGATGGTTTTTTTGGTCGCGATGTCTACAACAATAGATGTAGATAACACGGACTGGCCAGTAGCGGTTAACGATCGTCGGAGACTAATGACTCAAGACAACGGGAGATTTGCTTTTAAATGTCAGGCTAATTGCAGCCACACCCAAGCGCGTGCAGGAGTTTTTAGCACTCCCCACGGTGTTGTGGAAACGCCAAAGTTTATGCCCGTGGGGACGCTGGCTAATGTCAAAACTTTGACCCCGGCACATCTGGAAGACGCGGGAGCTCAAATGGTTTTGGCGAATACTTATCACTTGCACTTGCAGCCGGGGGAACGAATTGTCGCAGGCGCGGGCGGATTGCACAAATTTATGGCTTGGCCGGGCCCGATTCTGACGGATTCCGGCGGCTTTCAGGTGTTTAGCTTGAGCCAAATGCGGACTATTTCGGAGAATGGGGTGACTTTTCGAGCTCCCCGCGACGGCCGCATCATTAATTTAACGCCGGAAAAATCGATCGAGATTCAGAACGAGTTGGGCGCTGACGTGATTATGGCCTTCGACGAGTGTCCGCCTTACCCCGCTACACGGGACGAGGTAGAGGCAGCGACAAACCGCACTTACCGCTGGCTGCAACGCTGTATGCAGGCTCACTCGCGCCCGGAGCAAGCTTTGTTCGGCATCGTGCAGGGGGGTGTTTTCCCCGATTTGCGATCGCGCGGGGCGAACCAGTTGATAGACTTGGATTTGCCCGGTTATGCCATCGGCGGGGTTAGCGTCGGCGAATCGGGGGATTTGATTGCAGAGATTGTCAGAGTTACTGCGCCCCTGTTACCAGCAAATAAACCCCGTTATTTGATGGGGATTGGCACCTATCGGGAAATGGCGCTGGCGGTGGCGAGTGGCGTAGATATGTTTGACTGCGTGATTCCGACTCGGCTGGGCCGTCACGGCACAGCTTTTGTGCGCGGGGAACGCTGGAATTTGAAAAATGCTCGGTTTCGGGAGGATTTTGCTCCGCTGGATGAGTCTTGTCCTTGCTATACCTGCCAAAAATTCAGTCGGGCTTATTTGGCTCATTTGGCGCGGGCTAAGGAAGCACTCAGCTATACTTTGCTGGCGCTGCACAACGTGACGGAGTTGATTCGCTTTACTGGAAAAATGCGGGAGGCGATTTTGGCCGATCGATTTACAGAAGAGTTTGCCCACTGGCTGACACCAACTGTCGATCGATCATGAGTTCCTTTGGTGAAGATATGCGACAATTATTAAAATTGTGTTGGATAGGTAGGTTGATTCATGGAAGCTGCATTACTTTTAGCAAAACTGCCCGAAGCTTATGCGATCTTTGACCCGCTGGTTAATGTTTTGCCAGTAATTCCCGTGTTTTTCTTGCTGCTGGCTTTTGTTTGGCAAGCGGCTGTCGGGTTCAGATAAGTCGGATTTTAGTAAAAGCAGGGGCTATTGACAAATAGCCCCTGCTTTTAGCTGTTGAGTTTTTGGGTCGATCTGCTTTGCGATTGTTTCGGAACTTAACGGGTGACAACGCACCTATAATGCTTGCTGCATCAGGGATAGGGCCCATAAGCCACGCTGAGCGAGCATGAACTAGCGCTAACTATATTGACAAAGATGGCATGGCTAATCTGGTAATGCTTTGCCTGGAGTGCCACAAAGTTGTTGATGAGCTAGAGGATAAATTTCCTGTCGAGCACATGCAGGAATGGAAGTCATCTCACGAACTGAAGATAAATTCACTCTTTGATTATCCTCAGATTTACAATGAAAGAGAACTACTTGAGCAAGTTAACGAGTTTTTGGTTGAGAATAAAGTTATCTTTGAAGAATATGGTTTTTTCTCAAATCAGGCATTGGAGGGAACCTCGGGTGATGCACTTACCATCTGGCGACGACGCTGCCTAGACACAATTCTTCCAAACAACCAAAGGATAATTGGGTTAATTGAGGCTAATCAGAAAAATTTTCCTGATCCGTGGGAAGTGTATAGGCGAATGATGGGCTACAAACTTGATGTAGATTCCTTTCGAGACAACTGCCTGTTGGAAAAGAAGGTCAACGACTACAAGCTATTTCCTAGAGAATTTGATAACTTTATAAAACAGAGCCTCGGTCTACCTGTAGAAAATAGAGAGAATAGACCCTAAAAAGAGCTTGAATAGAGACAGGCGACAGTTTCAGCCTACATCGAAAAGTTCTTGGCAAACCACTCGTTTATTCAGCGAATGGAGAAACTCAATATAGCCATGTTTGATGTCGAGCTTAAGGATAAGCGCAGCCTTCGAGTATTTGCGACAAATACTTATTTCTTTACCGAATATACGTTTGAATAGATCATGGCGATTGATCCAGGGGTTGATGCAATCATTTGCTCTAACCGCTATGGGAGCTATAGGTGGGAAGCCAAAGCCCTCTGTATCGACCATAAGATCGGCTTATTCACGATTAGGACATTCATGGGTGCCATCCGTAAAAATGGTGATGAGTTCCTGAACTATCTACTACAAGAGGAGAAATCTAGCCGTCTTAGCTGCTTAAAATCTCTGGTTGGTAAAGCCTCAGTTCCTTTAGGTTTTCAATTGTATATATTTGGTTCGTATTTGAGATGAGAAATTTACAAAGATATTGATCTCATTTTGGTCTATCCAGTAGGATCGTCTGAAGGATTGATATTTTCAATAGTAGAGAGCATCAATCAAGCATTTAAAGAAAAATCATCGCAGCTTGATCTAACAGTAGGTTCGGAAGTAGAGTATAAAGCTATGAGTTTTGAAAATGACAACCGTACCAAAATTAGATAATTCAGTAACGTGACAAAACAGCCCAACAACCGCAAGGCACCGGAACTTTGAAGAATGATGGTTACTGACAGAAATTATCTGAGTCGGGTGATTACGAACGTTATGAGTGGTACAAACTCTCGCTGAATAACAATGTTTAATCGTGCGATCGATACCGCCACTTAATCAAATTTGACCCTCAGCGCTAAAGATGAAAGTGTTGGGCGAAACGAAGCGTTCGATCGCACTCAACCCAACCTACAATTTAAAACGCAAAGTAATTAATCCGAAAGTAGAGGCCTTTTTCCTGCAAAGTTCGATCGCCTCCTCGAGCATTTATCAAAGGAATACCGTAGTCGAGACGCACATTCAACCGATCGCCCATTTGCCAAACCAGCCCCAAACCCGCACCCAACAGCGTGTCAGACTCAGAATTTGCTTTTTCCCCCGAATGGTTCCAGCCTACCCCAAAATCGATAAACGGAGCCACCTGCAACAATCCTTTAACTTTCGGGACACGCCAAACAGGGATTCGCACCTCCGCGCTGGCGATCGCACCGCTATCAGTTAACAGCAAATCTTGGCGGTACCCGCGCACGCTTTGAACGCCGCCGATCCCGATTTGTTCAAGAGAAAGCAGCGGGCGATCGGCTAATTGAATGTCGGAACGCACTATCAGCAAGGTTTCCGGCGCTAACAGCCGCACGTACTGCGCTTGTCCGCGCCACGCCAGAAAGCGGCTGTCAGGGCCGCTATTGTTCTCAGTAGCGCCGAACAAATTGGTACCTAGGGAAAACTGCGATCGCGCCGCGATCACTTGTCGAAAATTCCGCTGCACGTATTCCTGAAAAAACCGCACCGCCGACACCCGCGTTTCGCCCCGGTCATTTGCTCCCGCCGACAGCGCAAACGGTTCCCCCAACAGCAATGTATCGCTTTCTTGGCGCGATAAACTTACTCCCGCAGCAAAAGTGCGATCGGGCTTTTCGACAATCGGCTGGCGGTAAGTTAACTCGTAAGTGCGCGATTTACCCTCAATTTCGGCAGCATCGAAAGGTTCCTCAATGATGTTAGTGCTCGCAGCGCCCGCAGCGAACCGAATTGTCCCGTTGCGCGCGTTGACTGGGACTGTGTAGCTGCCGTTAAATTCATTGCTACCGTCGGTGTTAGCATAAGATACCTCCAATCCGTCGCCCAAACCGAGCAAATTTGCTTGATTGACGCGAACACCGCGCCGAAAACTGCCGACGCTGGGCGATCGGTTATTGTCTGCGAACACTTCGCCGCTGAGGCTGTCTGCTTCTTCGATCCGCACTTCCAAACGGCTGTTTTCCGGGCGGCTTCCGGCTTGCAAGTCCGCGGAAATATTGGCAATTAAGGGGTCGAGTTGCAGCAGTTGCAAGGCTTCCAGCAGCCGATCGCGATTTAGCGGCCTTCTGGTAGCCCGTTCGAGGCGCGATCGCACGTAACTTGAATTCAAGCGCCTGTTTCCCGCAATCTTAATTTCATCTAATCCGCCTTCAACAATCCGAATTTTCACCACACCTCCTTCCCTGGGAAAGCTTTGGTTGGCGGGAATTACAGCCCCGGAATTGATGTATCCGGCTGCTACGTATTTTTGAGTGACGGCTGCTTCTGCTGCGATCAGTTCGGCAAAAGTGATGGGGCGCCCCGCAAATTGCTGCGTAACTTCTGCCAGTTCGCGATCGCTAAAAGCAGTGTTGCCCTCAAACTCAAAGCGCAAAACCCGAATTGTACCTGGAATCCCCGGTCTCGCGTCGCCGGGAACAGGTGTTAGCGGGGCTGGTTGGAGGGGAGACGGCGGGGGAGGTTGCGGTGCTGTTGGTGCAGGCAATTCCGGCTCTCTCGGTTGAATTGGGTTGGGCAGTTGCGCCACTTGCAAAGCTTTGATACCCAAATCGGTTTTTTTAAAGTCAATATTTTCTTCTAGCTTTCGAGATCGGTTAAAAAAGTCGGTTTTTTGAGTTTTTTTGCTAAATGTGCGATCAATCTGAGATGTTGCACCATTGTCAATAAGCCTTGTAGGGGCGGGCATCCTGCCCGCACCACAAGAAAACTCACTCTTTGTGGAACAGGCATCTTGCCTGTTGTTGAGAATAGTGTAAGATTTGACATCGGGTTCTATGCCCGCACCACAAGAAAACTCACTCTTTGTAGAACAGGCATCTTGACTGTTGTTGAGAGGTAAATCCGGAGTTTGGGCCGCCACCGAGTGTTCTGAATCAGCAGTTAACTGCGTCTTCTCCTCAGCGGTGGCTAAATCTTCGCGACTGTCAAAATTACTGTCGCCCCCGCTGCTGACTGCTGCCAAATCCTCAACATTTGAGGTTAAAATTTCAACTGTGCTAGCGGATGTTTTTGCTGGTTTTCCCAACCAAATCAACCCAAAAATTCCAGCGAGTAAAAATAGTTTTTGTGAGGGACAAGCCATAGGATCTAATTATTATCTCGCTTAAGTGGGGGAAAATATTTTTAGAAAGTCAGCACCCTCAAGTAAAAATTAATCTTGACAGTAAAAAAAGCAACAGCCGCCTCAGCAAATTGTTTCGCCGACGTTACCAACTCAAAAGTCGATCGACTGCTATTCAATTCCCAAGACTTACACATCAACCGGGTTCAGATCGGAAAAAATATCGTGTAATATAAAATCCGGCGTGGATCGACTCAACCAACCGCGAAGACGCTTGTAGCGCGGGCGAAGCCTTTCTTCGCGCCTACGCGGTTCATTCGATCGTACCACCAGTTATGTTGAACTGTGCTGCCCCGCAGTAGCAGCACCCATTTGAGATGCGTCAGCCAAACCAACCAGCTTAGCGCTCAACTCCCACATCCGAGATCCTTTCTCATCATCCCGCGCCTGCGGAGAAACCTTCTGCACAAAAGATTTGCCATCTTTTTTCTGGCGATTTCCCCAACTCCAATAAGCGCCAGATTGCTTGTATTCAGGATCGGCAACCACCATCGCCAGCCTTTCCCCCGCCAACTCCTGCGACACGTAACCCCCCGTGATATTCTTTTGAAACAGCGGGAACAGCTTCTGAAACAAAGGATAGTGATTGCGGAACAGCGGCGTATCCGCAACGCATCCGGGATACAGCGAAGTGAAATTAATCCCCGTAGATTCGTGAAAGCGGCGGTGCAATTCCCGCATCGTCAGCACGTTGCAAACTTTGCTATCTTTGTAAGCCTTGACAGGTTCAAATTTCTTGCCGTCAACCATCGAAATCGGGTCTTTAAAACCCGCTTCAAAGCCCTCAAAATTTCCTAAATCAGGGCGCGGCGGAATCTTGCCGCCCAACTCGTCAGGATTGTGAGTCACGGTTCCCAAAATCACGATTCTCGCATCGTTATAGTAGGAAGGCTTCATATTTTCCATCATCAAGTTGCACAGCAGGAAATGACCGAGGTGATTTGTAATCATCGTCAACTCGTAACCCTCCGGGCTCCGCAGCGGTTCTTTAATCAAAGGCATATAAATTGCCGCGTTGCACACCAAAGCATCGAGAGGCCTGCCGCTGGCCTTGAATTCCCTCGCAAACCGACGCACGCTTTCCAAATCTCCCAAGTCAATTTGCATAATCGAGAAACTGCCTTGAGGTATGCCCAAATCTTGGGCTGCGTCTCCAGCTTTCCGCACGTCGCGACAGGCCATCACTACGTGCCATCCTTTGTCTGCGAGGGCTTTCGCGCCGTACAAGCCGACGCCGGAGGATGCGCCGGTGATGATAACTGTTGACTTGTGATTTTGTGTCATTTTCTTAAAAATACTTCGATCGCTATTGATTATTTTTGGAGACTCAAAGGCTGAGCTAGCAGCTCGGATGTTTTGAGATGCCCTCAGCTTAATAGGATAGGCCCAAACGTTCTGGATCTCAACTTTCCCGATGGGCGATCGACAAAAGTGCGATCTTAGGAATGAGAATTAAATAACTTACCATTTTTATTGTTCTTGTGGGATGGGCTCTATAGCCCGTCCAGGACGGGCTATAGAGC
>NZ_JADEWV010000107.1 GCF_015207455.1 Microcoleus sp. LEGE 07076
GTGCCAAACCGAGCAACGCTTTGCTAGTACCAGAAATCCCGATCGCAGTTCGCAACAATTGCCAAAGTGGCCAATGGGCGATCGGCGACACAGACTACGGTTCCAAGTGTTCGATCACCATCCTCAAATTTGCCAAATTCTTCGGTTCCCTCGGTCAAACTTCCCACACACTTTGGGGTCAACTTTGGTTTGTCGCAGAAACAGGCGAACTGCCCCAAGGAGTTGTCATGGTGACATACATCAAAAACCGCAGCTGGAACGACTTTAACCGTTTAGTCGCATCAGTTCAATCCCGCGGCGTAGAGCCAGCGACCGGAATTTTTATTCCCGAATTTGTCAAACATTCCGGTCAGAAACCCGACGACAGCGGAGTAGTAAAACCGATAAATTACTACAGTTTAAAATGGTCGTGGATGGAGCGGAAAGACTGGGCAGTTATCGATCAAGCAGCAGCAGTTTTATCCGATCCGAGCAATCAATCGCGGATGATTGACTTGGAAGGAACCAGGGCTATGATTTGTTTAGATAACCTACCAGCAGCACAAGTTGCCTCCTTGATGGCTGCTCACACTAGCGGTGAAAGCGATGCTATTGCTTTGAATTCTAACGGCGGTATGTCGCTACCGTCAGCGGAAGATAGAGCGACTGCTGACTTGTTCTAATTTTGTGGAAAAGGCGCGATTGAATCGCGCCTTTTCGGTAACTGTGACAGCGAAGAGTAAAATGAAGAAATTAACGAAAATCAAAACCAAACCAAACTTGCAACAAAGCCCTTTGCGAGAAAATTGCGAGCTACTCGACCAAATTCGGGCAGATACAGTTAACGACATCGAAAGTCTCACCGAAGACTTCCAGCACATGAGTGTAGTTGCCGAATCTATCCGGCGAAATTACCAAGCTTTGCTTTCTGAAAATCAACTGCTTAAAGACACACTGGTAAGTATAGTTGACGATTGCGAGTGCTGGCAATCAAATCGGTGCGAGCTCTGTAAAAAAATTCTCAAATCCCTAGAAAGCAATCATCCAGACTTGCCACCAAATGCAGCCAAAAAATATCGCTCTATTCTCAGCCAACTCCGGCATTTAGGATAGCTCAACACGTCTTATTAACAACGTGTCTAAAAGTTTGAATCAGGAGCAACAAGGATTATGACATTAGCAACTGCAAAGGATAGCAAAGCCAAAATCTTGCAAGATTTTCAGCAGATTTTAGCTGAAAAGAAAAAGATTGAATCTAAAGTCGAAACAAAAGAACAATCAGCCGAAAAAGCTAAAAACAAACAAGTCCTCGAAGTCGCCTCTACCTACACAATTGACAGCATTGTTAAAGGCTTGGCAGACTTACAATTAGATTTCGGCAGCATCACCAGCGGGCTTTCCGAAAAACTGAAGGTGGAATCTTCAAAATTAGATGAGTTAAAAAAGGCGATCGATATTGAAGCTGAACAATTACAGGAGTTGCAGCAAATTCGAGTTGTAGCAGACGCTCTCCACATTTTAACTCAAGAGCACCGGGAAAAACTGACAATCCTCGAACAAAACGCCGCCAATCAGCGCGAAGTCCTGGAAAAAGATACAACCCAAAAGCGCAAGACTTGGGAGAAAGAACAGCAAGAATTTGATGCAGCATTTCAAGAAAAAATTGCACTCACAAGTAAACAGCGGCAGCAGGAAACAGCCGATTATCAATACGAATTGCAGCGCGATCGCAAAATTGAAACCGACGAATACGAAGAAACGAAGCGCAAACTAGAACGGGAATTGCAAGAGTCTACCCGCGAAAAAGACAAAAACTGGGCAGAAAGAGAAAAAGTCCTCAGCGACAGTCAAGGGGAGTTTGAAGAGAATCAAAGAAAAGCCACCGGATTTGAAGAAGAACTCAAACAGGCTCATGTCAAAGCCAAAGAAGAAGCAATTCAAGAAGTTTCCAGCGAAGCTAAAGTCAAGGCAGATTTAGCGGATAAAGAATGGGAAGGAAGCAAGCAGGGATATGAATTGAAAGTCCAATCTTTACAGCAGACAATTGGGCGACAAACTGAACAAATTGCTGAGATTTCCGCGCAACTGCAAGCGACGATGAAGCAAGCGCAAGATTTGGCAATGAAAGCTTTTGCAAGCAAAGCTTAAAACCCCGTTCGTAGTGAGGACTTTAGTCCGCATCCGGCTTCGCAGCATCGGAATGGAAGTCCTTAGTATGAACCTGGAAGGACTGAAGTCCTTACTACGAACATAATAGGACTGAAGTCCTTAGTACGAAACAAATTCCCAAATATTAACAAATGAAAAGCCATGAACAAAAAAGTTAGCGACAAAAGCACTAAGGCTGAAATTTTAGAAGCGTACAAGGAAGCCGCGCAAGAAAAAGCTGCGTTAGAATTGCAAATTAAACAGCTAAATGCTTCTCCAAAGCAACCACCAGCAGCACCAGCACCAGAAAAACCTATTTTGGAGCCACAAAAACCAATGGCTTTAACTCAAACTCAACAAAAAATGCAGTCCACAATTGATAATTTAATCTTGCTGCAATTTGGCTTTGGTGGTGCTGTCAGCGAGTTGTCGGAAAAATTAACTTCCGAAGCTGCTAAACTGGAAGAACTGCGGCGCACAGTGGGTGAGGAAGTTCGACAACTGCAAGATTTGCATAGTTTAGAAGATGTTGCGGAAGATACGCTGGATAATTTAATTCAGCAGTACGAAGAAAGTGCGAAAACTTTTACTGACGAACTCACCGAACAGCGCGAAACTGTTGAACAGGAGTTGTTGGAACAGCGTCTTGGTTGGGAAAAAGAGCAGGAATTACAAAAGTTGGCGGTTAAAGAACGCAATAAAAATCAAGAAAAAGCTCGCGATCGGGATGAGGAGTTGTATGATTACGATCTGAATCTTCAGCGAGATTTGGATATCGAAGAATACGAACAGCGCCAGCAAAGGCTGTATCAAGAAATTGAAGAGTTTCGCCAGGAACAGGAGAAACTGTGGGCCCAACGGGAAAAATCTATTTCGGAACTGGAAAAATTGTCTGCGGAAGTTAAGGCTAAGGTGGAAGCTTTCCCGAAGGAACTGGAAGCTAATATCAAGAATGGGAAAGATTTTGGTCGCAATATTGGCAATTATCAAGCTAAGGTTAAGGCGGATTTGTCGGCTAAGGATATCGAGGGACAAAAGCAAAATTATGAGCTGCAAATTCAAGGAATGTTGCAGACTCTTCAAAATCAGGAATCGCGGATTGCTAGTTTGTCGAAACAGCTTGATTCTGCTTTGAAACAGGTTCAAGATTTGGCTGTGAAGGCGATTGAGGGTTCGTCGAATTTGAGTTCTTTCCAAGCTGTGAGGGAAATTGCGATCGAACAAGCGAAGACTCAGCAGAAAAATAAGTAATATCAATTCCGGTTCCACTCCTTATGATACAGAGGACACGGCTTATGATACAGAGGACACGGCAGTGCCGTGTCCCTACCGTGATTAATGTAGGGACACGGCACTGCCGTGTCCAGGCTGTGAGTAATATTAATTCTGATGCAAACGAAGTTTATATGAAGCATTTGGGCGACAAAGCATGGAGAAAACCGGAGATTTTATACCCAAATGTTTCACCCTCCCCAGCCTTAAGACTTTTCGCTTGCAGCAGATTTAGGAAACTTGCACTTTACCTCAATTTCTAAGTTGCTTTCTCCTGTACCTTCTGCAATGTAAGGGATGCCAGCTTTGCCACCCATTTTGATACCAAATTTCAGTGTTACTTCTTCAACCTCAGCCGCACCAAAATCTTTAAAAGCCGTGACAGCATAGATAGCATAATTGCGAATTAGCAGGCGAGCTTGCTGCATCCGGTTAAGCGCATCGCTTCCCAGGCCCCTCTCTTCATCAAAAGGACTATCGTCGTCTGAGGTTGTAGCTTCGTCAATTGTGACTTCGTATACTTCTTTATCTTCTTCAAAGGCGAAACGCTCTATCATATTGTTACCTCTTGTTAAGTTTATGTAGATTTTGCTTAAAGATCGAGCTTGCTTCCGGAAAGTTTAGTTATTATAGCGTTTAAAGGAAAACAGCGGTTCAGGGTGTTTGTCAATTAAGCCAGTATTTTTAAATTTAGGTTGAACTAAATGGCTCGTTACGCCCTTGTTATTGGTATTGCTCAGTATCACAACTCCAACCTCAAACCCCTCCCTAAAGCGGCTACTGATGCTGAAGTTGTTGCACAGGTATTAGAGGAATATGGCAAGTATACTGTTACTCGACTGCCAGAGCGCTGGAACGCTGAGACCCAACGTTTTGAAGTAGCACAGCAAAAAAGTGTTTCTGCTGATGAGGTATGTGAAGCTCTGCAAACTTTGCTCTTAAAACAAGGTACGAAAAGTGAGGTACTGATTTATTTTGCCGGTCACGGTATGACTTTTTTTGATAACTTGGGGGAGCAAAAAGGAGCATTGGCTACTTCCGACTGTCAGGTGGAAAAGGTGGGAAGACAGGTGGTCAGTTATAAATACGGGATTGATTTGTCAAGCCTCAATCGGCTAATTGAGAAGTCGAATCTGAGCAGTTTGGTAATGTTGTTGGACTGCTGTCATAGTGGATATTTTATTGAAAGTCAGCTAGTGCAACAAACTTTAAGGGCTTTCAGTACGCAAAAGGATTATTATTTAATTACGGCTTGCCGGAGTTTTGAGACTGTAAAAGCTTTGGCTGGGGAAACGCACGCGATTTTTACAGGAGCTTTGCTGAAGGGTTTGGCATCGGAAAATGCTAGTAGAAATGGGCAGGTCAGTGGCGATCGCCTATTTGATTATATCAGCAATGAACTTAAGGGCACTCAGTGGGGGCAAGAAGCGATTCGTATGGGCTGGGGCCGCTGCATTACTCTGGTAACGTATCCGCCACTAGAGACTTCGGCTACTGAAATTACTTTCGATCGCGAAAATCCGTATCTGGGACTTTCAGCTTTTGAAGCTGAACAAGAGAAGTATTTTTGTGGGCGGGAGGAAGCAGTTCGGACGCTGATTACTCACCTGACAAATAGCCGTTTTTTATCCGTTCTCGGCTATTCTGGTTCTGGCAAATCTTCATTAATTAAAGCGGGATTGTTGCCACAGTTAAGTCGGGATAGAATTCCTGGTAGCAGTCAGTGGCCAGTTGAATCTTTTACTCCTGGGAAGCAACCCCTCGGAAAACTGGTGGATATTCTAGCTCGACATCGAGATCAGAATCAGCTTTTTGTAATTTTTATAGATCAGTTTGAGGAGGTATTTACTCTCTGTGAAGATGAAGCCGAGCGAGAGAGTTTTATCCGCCTGATCGTAAAGGAGATGAATGATACTGAGCGAAAGAGCCGGATGATTATTGCACTTCGTGGAGATTTTTTAATTCGCTGTGCTAATTATCCAGAAGTTTTAAATTTGATCAATCATATTCCGACTACAACTTATATTGTGAAGTCGCTAGGGATTGAAGAGTTGCCAGAGGCGATCGAGAAACCGGCCGAACTGCACGGGGTAAAATTTGAGCGGGGGTTAGTATCCCAAATTGCCCAAGATGTGGCCGGTCAACCGGGAGCATTACCGTTGTTACAATATGCTTTGAAGGAGTTGTGGCGAGTTTGTATTGAAAAACCGGAGTTTCCAGAGCCGTTACTGACAAAAAAGGGCTATGAAGATATTGGTGGTGTTCAAGGGGCTTTGGAAAATCGAGCTAATGCAATCTATGAAAGTCTTATTGAGGGCGATCGCCTTTTTGTACGCAAACTATTTATAGAGTTGGTGCAGTTGGGTGAGGGTACGGAGGTAACGCGCCGGCGGGTTGATTGGGGTAGAGTAAAGGACATCGCAGATTCTACTGAGCAGTTGGATCGAGTAATTGGGCTGTTGGCTGGGGCGCAGCAGCGTTTGATTATTGTGGATGAAAATATAGTGGAAGTGGCCCATGAAGCTTTGTTGTGTCGGTGGAAATTGGTGAGTGGTTGGATTGAAGAGGATCTGGAAAATATTCGGATTAGTCGGCGGTTAGAGACAGCTTGTCGGGAGTGGAAGGAGAGTTATGGTAAGTCGGATGATGACCTGCTGACGGGGGCGCGATTGGCGGAGGTTGAGGAGTGGGAGAGGAGGGTGGTGCCAAAGTTGACTGGGGATCAGAGGGAGTTTTTGGAGAAAAGTGTGGGTAGGCGCGATCGGGAGCTGCAACAGCAAATCAATAGATTAGAAAAGGAAATACAACTGACGGATGAAAAATTTAAGGCTCAAAAGCAAAGAACGAAATGGGCGATCGCGTCTGGGGTACTTTTAACATTTACTCTTGGCTTGGGACTACTGACTAATGTGCTTGCAAGTCAGAAGAAACAACGGGAGGCGCTCGCTGTAGGAACTTTAATAGGTAAAGCTGAACAACTATTAGATAGCCACAACCAACTTGAAGCAATGGTAGCAAGTCTGGAAGCTCTTAAGCAAATAAAAGCTATAGGAATAGAAGATCATAATGACTTAGTAAGAATTCAAACCTTAGTCTCTAAAGTACGAGAGCGTAATCGTTTACAAGGGCATAGACTGAGTGTAAGCAGTGTCAGCTTTAGCCCTAATGCTAAAGACAACCTGATTGCTTCTAGTGGGCCGGATAAAACAGTAAGGCTTTGGAAAACAGATGGTACTCAAGGGAAGATTCTTAAAGATCATACTGATAAAGTCTGGACTGTAAGTTTTAGTCCTGATGGTCAGTACATTGCTTCTGGAAGTGCTGATAAAACCATAAAGATTTGGCGTAAAGAAGGAACTTTATTCACGACGCTGAAGGGACATCAAGGAGCAATTTCTCATCTTAGCTTTAGCCCAGATGGTCAAACTATTGCTTCCGCTAGTAACGATAGAACTATTAGACTATGGCAGTGGAAAAATACCAGCAATACACCTAAAATATTCAGTGGACATAAAGACGTAGTTTACAGCGTAAAGTTTAGTCCTAACGGTCAACTTCTTGTTTCTGGTAGTGGTGATAAGACCATAAAGCTATGGAAAGTAGATGGAACATTATTGAGTACACTGACTCAACATGAAGGAGCAGTAAACTTTGTAACTTTTGGCTCTGATAGTAAAACATTAGCTTCTATTAGCGATGATAATACTCTCAGATTTTGGAAATCGCAAAGAGATCCTCTTGTGGTAAAAAAAGATCGTGATGATTTTGTATCAAAAATTATCACAAAGGATGATAATAAGATGCTGGCCGTAACATTTAGCCCCAATGGCGAACTGATTGCTTATGCAAATGCAGAGGGAAAAATCGGACTTTGGAAGGTAGATGGTACTTCATTACCTCCTCTAGAAGGGCATATTGGTCAAGTCAATGAAGTAAGCTTCAGTCCTGACGGTCAGACAATTATTACAGGAGGTCGTGATAAAACTGTAAGAATATGGAATTTAAACGACACTAACTATAGCCCTACAGAAATCAACACGAATCAAATGATTATCAATGTGTGCGGAAGACTGAAACAATATTTGAATAGTAACAAATCTGCCCACAAAAAATATGCGGGTATATGTTATAAGTAAATGAACAGCATACCTAATGTTTGGATCAAAAATAGTATGACAGATAAATTAAATCATGGAAAAAAATGCAATGAATACTTTAGAAGCATCAATAGAAATTTTAAAAATAGTAACATCCGCTCCATCTCTTAAGGGATTAGATATTGAGTCTAAAACTGATAAGATTCTTGAAAGCTTCCAAAAAATTTATGAAAGGATAGATTCAATAGTCAATCAAGACAAACGAGATGATAGTTGGGATGATACCTTACCAGGAACTTTTGATATTACTTTAAAAGGTAACATGGCAGTAGAAGTTATCGACCCTACTTTAAAAGGTAGCATGGCAGTAGAAGTTATCGACCCTACTTTAAAAGGTAGCATGGCAGTAGAAGTTATCGACCCTACTTTAAAAAGTGGTATGAACATAGATATAATGGGACTCGATCCTACTATAAGAGGTAGCCAGAAGTGAGCTTTTATTATCCTTCCCCAAAAAAACGCTCGCCCCCTCACCTCTCTCACCCCCAGCCGCTATACTAAAATCAGCACGCCCAACCATCAAACAGCATGGTACAACAACTCACCCCTGAAACCAAACCAGAAATTATCTACCGAGACAGCGACGGAGAACCAATGTCCGACAATACCAAACAATTCCGATGGATTGTCACTATTAAAGAAAATCTAGAAATCTTGTTTGCCAGCATCCTACCCAAGCTGAACAACAACGGCAGCGTGCACAGGAAGCGCCAACTTGAACCAGAACGAGAGCGTTATCAAGCTTTGCTACAACAAATACAGTAGCAAACCATAGACGCCGACCCTAGTAATTAACAAAACGAATCCAACTAATCAATCTCCCTTAGTCCAGTTTCCCAACTGTCTACTCCCCACCACTCTTTCGATCGCCTTAAACCCTATCTACAGCGTTCTAATTTTTAGTAAAAAGCCCGATCGCACTGTTCACTTATCGAAACTGTCCCCTGCTCTCCTGACCGCTTCAGTCGCACTCTCTATGCTTTAAGTTAATCAACCAAAAGATATATTTGACTTAGAGGCACTATGCAGAAACAAATCATACGCCAAAAAGATACTAATGCTTGGATACTTCAGTGCTGGGTTTCTTTTATTGTTGCCCTGTCCGCAACTACTGTAGGTATCATTTATTTACAGGTAGATCCTTGGCAAAAAGCATTTATGGGTATGGGTTTAACTTTTTCTGTCGGCTCGTCTTTTACTTTAGCAAAAACCATTCGCGATAACAACGAGGCAACAACATTAACTGCCAGAATTGACGAAGCGAGAGTTGAGAAAATTCTGGCTGACCATCATCCTCTCAAATGAATTTGAAGGAGAGAATGGATACAAAAACAGCCCGCGCGGGCTGTTTTTGTTGAGCCTGATGGGAAAATCTGGGGATGTCAATGGCTACCTTTGAACTTACGATCGCCCTTACTCTTTCGACGCTGGCGAACACCGGCCCGAACGGTCGCCAAATCCACCGGAAAACCAATTAAAGGAATCACCTGATCCTGGCGTTCTTCTTCCAGATTCTTGAGTTCGGTGTAGTCAACCCAGTGAATGCAATTTACCGGACAAGTGTCGATCGCCTCAGCAATCAACTCTTCAGAATCCCCGTCTTGTCGAACTACGCGCGATCGCCCGTAATCCGGCTCAATGTAGAAAGTATTGCGAGCAACATGAGCGCAGTGCTTGCAGCCAATGCAGGTAATCTCATCAACATAGACACCTTTTTGGCGAAACACACCGCCCAACTCCGGTTCCAAACCAGTGCGATCGGGCGCATCCCGCAAAAATCCGCCCAACTCCGGCTCTAAACCAGAGCGATCGCCTGCTGTATCTATTCCGAGTCCAGAAAGCTCAGACATTTAGATCCCTCACAATAATAAATAAGTCCGCCTGGGCGGACTTTAGATGAAACAAGATTGTAAAAATCTCGAACAACCTTAAGCGCACCAGCGCTGTACCACCAAGCGGATCGAACCGTCTTGATTTTGCTTTTGCTCAGAAACTTGGAAACCCTGCTTAGCGCTTTCATTCACCACAGTATGGTAAGCATAGCGCTGAGTCACCTTATTCAGAAAACGGTCTACAGACCAAGCTTGCTGCCAAAATTGCAAATCCGCCACCAATTCATACTCAGTCCCGTTCCAGCTAAAACCTAAGTCATAGCCGTTTTCTTGCTCAATAACCACCTCAGCAGTGCTGGTGAGGCCGCGATAGCCGCGCACCTCCGTGGGGCCCGACTTCCAGTCGATACCCAAGTCAGTTAAAGCAGCTTCCAAAGAATTCAAATTGCGGATCTGGGTTTTAATTTGGCTAAAGTGTGACATGGTGGTTTCAAAATAATTTAAGTGAACTGAACAAAAAAGATTACCAATCGCTAAAAGCCACTTGTTGGGCCGTCGCTTCGGCTGACTGATGTAGCACTTGCGCGAAATATTCAGATGTTGACTCTTGATGAAGCACCACACCGAGCTGGGCTTCAATTGCTGCCGTTACCTCAGCGCAGGAAGCACCGACAATGCCGGTGACTGTTTCCTGTACGCGACCATCTGGATAAATCACAAACTCTAGTGTTTCCATAATTCGGGCTGACTAAATAGGAACAATGAAATCAGACACCGACGCCCGATCGCCGGGTACGATGCCTCCTGAAGTCGCTTCTTGAGAGTTGGCTGACTCGCCGCTATATCAATTTTGACTAATTGATAGGTTTTGAGTCACAACTTAACAGAACTTATTAATATGTAGGAGCAATACGTCAGTGTTATGTAAAGTTTCGCGTAGATCGTGACACCAGTCAAGTCATCTGAAGGAAGAAGGAAGAAGGAAGAGGGAAGAGGGAATTAGAGGGAAGAGGGGATGAACCGCAGAGGGCGCAGAGGGCGCAGAGGGAAGAAGGGAGAAGGTAAAAGGCAAAAGTATAAATTCCCCATCTCGTCCTCTAATTTTCTCTGGGGTCTAAAACGTCTCGCAGCCCGTCGCCTAAAAGGTTGAAACCGAGAACTGTCAAGGTAATGAGCAAACCGGGAAACAAAATAGTCCAAGGAGATGAAAGAGCGTATCCGCCTTTGAAAGCATCGGAAAGCATTGTCCCCAACTCTGGGGCTGGCGGCTGCGCGCCCAAACCCAAAAAACCTAAACCAGCAGCTTCTAGGGTGGCTGTACCAATTGAAAGAGTTGCTTGTACAACTAGAGGTGCGAGACTTCCGGGCAAAATGTGGCGAAAAATAATCCGCAAGTCGCTGGCGCCCAAGGCTTTGACAGCTAAGACAAATTCTTGTTCTCGCAGAGATAGCACCATGCTGCGGGTGAGGCGGATGTAAATGGGAATTTGGACGGCGCTGACGGCGATAATTACGCTTTGCAGGCTCGGCCCGGTGACGGTGACAACGGCGATCGCCAGTAAGATTGAAGGAAACGCTAGCAAAATATCCGCCAAAGTGCAGATCGCCACAGCAGCCGGGCCCCGAAAATAGCCGGCGAAGAGCCCCAAAACCGCTCCCAGAAATAACCCCGCGCTCACAGAAACGACGCTCACAAGCAAAGATATCCCCAATCCGTGCCACACCCGCACCAACAAATCTCGCCCTAAACCGTCGGTGCCGAACCAATGTTTAGCGCTAGGAGCGGCTAAGCGCAACAAATAATCTCGATCGACCGCAGCATCGTAGGAGTGAAGCAGAGGAGCTAACAGTGCCGAAAAAACCAGCGCTACAGTCAAAATTAAGCCAATTTTTCCCGAGGTCGATCGGTCAAATCGCTGCCAAGCTGGCTGTGAAAATAGTGACATAATAAATTTATCAAAACCTGTGATCGCGCCAGATGCCGGATATTCGATGTTTTTTGTAAAGACCTTTAAGATATAAAAGAAAAGGTAAATTTAAAACACCAATGACATCAACCCTACTCAAACCATCCTCCCGATCGCCCCTCAACGCCCCAACAGTGCGCCATTTCCCCAACGGCCTGACAGTTATAGCGGAACACTTGCCGGTCGATGCCGTTAACCTCAGCGTGTGGATGAATCTCGGTTCAGCCGTCGAATCCGACGAAATCAACGGCATGGCTCACTTTTTGGAACACATGATTTTTAAAGGAACTCCCAGCATCAAAAGCGGAGAATTTGAGCGGGCGATCGAGCAGCGCGGTGCTGTCACCAATGCCGCCACCAGCCAAGATTACACTAACTATTACATCACCACAGCCCCTAAAGATTTTGCTGAACTAGCTCCCTTACAAGTCGATGTCTTGCTCAACGCCAGCATTCCAGACGACGCTTTCGAGCGGGAACGGCTGGTAGTATTGGAAGAAATTAGACGCTCCGAAGACAATCCCCGCCGCCGCACCTATCACCGATCGATGCAATTAGCCTTTGAAGTCCTGCCCTACAAGCGAGCGGTACTGGGCCCGACTTCCGTCATCGAAAATCTTACCGCCCAACAAATGCGGGATTTCCACAGCAGCAGATATCAGCCCGGGGCGATGACAGCAGTCGCTGTAGGCAATTTGCCGGTCGAGAGGCTCGTAGAAATTGTCGCAGACAGTTTTGCGGCCAAAAGCACAGCACAAAATCGACCCATAAATCCGCCAGATGTCGGCAACTTTCACCCAGAATCCGAAATTCTCAACTACGGCAAAGAATCGCCCTTTACCGAAACAGTCCGCCGCGAATTTGTAGACTCTGCACTCCAGCAAGCCAGACTGATGGTGATGTGGCGAGTACCCGGTTTGCTGGAAATGTCCGAAACCTATGCCTTAGACGTTTTGGCGACAATCTTGGGCCACGGCCGCACCACTCGCTTGGTTAAGGAGTTGCGCGAAGAAAGAGGGCTAGTCTCGTCAATTTCCGTCAGCAACATGACTCAGCGGCTCGGGGGCGTATTCTCGATTTCGGCTAAACTAGCGACAGAAAACTTGGCAGAAGTCGAATCAGCCATCGTGGGACACATCCGCACTCTGCAAACCGAACTGGTGACAGATGCCGAAATTTCCCGCATCCGCACCCAAGTAGCAAATCGGTTTATCTTCGGTAACGAAACTCCCAGCGATCGAGCAAGTTTGTACGGTTACTATCACTCAATGCTAGGAGATATCGCTCCCGCCCTCAACTACTCCGCCTGCATCCAAGCTATAACAGCGCCGGATATCCGGGAAGCCGCCGTCAAATATCTGTCTCCCGACGCGATGGGCGTTGTGGTAATTCGCCCCGAAGCAGCATAAACCCGACTGCTTCCTTCCCAGGCGCAATCGTTTGCTTGTCAAGCTAGGGAGCACAAAGAAGGTAAATCATCACCTTCTTTGATTTGAGAATACTGTGTCATATCGTGTCCGATCTACGATCTTCACAAAAAAAGGTTAGTAATGCGGACTAAAGTCCGCTCTTAAGTTGCGGACTAAAGTCCGCACTACGAACCAATCTTATTACGATCGATCGATCGGACAGGATATCAAGTTCGATCGCACTCCGCCTTAAAGGTTTTGTATCGAATCATGAATTTAAAGCTTTTAATGTACGGGCGATCGGTAAAATTGCCGTAATTTTCTGAGAGTATAAACTTGGAATCGTTGAAGCGTGCAGGGAAGCATGAAATTACAAAACTTTCTCAACTCAAAAATTAGGTACGATGCCAAAGCAATCGCTGCTGACGACGAACTCAGCCGCCAAATTCAAAGCCGCCTCATCGACCTGGGTTTACTGAAACCTCCAGTAGACGGCATCTTTGGCCCACTTTCTACCGCCGCCCTCCACCGATTTCAAACCTTGACGAAGTGTGGCGAACCGGGTTTTTTGGGAGCAATCACAGCCAAAAAGCTGATCGAAACGAAAACAACGGACATTCCCACACCTCGCCCGCTGCTGAAAACGCTCAAAGACACCATTTTTAAATCAAAACCCCTAGCCTCTTCTCAGCTTCAGGAATCAGAAAAACAAGTCATCCCAGCGGGAAAAGAGTTTGAACTCCTAGCTTTTGCTCCGATTCGCGGCCACATCAGAGTTGCTCTCCGCAACCAGTCTTTCAAAAATTCAGGGATTTGGTATGTTTACGGAGGACACGCTCAAGTTACTCTAGACGGCGTTTTGCTTTATCCCAAACCAAATCCGCCAACAGTCAGACTTGGCATTCCTTATCGATCGCAAATGGATAACTTCTACAATCCTACAGGTGCTTGTAACGTAACTTCCATAGCGATGTGTCTGGACTTTTTGAGAGTGCCGCGGCGCAACAGAACCGGACAATATGAAGACGAACTTTACGAATATGCGATCTCCAAAGGTTACAGTCGCTGGGACCCCTACGATTTAGCAAAAATTGTTAAAGATTACGGCGCTCAAGATTTCTATACCGAGAATGCAACTATTGATGACGTTCAAGATTGGCTGGCGAGCGGAAATCCCGCTGTCATGCACGGATACTTCACGTCTTTCGGTCACATTATAGTTGCTGCGGGCTACGACAGCGAAGGATTCTTTGTTCACGACCCTTATGGCGAGTGGTTCCCAGGCGGCTACGATACAAGTGTCAGCGGTGCCTACTTGCACTATTCCTATCGCTTAATCCGCAGCGTCTGTATGGCTGATGGGAATTTTTGGGTGCATTTTATCTCGAAGTAATTGGTTATTGGTTATTGGTTATTTGTTATTTGTTATTGGTAATAACTAACCAATAGTTGACTGTTGACTATCAGCAACTCAGGACACCGCAATCGGTTTGATATTTGATAGGGTGCATCTGGTTTTTGAAGCCTGAAGAAGCATGACCGCATATAAGTTATTAGTTATAATCCCATATTGACGGAGGTCATGCTTCGCCCCTACAAACATATTTGCCAAAGTTGAGATGCACCCGTTTGATATAGCAACCAACAACTAACAACAAATAACAAATAACCACTAACTAATAACCACTAACTAATAACTAACTATTAATTTTCATGCTCAAATCGAGCCAAGTCGATCGCGTAATCGGAGCACTGGTAGAAATATAATCAACTCCGGTTTCGGCTACACTCCGAATAGTTTCTAAAGTCACATTCCCAGAAGCTTCAATTTTCACCCGATCGCTCTTTTCGCGAATTATTGCCACAGCCTGCCGCATCAGATCGCAGGACATATTATCTAACATGATAATATCCGCCTTGTGCTGCAATGCTGTCTGCACTTCGGCGAGAGTTTCGGTTTCGACTTCGATTGTCAGCGGATAGGGGATAGAATTGCGAATTAGGGCGATCGCCTCGGCAATTCCCCCAGCCGCCGCAATGTGATTGTCTTTAATCATCACCGCATCATCTAATCCCATCCGGTGATTGCAAGCACCGCCGATTTGAGTCGCGTATTTTTCCAACAATCTCAACCCCGGTGTTGTCTTGCGCGTATCCACCAATTGCACTGGCAAATCGGCAATTTTGTCAACATATTTCTGAGTTAAAGTAGCGATGCCGCTCAAACGCATTGCCAAGTTTAAAGCTACTCTTTCTCCGGTTAGCAGCGCATCGAAATTGCCGGAAATCTCTGCAATTACTTCTCCTTTTTCGCACAGTTTCCCTTCGGGTACTTGGGGGAGGAAACTGAGGTTGCTGTCTAAAAGTTTAAAAGTGCGATGTGCGATCGGCAATCCGGCTATGACTCCAGCTTCTTTGACTATCCATTTAGCAGTACCCTGGATGCTGGCTGCGGGGAATAAGGCCGATGTTGTGCGATCGCCCCTACCGATATCTTCTAGCAGCCAGTTGTGCAATAGGGAGTCTAAAACTATCCAAGGTGGCAATATTGCTTTCATGTTTTCTTTGTGATTCCTGCTATTAGGAACGATAGTCGATCGGGTAGTTTTAGGCAAGTTGCAGAATGATTATGGTGTGAGTGCGATTTTGGGCTAGATAATGGGATATTCTGTTGCTGACATTGGGTTTTGGTGTTTTAATGGAGTGGATGGGGCGATCGCGAGAAGAAACCATGATACAGCCAGTCATTTTAGAAAAACTAGAAGAACTCCCTGAGTCTCTTCAGACAGAAGTGCTTCATTATATTGAGTTTTTGATCGAAAAGCAGGCTAAAAACTTAAGTCAAGAAAAGCAGACAAAGCGAGGCGGACTTGGAATTTGGAAAGATAAAATCTGGATGTCTGATGATTTTGATGAACCTCTAGAAGATTTAAAGGATTAGTCGATCGCACAATTTTAGGCAAGTTGCAGAATAATCTGGCCGCGCGGATGTCCTTGTTGGCTTAATTACAGTTTGCTCAACAGGCGCAGTTTTGTAGTCAATCACCTGTTGACAAAGTTGGGTGTCGGTGATTTAATAGAGTGAGTTTGCTTTGGCGCCAGGAAAATTTCGCCAAAAAAACAAGCTTATCCCATTTAGGAGCAATCAGAGGCTTTGGGGTGGGCCACTAGGGCTAAGGGTAAGTTTGCTAGTAAATTTTGAAGTAACGAAGTTGATAAATTAGAGTTCGGAATTGATTATTTCGCCTAAAAACTACATTCAAGCTACAAATACTCAGTTATGACTAACCTAAATATTTCTCCTCTCAAGCGTCGCTCTTTTCTTAGTTATGTTGCTTTAGGTACTTTGGGTTTATTGACAAAAGACTTGCTCGATCCAGCTAGCGCTATGGCTGATAGCGAGGGATTAGGCAAAAATTTCTCTACCTTGGAGAACTATCATATTTTTGTTCCTTATACAACAGCCCGCAACGGAGGAAAAGAAACATTGACTTTGCGATCTGGAGAACCTTGTCAGGTAGCAATTCCCTCCAAAGCTCAAGATAGCCAAGAGATTACCATCAAAGGGCGCGGTCAAGACGGTAAAGATATTACTGTAGTTTTGCATACCTTATACGATCGACAACTTAGAATAGCCGATCAAGTTTATCAAGAAATTGACAAAAATACGCAATTTCTCAAAGAAGCAAGCAAAGCTAAATGCAAATTTGTTTATGAGCAAATCGAGGATGGTGAGTATATTGACGATGTGAGTGCCTTAGATTTGCTTGATTATGTGATATCGTCCTCAAAGCTAGACAAAAAAATTAAAGAGCGTTACGAAATCGCCAGTAACAATTCGCGCTTACTCGGAACTGAGCAAGCCATTGAAATGGCATTAAGTCAATCTAAACTAACTGAGGCAGAAAAGAAACTAATTAGAGGGACTTTTGCCTCCGTCCGTGCCGGCGAACCTGTTCCTGACTTTAAGGCGCTCACAGATATTGACTCAATTGTTGCCGCGTCGGCACTGCCTTTAGAAATCAAACAATACTACCTTTCAGCCAGTACCAAGATAGCAGCCTTAACAGTGGACTTCATTCTTGTAAAACTGATCGAGGAAAACCAAAAATTAACTCCCGCTCAACCGAATAAGTACCTGTCAACTTATCAGCAGGTACGTGCTGGAAAAACAGTAGAAGATGCCGCAGCTTTAAAATCCCTAGACTCATTCATCAGTAATGCTGAAATTCCAGAAAATGCTAAAGTTGTTTACTCAATAGCAAGCAAACACAATTTAGATAATCAAGTTGCTTCTGGTGAAAAAGCCGATGCTTTTGTCCCAACTGATCAAGAATTCAAAAAACTGATGGATGATGCTAAAAAAAGAGGAGCAGCAATTGTTCCAGTAGCTAATAAACTACTGAGTATGTTCGGAGTAGAAACAGCAACAGGTGTCACTATTAGCAGTTTGTCTGGGGCGGCTGCAACCAACGCGACTTTAGCTTTTTTAGGTGGTGGTTCTGTCGCGGCTGGTGGTTTAGGAATGCTGGGTGGTTTAGCAGTAGTAACAGGAGGAGCCGCGTTAATTGGAGCCGCAGGAGTCCTGTCTATTGCGTTAGTCTCAGAAATGGATAGCGAAGACCAAAAAAACCTGGGAATTGCAATTGGTACAGGAACAGTCGCCGGTACTGCAACTATTTTAGCTGCTTGGACTGCTGCGACTGCTTTGGAAGTAGCCGGTACATTGTCTGGTGCTGCTGCTATTACTGCCACTATTTCGGCTCTTGGGGGACTCGGTTTAATCACGGGCGGTACTGCTGTTGTTGCAGGGGGTGTAGCAATTGGAATTTGGTCATTTCGCAAATCTGTAAAGACTCGCGATTCATCCATGCTGCACCAGTTAGAAACTCGAACCTACACCTATACTGAAGAAACCATTCCGGGTTATTTAGGCGAATTTTTGCAAAAGAATATAAAAGAAAAATACCAATTGGAGGAGGGATTCTCTGCTCCTAATATCCCCTTAGATAAACTGTCAAACGCGCTATCTTCATGGCTATCTCTTAACTCTGGAGAAAAAGTAATCGCTTTGATAGACAACAGTGTTTTTAATGATGCAAAAGAGGGGGTTGTATTTACAAACGAAAAAATCGCTTGGAAAGTATTTTTTGGTTCAGAAGCTAATGCCATTAACTATGAAACTTTAGCAAAATTTGTCAAGAAGGAAAGCAAATTAACTTCACTGCTATCTGACGCGAAGCAGAAACAGGAGTTGTCTAAGTTGAAAAAGGTAGTAGATATTTTGTCAGACGAGAAATACTCTACCAATTTATCTAAGTTGCAAGAGTTAGTAGCTATGGTGGGGAGTGACAAAAACTTATCAGATCTGGTTTCTAATGAGAAGTATAAAAACAAGTTGCCAAAATTAAAAAATGCAGTAGCTATTTTATCAGACGAGAAGTACAGTCAGAACTTGTCTAAGTTGAAAGATGTTGTAGATGTCTTATCTAATGAACCTGATTTAGTAAAGTTTTTCTCGTCGCAATTAGTTTCACAGCTATCTGAGAAGAACTATACCAAGGACTTGTCTAGGTTAAAAGAGGTAGTAGATAGGTTTCTAAATGAATCTGACAAGGACAATTTCACTAAATTGCTTCGACAAATTGGTCAAAAATATAGCACAGTTTAGGTAGCAACTTTTGCCCGCGATTCTGGCTATGAGGAAGGCGGAAGGCGATCGCCCACTCTTGAGTGCTAAAATAAGGGCGATCGCCTGTGATGATTGTGTTAAAATATGGTTCGATTCCCCCGCAATTCTAGCTTATTTGAAAACAGTCATTAAAACATCACATAACCATCATGCAAACCAAAACGATCGCAATTCGCGTCAATGCTGAAGTTGCTAAGATATTTGAGGCTGCTTCTGAAGAACAGCGTCGTAAATTGGAGGCATTACTTAGCCTGAAACTTAGTGATGCAATTCGACGCAAAAGACCCCTAGAGGAGGTAATGAGTGAGATGAGTCGGAATGCTCAAGCGCGAGGATTGACCCCAGAAATTTTGGATTCAATTCTTTTTGATGAGTAAGATGCGCTACGTTTTTGATACAAATGCAATTGTCAGTGCGATTCTGTTTGATAACAGTAAACCCGATCGCGCCCTTCGATATGCTTTAGCAAACGGAGAGGTGTTACTATCACTTGAACTGCTAGAAGAATTGAATGAGGTATTGGGTCGCGAAAAATTTAATCGGTATGTCACAAGTGAAGAAAGGGAGGAATTTTTAGCAGCCTTGGTGGACAGGGCGGTTCTGGTAGAGATAATTGACAATGTGCAAGAGTGTCGAGA
Source organism: Microcoleus sp. LEGE 07076 (assembly GCF_015207455.1). Lineage (GTDB taxonomy): Bacteria > Cyanobacteriota > Cyanobacteriia > Cyanobacteriales > Microcoleaceae > Microcoleus. Next base: position 19,095 of record NZ_JADEWV010000107.1, read on the forward strand.
TCCAAAAGATGACAAGGTTTTGGAGTTGGCATTAAATGGAGAAGCGAACTATATCATCACTGGTGACAGGGATTTGCTCGTATTGCACCCATTTCGTGGTGTGGTAGTAATCACAGCAGACGAGTTTTTGAAGACGATCGAATCAGATTAGTTTTGATTTCGGATACGAGTTGCCGATTCTTTGTACGCCTTATGAACTACTAGGAAATTAATTTATGTTGCAAGATGAAATCGTAGAAGAAATTCACAATATTCGTCAAGAGTATGCCAAGTCTTTCAATTATGACTTGGACGCAATATTTGCAGACTTGCAGAAGAAACAAGCTGAAAGCGGCAGAGAAGTTGTGAAATTGTCGCCAAAGCGCGTCCTCACAGGGCGTTGGAGCGGACGGGGCAAAAATATTATGTGAAAAAACTAAAGCTCTTTTCCGTTGTTGCGGGAAAAGAGCTTTAATTTATTATTAACCTGGCACCGAGCTATTTTACCGGGCAGTGACCCGCCGAGTATCTTCGCCATAGCAACGTTTAACAACCGAGTTCGGGATGGATCGGAGTGGTTCCATTACATCATAAGCACCAGGAAAGCTTTAAAAACTTTGAATCCTGTGTCTGCGTTAAATTTGATGCGCTGCATCTTTTTCGCTCGACATTTATTAGATTACCAAACTCCCCTAAGTTTGTCAACCCCTTTTTGAAAATATTTTTTTGCCCCTTACGATAGTGGGAGTCTAGAAACCGGGTTTTTCTCGAAAATACTGCGTTGCAGCCCACAAACTCGGTAAAAACCCGGTTTCTGTGGTCGAAGCGCGCCACCCCGATCGCAAATCCAAAAACCCAGCCTCCACACCCTACTCTCTGCGAATCTTCGCATCCTTCTCAAACCACGCCACAACCTGCTTAACTGTTAATTGCTCGATCGCCCCTTCAGATTCTGCCGCAATTTGCCTCAACGGCCGCAAAGACGCAATCACCAAATTCGTAAAAAAGTTTTCAAAACTAGCATCAACTTGAATTGACTGCTGAATACTCTGATCATTCCTCACCCAATCCATCACCTGCTGATTGCTCACCTCGGCCACCGCCAAACCAGTCTCCCCAGCAATTTGCTTGAGCACCCTCAAAGCATAAATTGCCAACCGCGCCGAAAACTTCTCCTTCGACGACAACAGCGCCATATCAACTTCCGCACACTCTTCCGGCTTTAAAAAATCAGATTCCATAGTTATTTGTTATTTGTTATTTGTTATTTGTTATTTGTTATTTGTTATTTGTTATTTGTTATTTGTTATTTGTTACTTGTTATTTGTTATTTGTTATTTGTTGTTTGTTACAACTGCCAACTGCCAACAGTCAACAGTCAACAGTCAACAGTCAACAGTCAATTTTCTAGCAATCAAATAACCGCAGCGATGTTCCCCATCAATAATCCAGTGAGTCCGCTCCACAGTACAATCCGGCAACACAGCCGCAAACATCTCCAACTCATTGCCACAGACACTCGGAAAAGTTTCAGCCACATTAGAAATAGCACAATTGTGTTCCATAAACACAAATCGATCGCCCTTAGTATTAAAATCAGAATTGCGATCGTCCACAGGATAACACTCCGCCATATAACCTTCAGCCTTGCGAAGCTCCACCAACCCACTCACCCGCTCTTGCAGCGAACCCGCACCCACCAACCGACGGTACTCCATCGCCTTGCGTTCCCACTGCTTTTGCAGAATCGAAATCACTTGCTCACGCCCAACAGTCTCAGCCAAAGTATCCAGAAAAGACACTGCAAAATCGCCGTAACGATTCCCGAAGCGATCGCGCCCCAGACTGGTAAGCTCATAAATATGCTGTGGGCGCCCCATACCAGCTTGAACCGACTGATACTGAATCAGCCCCTCCCCCTCCAAATCCTTCAAATGACGGCGAATTGCTTGCGGGCTCATCTCCAAAGACTCCGCCAACTCAAGAGCCGTTGCTTTATCCCCCTTGAGCAAAAACTGCAAGATATCTTGTTTAGTGGAAGTCTGCTGAGTCTGCATCATCTTCACAAAAAAATATTTCTGAGACTTTGACAATATCACTATTGTTAATGTAGCTTAAAATATAGTAAAGCAACAAACCAGTTGTTTAACTGAACCGAGCAGTCCAGCAGAACTCGCTCAAGCCCAGATAGTTATTGCCCCGTCTGCCATCTTTGAGAGCATTATCTAGAACACTGAACACGCAAAATCATGAGCTCTACAGTCACAACCTTAGTCAACCAGCCATACAAATACGGTTTCGTCACCGACATCGAGTCAGACACCATCCCCCGCGGCTTGAGCGAAGATGTAGTACGGCTGATTTCCGCCAAGAAAAACGAACCGGAATTCATGCTGCAATTCCGCCTCAAAGCATACCGGAAGTGGCTGACAATGACCGAGCCCACCTGGCCTCATGTCAACTATCCGGCGATCGACTACCAACAAATTATCTACTATTCCGCGCCAAAACAAAAGCCAAAAAAACTCAACAGTTTGGAAGAAGTTGACCCGACACTCCTCGAAACCTTCGAGAAACTAGGCATTCCCCTCTCCGAACAAAAGCGCCTCGGAAATGTCGCCGTCGATGCCGTTTTCGACAGCGTTTCCATCGCCACAACATTTAGAGAAAAACTCGCCAAAGACGGCGTTATCTTCTGTTCCATCTCCGAAGCAGTCAAAGATTATCCCGAACTCATAGAAAAATATCTCGGTAGCGTCGTACCAGTTGGCGACAACTTTTTCGCAGCCCTCAACTCCGCCGTATTCAGCGACGGTTCCTTCGTGTACATTCCCAAAGGCGTCAAATGCCCGATGGAATTATCCACCTATTTTCGCATCAACAACGGAGATTCCGGCCAGTTCGAGCGCACCTTAATTGTCGCAGAAGAAAACAGCTCTGTCTCTTACCTCGAAGGCTGCACCGCACCCATGTTTGACACCAACCAACTACACGCCGCCGTCGTGGAATTGGTAACAATGGATAACGCGGATATCAAATACTCAACAGTCCAAAACTGGTACGCCGGCGACGCCAATGGCAAAGGCGGCATTTACAACTTTGTGACCAAGCGCGGCCTATGTCAAGGAGTCAATTCCAAGATTTCTTGGACGCAAGTAGAAACAGGTTCCGCGATTACATGGAAATATCCCAGTTGCGTATTAGTCGGCGACAACTCCGTAGGCGAATTCTACTCAGTAGCACTGACAAACAACAAACAACAAGCCGATACTGGAACCAAAATGATCCACATCGGAAAAAATACTCGCAGCACGATTATTTCCAAGGGAATTTCGGCCGGAAATTCTGCCAATAGCTATCGCGGCTTAGTAAAAATGGGGCCTAGTGCTAAAGGCGCTCGGAATTATTCTCAGTGCGATTCCATGCTGATTGGCGACAACGCTCAAGCGAATACTTTCCCCTATATTCAAG